>NZ_CAXSVC010000086.1:0-556 GCF_964240755.1 Bacteroides sp. HPS0048 | reverse complement strand
ACTGATAATAACTGATCTCCTAAAAGAGTTAGGTTTTCCGGCATTTTTGTTATCTTTATATCGCCAAACACAAAGAATCAAGGAATGCCCGATAAACCTAACGGTAACAAAGTTACGATAAAAAGCTCATTAAACAATGGCTTGTGTTCAACCCTATTCCATAAAGACAATAGTTTTTCTTTTATTTACGAATCATCCGACCTTTCCATTGAAGATGTAGGGTATGAAGGTAATACGATAGTTCTATATGCCAAAGGTTCAAAGCGGAGTGCGGTATGCCCTTATTGTGGGGGTGAAAGTCATCACGTTCATAGTCGATACACTAGAACAATAAATGATTTGTCCATACTTGGCAAGAAGGTTGTTTTGATCTTGGAATCGCGCAAGTTCTTCTGCAAAAATGCAGATTGCCCCCCAAAGACATTTGCCGAACAACCCGGCAATGAAGTCTTCCGCTACCGCAGGCGTACACGCCGATTAGAGTTAACTGTCATTCGTAATGGTCTTATGATGTCTTCCCGAACCATCAGTAAACTACTTTCGTATTGTGGCGTAG
>NZ_CAXSVC010000085.1:0-568 GCF_964240755.1 Bacteroides sp. HPS0048 | reverse complement strand
AAATGTTAACTACGAAAGATATGTCCTTTCTTCACTATGTTTTCTTTTTCATTACAATTAATGACTGACTCTACTTTCGTAACTATACCAATTGTTATATCTTATGGATGTTTCATTTATTTCTCGGTGATAAATGCCCCGTTTCTCGTAGAGAATCGAAGCGTTTGTCGTAGAGAAACGAGTCGATTCTCTACGAGAAAATAATCTCTCATATAATGTATTAATTATCAATGTATTATAAAACCGTCTACTTGTTTTGAATATTTACTACCTAAACGGTCCATTTGTTCCTTTTTCAGCATTTATTTGTATCTGAAATCACAACACATCTCGGGTCTCTTTGTATATAATCCCTGTCATAGGTCTGTTGCTTGTGAATCAGACTGTAAATCAGCCGCAATAACTTATTGGCAATGTTATTCATCGCTACGAAAAAGTGCTTCTTTTCCACTTTATGCTTTTTTAGGAAGTATAATCTTATTTCTTTATTATGCTCCTTTGCCGAACGTGCACATAAGAAAAGCAGTGTTTTCAATTGTTTGTCACCCATTGGCGATATTTTATGTCC
>NZ_CAXSVC010000084.1:0-594 GCF_964240755.1 Bacteroides sp. HPS0048 | reverse complement strand
AAACAATTAATATTCAATTAAATAACAATAAGAAAAGTACATATGCAATAGTAATTTATTTAATGCGTCGGCCCTGAACTCAAAGATAAAGAAACCATAACACCCGGATGTTGTTATAGAAAACATCCGGGTGTTGTGTATTAAAACATCCGGGTGTTTTTGGTAGAAACATCCGGATGTTATGAATATAAGAAAGGTGTATTATCACTTGTATGATCTTGGTATTTAACGTGTTATATATGTATATTCATAGATAGTATAATATACTACTTATCTGCTGTAATTTACAGAGTGTATTTCTAAGTTAAGTTTTGTACATATGAAACCGGGGCTTAGCTACTTTGAATTTCTGAATTATCGGAGACGGGAGGTTATAAATCGATGCCATTTAAAATAGATTGTTAGAGAATAATGCAAAAAGAGTATGCATTATTATTGAAAGGGTGATGCCTGTTCTCATTGGGATTTGCCATGCGTGAATATGTATTTGCTAATTTATTGCCCCCGGTATACGTGCGCGCGTATATATTACAATGTGCCTCCTTTTTTCTTCTTTTTCCCTTCCTTTCATTTTTATGTTTTACAACACCTTTG
>NZ_CAXSVC010000083.1:0-600 GCF_964240755.1 Bacteroides sp. HPS0048 | reverse complement strand
ATGCCTGTGTTTTGTTCCGGGTTATCAGATAAAGCATAGTCTGGGGCTTCAGCGTGGTAAATCCGATCCTCTGGATGCCTGTCGTATCCGTGAATATGCCGAACGTTTTTATGACCTTCTCAGACCTTGTTTCTATCCTGGGGAAGAGATGTCTGAACTTCAGGAATTGTATCGTACACGCTCTCTGCTGGTGGACTCTCGTAAGCGCCTGGACACTTTAAACATAGGTGATAATTGTAAATCTTCTGTTTCCCTGGCGGCCGACCATGCACGGAGAGCTGTTCTTGCGGAGTTAAATACCCAAATATCCGGGCTTGACCATGAGATAGAAGCCCTCATACAAAACTCTTCCGAATTCAGCAGGAATTATCAGATTCTTACCTCCATTGTCGGTGTAGGACCTGTGACCAGTTGTGAGCTGATAATAAAGACAGAGAATTTTAGAAAATTAGACACGGCTAAAAAATGTGCTGCTTACGCAGGTATCGCTCCTTATCCAAAAGAATCGGGAAAGATGAAATGCGGACATAAAATATCGCCAATGGGTGACAAACAATTGAAAACACTGCTTTTCTTATGTGCACGTTCGGCAAAGGAGCA
>NZ_CAXSVC010000082.1:0-654 GCF_964240755.1 Bacteroides sp. HPS0048 | reverse complement strand
GGCTCAGTCTGAAACCTTGGGGGATTGCGTTAAAATTCTTATTTTTGCATCATGAAAACATCCTCTTCCCAAACGATTGATCCTGTTGCTTCTTTAAGCTTGTTCTTGCCTTCAGGAATCCTTGATTACTTTACCCTAGTCAATCATGTTTCTCAGGATACTTGCTTTATTCTTTATTTAGAGGAGAAAGCCACTATTCCTGCTGAATACTCAGATCTACATCTTCACTCAAAAGGTTTCCTCCCTGAGATTGAAGTTCAGGACTTCCCTATCCGTGGTAAAGCCGTTTATTTACGTATCAAGCGTCGTCGCTGGGAAGATCCATCCACAGGGCAGACATATAGTCGTGACTGGAGTTTGGTAGCCACCGGTACTCGCATAACCGCTGAGTTCGGTGCTTTTTTAAAAGAATTACTTAGATAATCACGCCGTTAGCTGCCAAAGTGTAGCTGAGCATTACTGTATGGATGGCAAACAGCTTCAATGCCAATATAAAGATCACCTGAGTGACTTCCAGAATTGGGATCAGAGAGCACATGCCCAAGAGTATATCCTTTATCCAAAGAATATGGGTTATCGCCTATGTATTGACGAAACGGCTTTGAGCAAGGGAGATCTTTATACCATCTTAATAAATAGAGATAAGCGAGGTAG
>NZ_CAXSVC010000081.1:0-677 GCF_964240755.1 Bacteroides sp. HPS0048 | reverse complement strand
GTAATCCCATTGGTAATATTGTACTTGATTGTGTTTTTGATCGCTTTGTAATCTTTCCTTATTCCTAATAAAAAAGTTTTTAGGGTTTGTAAATTTGTATTCCAAAATTCTTTCATCCATCTTATTAGTTTGTCAGTTTCCGTACCTGTAATAATACAGTAAAAGGATTTAGCTGCCTCATACATCTGTTTAAACCAATAAAACTCAGACAACGTTTCAATAAGCTCTTCCTCCGGCTTATTAACCTTTTTTTGATAGATTGATTTGTTAATGATGACGGATATTTGTTTGAGGGACCATAGTTTCCCCCTTTCGTCTATTGGTTTCCCTTTTCTATTTGGTTTGAAACATTTAGGTCTAAATCCTCTGTGTCCGTCACTCAAGTATCTGTAGTGGTCATAGAATGATGTCAAACTTCCCTTGACCCCCATTTTACAAATCTCGACATGAAGGCTTTTTAGAGCGATTCCATTTTTAACCCCGTCTTCAACGTACTTATCATACAAATGGTAGTTGTTCCTCTGCTTACTATTTCGCGTAGGAAGTTCTTGCATTCTACAGAATTTGGTTGCAGTCTGCCGTGCTATTCCCAGCTTCTTAGAAATGGCAAAAGGTTTAAATCCCTTTTGTTGTAATTCTTTCACTTCTTTAAACTTTATCATGCGGGAATCTTCTTT
>NZ_CAXSVC010000080.1:0-829 GCF_964240755.1 Bacteroides sp. HPS0048 | reverse complement strand
CAAGCCGAACGTAAGTTCCATTACGAAGAAAACGGCAAGGTTTCCATGCGTGATTTCTACACTTACCATAACGACAGGGAAGACTATTCACACAACGAGTTCAAACCGTTTGACCTGATTAACGATCTGGTAGATAAGAACCGAAACGCCAACGCGAATTTTGCGAACCGCATCATTTCTTATTTCAACAGGACTTACAAAGTGTCGGTTCCTGAGTATAAAATAGACGAAAAGACCCTTCCGATGGGCTTCCGTCCTGTTTATGACACATATGTAGATGTAGTCATCGAACACTTGGGCGGCAAGAGTTTCCGGGAAACGGCCGTGGAAGAACTGCTCGCACGCCTGAGCAAAGTTGTCAGACCGGCATACTGGAGCAAAGTCAAGACGGAGTTGAAGAAGGACAAGATAATCTTTCCCGAAATCATCCGTTTCGACGATTTTTCCATGCAATACAACCAAAGGAACAGAATCTCCTACAACTACGGCGGAGAACTGGAAACCCTGTGTGCCGGCATTGCCTACGGTGCGGATGACATACTGAATGGAAATTCAAAGATGATTATCCGTTTTGATGACAACGACATTTCTGTCACAGACTGGTACGACCTTACGACCACCAATGCCGAGCAAATCCGATTCTACAAGAACGGACGTATCGATGTCCGGTTCAAGGACAGTGCGGCAGCCGAAAGTTGTTTCAAGCGTCTGCATCTGGATGAAATCACCCTAAGAGAAAACTGACCATGATAAGATTTACACAGCACCCCGTAAGGCAATCCTTGCGGGGTGTTTTCATTTTTAACGATAAACAGATAAAGTCATGTAT
>NZ_CAXSVC010000079.1:0-879 GCF_964240755.1 Bacteroides sp. HPS0048 | reverse complement strand
CCGGAAGAAATGAAATGCCGCTTTCTCCTTATCCCTGTTTTTACTGTTTCATATTGCCGGGAAAACCCTTTTTGAATGCTTGAAAACCCCTTGCCGATGTAACGTGACGTCATAAGGTGTCACAAGTCGTACAGTTTGTAAATCAATGGATTAAGCACTATATATTCGCAGTCGAAATCATTTTTGTCTCACCAATTAAAAGTTTCGACACATGAAAAAAAGATTCTTTTTGGCAGCCATGACGCTGCTGGTTTCAATGGGGGCTTTCGCCCAAGGCAACGGTATCGCCGGTATCTCGGAAGCGACCAACATGGTCACTTCGTATTTCGATCCCGGAACCAAGTTGATTTACGCCATCGGCGCCGTTATCGGCCTTATCGGGGGCGTGAAGGTATATTCCAAGTTCTCGTCGGGTGACCCGGACACTTCAAAGACCGCCGCCAGCTGGTTCGGTGCGTGTATCTTCCTGATTGTGGCTGCCACCATCTTACGTTCATTCTTCCTGTAATATGGCGAAGTATCCTGTCAACAAGGGAATCGGTCGCAGCCCGGAGTTCAAGGGACTCAAGAGCCAGTACCTGTTCATCTTTGCCGGAGGGTTGCTCGCCCTGTTCGTGGTGTTCGTCATCATGTACATGGCAGGCATAGGCCAGTGGGTCTGCATCGGTTTCGGGGTCATCTCCGCATTGGTGCTGGTCTGGGCGACCTTCAGCATGAACACGAAATACGGCGAATGGGGGCTTATGAAACTCCATGCGCTGCGCAGCCATCCCCGCTACATCATCAGCCGGAGAAAGTTCCTCCGGTTGTTTTCTTCAACTATTAAAAACAGAAAGGCATGAAAAACGTAATGAAAACAGCCACGCTGGAAAGCAAGTT
>NZ_CAXSVC010000078.1:0-1068 GCF_964240755.1 Bacteroides sp. HPS0048 | reverse complement strand
GTATAAAATATTCATTTACATAAAAACCTATTCGAGGAATTATATCATTCATTTCACAGATACCATCATACCTTCTTTAAAAAAGATAACATTCGTATTAATGAATTCTAAAAAAGATCCAAACCCTTTTTATAAAAAGGACTACAAACGAAACATTAGTAATATATTTTCAAGAAACAAACAAGAAACAACTATGAGCAAAAAGACAGAACCCAAATAAAGAATTAAAAAGACAAAACTCATTTATTATATTATTTTTTATCTACAAATTATTTTTTTTCGTAAATAATATATATCTTTGCATCGGATTTGGTCTATTGTATCAAAGATTACCTCACAGAGTTGTGACAGGTAACAGCGTAGCGTGCTCAAGCGCTTCGTAACAAAGCACCAGTATCCCCCTCCTTCGATATCAGAAATCTCAGAATATAACTTTATGAAGTACTGGCTTGCAGCTTACGTTCGCCTCCATCACGAAAAGAAAACTCGTGATCGCATCAACGCTATGGGTATCGAATGTTTCCTCCCCATTCAAGAGGAAATTCATCAATGGAGTGACCGCCGGAAAAAGGTGGAACGTGTGGTGATTCCAATGATACTCTTCGTTCGTGTATCCCCCGAAGAACGCTCTTTACCTCTAACCTTATCGTCCGTTAGCAGGTATATGGTGTTACGAGGAGAATCAACTCCTGCTATTATCCCGGATAAACAAATGGAGAAATTCAAATTCATGTTGGACTACTCCAAAGCTGCCGTGGAATTATCTACTACCCCACTTGCTCCGGGAGAATTGGTAAAAGTGATCAAAGGTCCATTAACAGGTCTGGAAGGAGAACTGGTAATGGTAGACGGAAAAAGTAAAGTTGCCATCCGATTGGATATGCTTGGATGTGCACAGGTAGATATGCCTGCTGGATTTGTAGAAAAAGTAACTACCAAGTGCCATAAGAAAAGAATGAAGTTATCAACGAACCAACCATCATTATAATAATATGAAAGGAATTGTATTAGCCGGCGGTTCAGGCACCCGTCTGTATCCTATCACCAAAGGGGTAAGTAAACAGCTGT
>NZ_CAXSVC010000077.1:0-1080 GCF_964240755.1 Bacteroides sp. HPS0048 | reverse complement strand
GGTTCTTCTTCAATTTAGTTGAAAAGAGCTGTCTTATAATCCAATTTCCATAAATTAACGATCTATGAATTTAAAGAATTCCCGATTGTTTTTCCTGTTTTAAACCACTGATATTCAGTGATTAATCATGTGTAAATATTAGGTTACCTGGCCCTTTTTCCGTATCTTTATATCGCCAAACATAAAGAATAACCGAATGCCAGATAAACCTAATATAAACAAAGTTACAATAAAACCATCATTAAACAATAATGATGGTTCAACTATTTTTAATAAAGACAATAGCTTAGCCTCTATTTATCAATCATCAGACATTGCTATCGAAGATGTACGTCATGATGGAAATGCTATAATTCTTTATTCAAAAAGCTCTAAGTCAAGTGGAACATGTCCTTATTGTGGAAATGAGAGTCATCATGTCCATAGTCGATACATTAGAAAAATAAATGATTTGTCAATACTAGGCAAAGAGGTTGTTCTGTTTTTTGAATCGCGAAAATTCTTCTGCAAAAATGAAGATTGTCATAAAACGACATTTGCCGAACAGCCTGGTAATGAAATCTTTCGCTATCGCAGACGTACACGGCGATTAGAGTTAACCGTAATTCGTAATGGTCTACTAATGCCTTCCATCCCCATCAGTAAACTCCTCTCATATTGCGGTGTCACATTAAGTTCATCAACCCTACTGCGTTGCCTTCATCGCCTCTGTCCGCCTGATTACAAGAGGATTGCAAGAATTGGAGTTGACGATTGGGCTTGGCGTAAAGGTGTGTCATATGGAACGATTGTCATCGATTTATTGAATAGACATCCGATTGATTTATTGCCCGATCGTGAAGAAAAGAGCTTCCGTGACTGGATGGAAGCACACCAGCAGGTAAATCTTGTCAGCAGAGATCGGTCTACCGCTTATAGTTCTGCCATTGCTTCGATCGGACGCCCCATTGTGGAGGTTGCAGACAAGTTCCACCTTATCAAGAATATGCAAGAACACATGGCCAGGCTTATCAGTGAACATTATGCAGATTACTGCAATAAAATCAGGAAGAAAGAATCCAGGAATGATTGCCTTTTACA
>NZ_CAXSVC010000076.1:0-1211 GCF_964240755.1 Bacteroides sp. HPS0048 | reverse complement strand
CAGGGCCGACGCATTAAAATGCGCTGTCCTGTAAAAGTGTTGACAGGTATTTTTCATCCCATCCTGCTTTCAGCCTTTTGAGATTCATGCTTCCTTTTGTGACTTTATCATTCTTCAAAATGGTGAGCGCCATTTTTGTAACTGCCGAGAAATTTCTTGCTGCATTCTGCACTTTCTTGCTGTAGTCTTCCCTGAAGGTAACATCCAGTTGCCAATGCAGATTGTTTTCAATGGACCAATGCTGTCTAATGGCATTGGCTATTTCCTCCGGGTTAGTATTTTCAAGTGAAGTTATATAATACCTCGTTTTTTCAGAACGTTCCCCCGTTGCCAAAATTATCCTTTCGGATTTCATGCCCACTATTGACCTCAATCCCGCAAATTTGTCCTTAAACATCGGCTCCATGACCGGACCATAACTGACTACAGTACAGACTCTTGTTTCAATCCTTCCATGTCCTGTACTTTCGCTGGTATGCCGGGTAACCCTATTGAGAATCACATTTCTGTTTTCATACCCATCAATTATTTTCTTGGCTAATTCATAACTGCTCTTTTGATTTTTCTTTAAAGCTATTATATAGTTTGAATTCCGTTCAATAATGGCTTTTGTTATTTCCAACTGACAGCCCATGGCATCAATAGTGACGATACAATCATCCAGATCCAAGGCATGGATTAGCAGAGGAACAGCTGTGATTTCATTACTTTTATCATCCACTTTTACCTGACCCAGAGAAATACCGTTAGCTGCGGACCATGCTGAAACCATCCAGAGCTTAAAGCCTTCTTTGCCGGTAGTATGTTCATCATTACATTTGCTAGGACCACGCATTAGTTTTCCATCGATGGCTACAACACCTTTAATCTCCTGACACACTTGTTTCACCCAATTGCGGAAAATCAACTCAAAATAGGATGGTTTTATAATGCTGAAGAAACGATTAAAAGTATCATGGCTGGGGATAACTTCTAAATCGGGTATTCTACTTTTAAAAAAATCGAATTTAGCATGGCCAAATTCTTCAATCTCATTCCAAGACTGAGCACCACAGATGACAGCAGCAATGGATACATATATGATCGTTTCCATTTTATGTAACTTTTTACGATCCATCCGAGGGTCCTCTATTTGCTTACAAATGTCAATTATACCTATTTTCATGTCAATTACTGTTTAATATTACCATGTAAATATACGAAATATAAAC
>NZ_CAXSVC010000075.1:0-1215 GCF_964240755.1 Bacteroides sp. HPS0048 | reverse complement strand
AGTACTGGATGTTGCCGTAGATATCCGCAAAGGTTCCCCTACTTTCGGACAGCATGTGGCTGTGGAATTGACGGAGGGAAACCATCGCCAGTTTTTTATACCCCGTGGATTTGCACATGGGTTTAGTGTATTGAGCGAAGAGGTTATTTTCCAATATAAATGTGATGAGTTTTATCATCCGGAAGCGGAAGGAGCAATAGCCTGGAATGATGCGGAGCTGGGGATTGATTGGAAGATACCTTTAGAGAAAGTTTTAGTAAGTGAGAAAGATAGTAAACATCTGAGATTGAAAAACATTAATGATTTATATTGATGAAACAGAGAATCTTATCTGTTGATTTTGTGAAATTTATATCAATATTTTTGGTAGTATGGTGTCATGTAATAGAAGGGATTGATACAGATGGTTTTTGGCAAAATTCTGTTCATCATGTGATTTATTCTTTTCATATGCCTTTGTTTATGTTGTTAAGTGGTTATTTTTCTTATTCATCATTAAATAAAAATTGGAAAGAAATATTTGTTTCTAAATTCTGTCAATTAATATTGCCGACTTTTTTATTTTACATAATACAAGAGTTTATATTGTATTCTTTATCATTTACGTTACATATATCTCATACCTATGAACCACCATTTAACGCTTTTTGGTTTCTTAAATGTTTATTTTTGTGTTACATAATACTTTATTTATCTTTGAAATTTAAGATTTTGTTGGTAAGTGTTATTGTATTGACTCTATTTCCTTATATTCCTTGGTTAGTATCTTTTATGTATCCTTATTTTGTTCTAGGATATTTGACACATAAAATAGAAAGTAAATATCATTTTCTGAAAAAGTATGTATGGATTTCGATACCATTCTTTGCATTTTGTTTATACTTTTGGGATAGTGAGTATACAATCTATAACACTCCAATAAAAATTATTGATTATAGAACAGGGACATTTGATATAAATAATTTATATGTTACTTTTTATCGATTTTTCATTGGTCTTTTAGGTAGTCTTTCTGTCTACTTTGTTATTGTTAAAATCTATTCTTCTATAAAGAACTTACACATCGTTCATTGGATGACGAGTTATGGAATGTATACAATGGGAATATATTTGATTCATGTTATATTAGTAAAAGTACTAAAACTTATATTTAATTTTTCGAGGATGGATGAAATTTATATTGATTTGATAAGCCTAATACTTTCAATTTTCTTT
>NZ_CAXSVC010000074.1:0-1227 GCF_964240755.1 Bacteroides sp. HPS0048 | reverse complement strand
ACATGTTCCATCACCATCTTAATTCTTAGCAACTCTAATCCTGCCCTTCCATACATAGTTCGCTTCACTGCCTTTAGTTTGTTAACAAAGCCCTCGGTAATCCCATTGGTAATGTTATACTTGATTGTATTTTTGACGGCTTTATAATCTTTCCTTATTCCCAGTATAAATGTTTTAAGCGTTTGTATCTCTGTATTCCAATATTTTTTCATCCATCTTATTAGATCATATGTTTCTGTGCCTGTAATAATACAATAAAAGGATTTGGTTGCTTCATGCATTTGTCTAAACCAATCAAATTGATACAATGTCTCAATCAGTTCTTCTTCCGACTTATTCATATTTCCTTGATAGATTGATTTGGCAGTGATAGTAGATATCCGCTTGAGAGGTAATATCCTTGCCCTTTCGTCGGTCTGTTTCACTCTTCGGTTGGGTTTGAAATATTTGGATCTAAATCCCCTGTGTCCATCACTCAAGTATCTGTAGTGGGCATAGAATGGGGCCAGACTTCCTTTGAAGCCCATGTTGCAAATCTGGGCATAAAGGGTACTCAGGGGTGTTCCATTTGCAACCCCGTCTTCAATGTGCTTGTCATACAAATGGTAATCGGTCCTGGCTTTGCTGTTTCGCGGAGCAAGTTCTTGCATTCTGCAGAATTTGAGTGCAGTCGGGCGGGCTATTCCCAACTTTTTAGAAATGGCAAAGGGGTTGAATCCCTTGAGCTGCAGTTCTTTCACCTCTTTAAACTTTGTCATGCGGGAATCTGCTTTCGCTTTCTTTGGAGGTATATGGATCATGGCAGTCTGTTTTGGCTGTAAAAGGCAATCGTCCATGGCTTCTTTCTCCCTGATTTTATTGCAGTATGCTGCATAATGCTCGCTTAGGAGCTTGTCCATACATTCGTGTATGTTTTTAATAAGATGGAATTTGTCTGCAACCTCCACAACATGCCGTCCGGTAGACGCAATGGCCGAACTATAACCGGTAGCCCTGTCTCTGCTGACGACATTTACACATGGGTGTTCTTCCATCCATTCGAGGAAACTTTTCGCTTCACGGTCACCCAACAAATCAACCGGATACTTATTTAATAAATCGATAACGATGCTGCCATATGACACGCCTTTGCGCCAAGCCCAATCGTCAACTCCAACTTGTTCAATCTCCTTGTTATCAGGAGGGCAGAGCTGATGTAGGCAACGCAGTATTGTTGATGAACTTAGA
>NZ_CAXSVC010000073.1:0-1290 GCF_964240755.1 Bacteroides sp. HPS0048 | reverse complement strand
CCGGATTCATTTTTAAAGATAGTCTTAGCTACCAGTAATTCACCATTCATCTCATCATTTTTCACATAGTCAACAGGATTACCTGCATTAGCACTCATTACACTTGCCATTAACACTGCTACCATTACCACTGCTTTGAAAAATACATTTGCTTTCATAATCGTTATTTTTTTATTGTTATTATTCTTTGGATCTGCGACTGCTGTTTTTTTCTCAACCGCCTTCGCATATAGATAGTCAATAGCCGTGCCAAAGGTATAATAACCTGATTATCAACGATTATAAAAATAAGACATGCGTTCATTTTCGAACAGATGTCCGCTCAAAAACGGACATAATCATATCACTTCGTTCTTTCACTTAAATGTAATGACCGTTTCTCCATCAGCTTTGCACATAATGAATACTTTCCTCCTGTAAGTAGGTTCATCTGCGGAATAAATAAGTTTTCCATTTACTTTCCAGGATACTATATCACTAATATAATCACCATTTGCTTTACGTTTGCCCTGATATCTGTGTTGAAGAGCCATTTCATAAGGCTTGCCCTTGAAGTATACATAAAAGGTAAAATCACTGTACCGTGAATCACCATACGCATAAGTAAAGAAACTATTCAGATTTTCATCCTTATCCATTACTATATTATTTATCTCATTATTATACCAAAGTCCATCAGTTGTTGTAGCAAACTCAGTAGGAGATGCCGGTGGTGTATCAAGCAGAGTCTTACTGGAAATGGGCAATGCAATCATATTAATAAGATCATGCCCTTCCTCATCAATAAAATAGAAACGTACAACATGACCGCTAAAAAAAGGTCTCCCATCTTTCATACTATCATACCAATGCTCTTCATCATCGTTGCATGACGCAAAACCAACTGCCAAAAGGAGGAGTAATACCAGTCCGGATAAATACTTTGTTTTCATAATTCCTTAGTTATTATAGTTCAGTCTTTTTATCTCCCAATCCACACAAAAATAAGAAATAATATCCAAGCAGTAACTTGAAGGAACAATCAATTTAATAAAAACACACAAAATAATAGATTACACTGTGTCGATGTACCTCCCCGTAGAAAAAATACTTTTTGTTAAAATACCCCTTCCGGAAAGCCTTCTTTTTATAAATTTATAAATGCAAATATTAAAGCATGTTATAAAACACACTTTTTTATTTGGATTATTTGCGAATACCACAAAAGGCCGTATCTTTGCAATGTGTTTTTCATAGTATTAGATTTAAGGTTAACAAAGGTTGGAGCAAGGCGTTGCTCCTTTTTTTATG
>NZ_CAXSVC010000072.1:0-1408 GCF_964240755.1 Bacteroides sp. HPS0048 | reverse complement strand
GCTGACCGATACCGGTGGCGGAGTAATCGGAGGCATCGTTTTCGTGATGACCGGCATGGAACACGATGGCGATAACGCTTGCTTTCTGTTCTTCGGTCAAAGTTTCGTCTTTGCCTACAATATTGCCGTCGGCAAGGAGGTAGTCCCCTACTTGCAAATTGTGATCTTTGTCAATCGTCGGTGCTCCGTCCACCTTATAGGTCTTGTATGAGCTTACGCTGATATTGTTCGGGGTGATGAAAAACTCCTTCTTGCCGTCGGCATAGCTGCCGGTGAGGGTTACGGTATTGCCTTGTCCGGGACGGACGAAGTAGCGGTATGTGCCGTCCGTATTGCGGCAGGGCTTGGCCTCTCCACTGAAATCGGCTGTAGTAGCAATCACATAGTCGGGAATGGAGGTGTCGGTGAACTTATACACCGTCTTGGGCATTTCGACTACGGCGAGTGCCATGCGGTGGGTCATGGAGAATGAGAGCGAGAGCTTGCCGTCGGCTTTGCTTCCCGAGCCCGTGGCGGTCATGAGGTCGGAGGCTGTGTAGCCTTGCGTGTAGTCGCTCTGATCAGCTTCCGGCTGCCAGTCATTGATAAGCGTGGCGAAGAAATCGCCATCGCTCGTGGTGTCGGTGGCATTTACCTTGCCCGCCATCTTCGCTGTCTCTTGATAGGGATAGTAGAGGAAATACTTCTCGCCCGCCATTCCGCCGGCAAGGGTTACGCCCGCTTCGGGTTGCCAGGTAAGACTGCCGTTCGTGCCTGCTGTGGCGGTGAGTTTCACATTGTCATAGACTATCGCCCCATTGCGCACAAGGTAGAGTCCGCAGGCGTCACTGGCGGTAAACTCGGTACGGTAACCGTCCTCGGTAGCACGGGTAGCGGCTTTCTGCGAGCCGTCAGCCGAAGTTGTCAGGGCATAGCCGCCGTCGGTGATGGTGATGGCGAGCGGTGCGGCATTGTCAGCACCGGGCAGGGGAAGCTCCTCCTGCGTGCAGCCGGTCAGCAGCAGTGCCGCCGCCCAAAGGGTATGTAGGATATTTCGTTTCATTGTCACACTTTTT
This sequence comes from Bacteroides sp. HPS0048, assembly GCF_964240755.1. Taxonomy (NCBI): domain Bacteria; kingdom Pseudomonadati; phylum Bacteroidota; class Bacteroidia; order Bacteroidales; family Bacteroidaceae; genus Bacteroides; species Bacteroides sp. HPS0048. The sequence goes on along the minus strand of NZ_CAXSVC010000072.1, from coordinate 353 downwards.
ATTTTAACTTTACGTTACTTGTTTTTATCTTCCTTGCGGGGCAAAGACTGCAAGCGGCCGTTGCCACAATTCCGTTTGTAAATCCGACCCGCTTCGCGGGTATTCAGCCTTTATCAACGAGCGGCTACGCCGCATAATAGATAAATAGGCTGAATAGGTAAATAGGTCAGAAAGCCAAGACCGAACGCACGTAACTAAATCTGTCGCGCTTATTGCTGAAGAGCACGCGGCCGTTGCGCACATCCACACAAAGAGCGTAGTCCGCCGGAACGTAGTAGAACTCCGAGGAGGACCAGTACCAGTCAGACTTTAAGCCTGATACCACTGTCTTGCCTTCAAACAAAGAAGCGCGG
>NZ_CAXSVC010000071.1:0-1590 GCF_964240755.1 Bacteroides sp. HPS0048 | reverse complement strand
TGACTATGCCTGTATTCACTTTACACATTTTGGTTAATATCTACTGTTTTCCTTCACAGTTTCTTGATTGTTTTACTGTTTCACTTTACACCTTCAGGAATACCTTATTGATTATCTTACCTGCTCGTCTTTCCGATCATAAATCAATACATCCCATAAACAGTGTATTTTTCCAGCTTCTAAATTAGCTATTTATTGACTATCCTGCAAATCATATTATGAAAAACACCGCGGCGGTTCGCCTTAGCGGCTGGAGGCGCGAAGCCTCCAAAGAGCGTTAAGCGGCTACACTTGCTCTCATAGCTTTGGGCGTTTTCATGTTATTGCTCATATGTGGTCGCACATTATTGTAGAAGTCAATGATTTCCGTTATCTTACTTCTAGCTTCAACAATGTCTTTTGGACGTTTCTGACGGTATAGCCACTCCTGTTTAATAATACCATTAACCCGCTCGGCTATCGCATTGTCAGTAGGGTTACTATCTTCCGTCATGCTGATAGAGATTTGCATTTCTTTCAATCTCTCAACATATCTGTTACAACAATACTGTGATCCTCTGTCAGAATGATGAATCAATTTACTGAAATCGGTATCAGGAAACATAGCAATAGCTTGATTAAGTGCTTCTAAAGTGTTATCTGCAACGAGACTACCGGATAGGATCCAACCCACTATTTCATGAGTAAAGGCATCTGTAAGCAAGTGGAGATAGCAAACACCGGCATCTGTTTCAATATAAGTAATATCTGCCACCCATAAACGATTTAAAGTCTTTGGCTTATAGTCTTTTATCAGGTTTTTATACTTCCGATAGTTATGGTTGGAGTTGGTAGTATGACGCCTTTTCAAAGGAGAAAGCATGAGACCTTTGCGACGGAGCAGGTTATAAAAACTGTCCCGCCCCATCAACTTCCCCTCATATACTTCCTTTAGGATCAGAAATAACTTATAGGCACCAATACCGGGTGCTGATGACCTGATTTCGCGTACAAGTTGGGCGACTTTGACCTCCGTGAGAATACGGTCTGAAAGTACTTGCGTACTTACTGAATAATACCCTTCTCTACTCTTACCAAACAGTGAGCACAGGCTTCCGATGGAAATCTTTGGATGCCTGTGCCGAAGGGTATTTACTGCTTGGCGCCAGCTTTTTTTAATAAATCGATGCCGTATTCTTCACGACCGATTTTTAAGACTTCAGACAGAGCCTCATTGCGAAGTTCGGAGTATTCCAAAGCTTTACGAAGACGAAGTAACTCCGCCTGCAACTCTTCTTCCTTAGATAAGGAAGAGGTTACTTGGGACTTTTTTTCTTTCGCTTTGCGCATCGTTTCTATTTGAGATAATAAATCCTGGGACAAAGATAAGTCTTTTGCAGACAATATCAAGGCTTTTTCCCATCTGTAAATACTCCCATGAACCAAACCATCTCGCTGCTCGATGAAATATTTGGTCAAACCAGAACGATAATAATCACTTAATACTTTAAGTTTAAAATCTAAACTATACCTACAACGAGGAGATACTTTACTTGCCATATGAATTTTTATAATGTTAAAACGGTGTAAAGTAAAACTGTATTAAGTCAA
>NZ_CAXSVC010000070.1:0-1721 GCF_964240755.1 Bacteroides sp. HPS0048 | reverse complement strand
ATAGGGATATTCAGTAAATGTCCCTCTTTCTTATAAATTAAGAGAACAGTTTTACTTTACGTGAGCTTTTCTCTTAATTTTTTTGTGTAAAGTCTCAAGTCTTCTATCTTTTTAATAGAATATTATTTACATATTCTTATTTTTTCTTCCCAACGGTACATTATGTATATGTCTTTTTAGGGGAAGTTAAAAACCTCTCCTCTTTTCTTCTTATTATTTTAGTCTGATTATGCAGCCGTTCTTTTTTTCTTTTCGACCTTTTCTATCATAGATACCGCATTGGCCGTATGTATTCCAAAGAAAATCCAAAGTATTTCCGTTTTCCTGTTTCTGGCTTTTATTCTGGCCAGTGAGTAATGTTGTTTCTGCGTTCCAAAACTTCCTTCCAGACGGGTAGCCCTTTCACGGCTGAGTTCCGACCGTAAGATTTTCCGCAGTGGCTCATCTTTGGCAGCTCTTCCCTTACGCTTAAAGGAAGTACTTATATGATATTTAGTACAAAATTTCCGGTTGGCATTATTAGCATAGATTGAATCCGCTGCAAGCGCCTTAACCCTGACCTTGGTCAGTTGTTGTTGCAAATGAATACAGTCTTTCAAACGTACTCCTTCGTTAAAAGCCTTAAAGGAGATATGTTCTATGAAGGAGATTCCATCTATCTGTATATTGTTGACCTTGGCTCCGAACTCAACGGATTTGATTTCCTTGCCTCTGATAATGGGGCGAAGGTAATGCCGGTCGATACTCACGATACGGTTGGACACTTTTTTGCCTGCAAATAAATTCTTCCCTTGCTCAAGGACCGTCTGTATGACCGAGAAACGTCTTTGGTAATCAGAGGATAGTGTAAGCCTGTGCCTGTAGGATGAATGAAGATGCTCCAGCTGGTCCAGTAACTTTTCCAATAACTGAAGTAGCCTGCGTTTAATCATACGGGTCTGTGATTTCCTGCGTTTACGCAGTTTACTGTAAGCAAGGTAGGCACGGCTTACATCAAGATACTTGTTACGGGGACGTTGTATGTGCAATGTACGGCAATGTTTGCACAGATGGCGATGAAGCCATACAATACCTTCCCATAAGAGTTTGACATCAGTAGGAAAGCGCAAATGACTTTCATAACAGGTGGCATCGGTCATACAGACATGAAGGTTCTCAAGATAAGGTTTCCAATGCTCAGCCAGAATAAGCTGGAGGGACTCAATATCAAGGCGGTCCGCTAGTTCCTGGCGAATCGCACTGACGATTTTAGGATTGGTCAGTGGATGAAGAGGATCAATCTGAACACCACAAAATAACTGGTAATGAATATTACCGTTTAAATGCTCAATCAGTTGTGCATCGGAAAAGTTGGTATAGGACTTCAGGACCATCAAGGCTATTTTACCTTCGGGAGAAAAATAACTTTTACGACCCAAAGTAGAGGACTTCAAATGCATTTGTCGGGCCAGTTCCGAGAAAGGAAACAGAGCATGGAGGCGACCTAATTCACTCGTTGCAAAACTTTGACGATATTTTTTTAGCATATCGAACTCGGTAAAACCTAAACAAGGTTCGATTTCGGAGATTTTTTGTATCTTTACCATGTGTTTTTAGTTTAGATTACCCCCGTTTTGGCCGTCAAACCGTTTTTTGGGGGGGGATGCTTAAAGATACAAAAAAGGCAACTAACTCGCAATGAATTAGTTGCCTTAATTTTTATTATTTTGGGAATATCCCTA
>NZ_CAXSVC010000069.1:0-2286 GCF_964240755.1 Bacteroides sp. HPS0048 | reverse complement strand
AGCAAGAAATAATTCCAAAGAAGAAGATACCTCACGTCCGGCATGGTCATATTCGAAGCTGAGTTCTTCCGTGCAAATCTCCATGGAGGTGATATACGTTGTATGCTGGTTAATCGGATTGTTTACGAAATGAATCAATTTGAATTCGATTATATAAATATAATCTATCATATAGAACAGAATCCACTTCAAGACACTCTTTTTTCTCTATACATTCGTATAATTCATTACAGAATTCTTTGTAGGATATCAATTTCATATATTGAAAGTCATAGAATCCTGCGAGGGAACTACATCTCATAATAGAATCTCTCCCTTTGCTAATCACCGGAACACAAACGAATGTATCGAAATATTGTTCGTCTTTAAATATCGCTTTCCAGTCCTACTGGCAGGATGTAAATAATACTGGCACAATAAACAACACGTATAATATAGATTTTTTCATTTTACTGCCTTTTTTCATTATAAAAAGAATCTAATAGTCTTAACAGTTCTCCCTTGCTTTTCTTACTTTATTCTCAATTTCAATTGCATGATTTTCTGCCTGTTGCCTTACATTTATATATTCTTTATAGAACTCTTTTAATATTTTTATACGCTTTAGCTATTAATCCATTATATCTTTATCTTTTATACCAAAGATACCAGCCATAGGCATCTTCTGTCATTAAAAATTCAAAATATATATGATGTAGAGAACATAAATATAAAATATATTTGAAATTAACTTCATAATTATAGGGTGCAGGAATGTCAATAAACAACGCTTCGCTTTCTTTTTGAAGATACTTTTTTAACAGGCTGTCTATACCATATTCATTATACAATTTAAGCATTGTAGAATCAATTTGAATTCGATTATGTAAATATAATCTATCATATAGAGCAGAATCCACTTCAAGACACTCTCTTTTCTCTATACATTCATATAATTCATTACAGAACCCTTTGTAGGATATCAATTTCATATTTTGAAAGTCATAGAATCCTCCGAGAGTACTATAGGTCATAATAGAATCTCTTCCTTCGCTAATCACCGGAACACAAACGAATGTATCGAAATATTGTTCGTCTTTAAATATCGCTTTCCACTCCGGCTGGCAGGATGTAAATAATGCCTGCACAAAAAATACGTATAATATATACTTTTTCATGTCATTTCTTTTTTCTATTATAAAAATAATCCAATGGTCTTAACGGTTCTCCCATTGCTTTTCTTACTTTGTTCTCAATTTCAATTGCATGATTTTCTGTTTTCTGTACTGCATCTATTTCATTATCATCTACATTATTATCATTGTTTTTGTCCCAATTAACACCTCTACCATTCATAAAATCATCCGCATGTCCTAATTCATGAGCAAGCCCAATTATAGGAGGTCTAGGACCTAAACTTGTTGATTGAGAATTCAAGTCATAATGTATAGTAGAACCTTGTTTTACTTCTGCATTTTTATATTTTTTCACAGTGACATTTTTTGATGTCTCTTTCCTATTGTTGGTTGGAACAATCTTTACTTCAAGCTCACTATTCTCCATATCTTCAATCACATTTTTTACATCTTCATCCATTTTTTTTAGTTGTTCTATTTGATTTTGAACCTGTGATTCAAAGTTATCCGCTCCGAAAAAGGCTTTGACTCTTCCCCAGAAACTACCGACTACTATTTTTCTTCCATCTGGGTCTATCAGATGTGCAAAATCATTCGCACAATATGCATACGGCGATAAATGATAATACTTTTCCAACAATGGATCCATTGTTGAGAATCTTGGAATGCGAGTATATTGCAATCTTGCGTCAGAATCATACATGTCAAAGCCATGCATAGCCAGTTCTTCTTTGCCACAGAATCTGCGATTCTGAACATTGTAACCTGTCCGGCGAAAAATAGCTCCCGAAGGCAGGTATTCCATGCTTTGAAGAACACTGCCTGTCTCACCGTCACAAGTCGCGCGAACGCTGCCTAAATAATCTGTTATATAATAATAGGGTTGTATATGACTACGTTTCGTCGTATCATTCCTCAACGAGATATATCCGCCTGGAATACGAAGTTCGGAAAGGTAGCCGTCACGAAATAACAAATTTCCATCCTGAATCTCTTCATGGACAGATGAAGGGTCAGACAGAATTTGTACATCGTCCAGAGGTATCGTTAGAGCGGTGCGATAAGTCTTTGAAGTGGTTCTTACCCGTCTTCCGTCAGACAAATAACTCATCTGAAGGGTATTGCCGCCGGAGAAGCATATACTGTCCGGTAAGTTGAGATTATTATAACG
>NZ_CAXSVC010000068.1:0-2828 GCF_964240755.1 Bacteroides sp. HPS0048 | reverse complement strand
CTATGGAAGAGGGGAAAGACCTACTCAAGCAAATCACCAGAAGCAGAGGTTTCGGTATGGGTATGTAACCCCCCCCCGCCCCCAAAGGGGGAGCGACCAAACGGCAGCCTCTCTCAATGGAGTGTTACGTCGTTCGGATTCGGAAGAAATTTTGCAGGGTTCGGAAAACGGTTGTGTGCTTATTCTAAAAAAAGTTTATGGTGTGGCGCTCGTCGGGACGGGTGGTCCCGCCCCTTGCCGCTGGGCGCTCCCCGACCGATGATTTTTAAGTGACTGATTTTGTGCTGTTTTGGGGGTATATTAAGAATAGAAGAAATAGAATAAGTTAAGTACTTGATACACAATATAGGGCATTTTCCATATTGGAAATTCTCATTTTCCAATCTAGAAAATACTGATTTCCTAATATAATACTAAACAGGAAAATAATATTTCCCTTAATATTGTTTTTATGGAAAATAATAGTTTACTTTGTGGAGAATAATATTTCCCAAAAACACATCAAAATGGAAAATAAAAAAGCAGTTAAGTTAACCGATTTTCAAAAGAACGAAGAAAATCCTTTTATGAAACAAGCTATAGAAGGTATTGAAAATCATGTTGTTAAAAAGTATAAGAGTAATAGTGGTGGCGATAAGAGAGCCGTAGTAGCTTTAGCCGACACTGAAACTGGAGAAGTGTTTAAGACTTCGTTTATCCGTCAAATAGAAGTAGATGAAGAACAATTCACTAAATTGTATCTTTCTAACTTTGCTGCATTCTTTGACCTATCACAAGCAGCTATTCGGGTTTTTGGTTACTTTATGACCTGCATGAAACCCAAAAATGATTTAATCATCTTCAATAGAAAAAAATGCCTAGAATATACCAAATACAAAACAGACAAAGCCGTTTATAAAGGACTTGCAGAACTTGTAAAAGCTGAAATCATAGCCCGAGGACCAGCCGATAATCTTTGGTTTATTAATCCTCTGATAGTATTCAATGGTGACCGAGTGACATTTGCTAAAACATACGTTCGGAAAAAGACTTTAGCTGCCCAAAAGAAAGAAGAAGCAGAGAAACGACAATTATCACTTGGCTTTGATGAACAGTAACACTCCATTGAGTGAAGCTGCCGTTTGGTCGCTCCCCCTTTGGGGGCGGGGGGGGGATAGATAAAGTTCCTCTATGTAAAGTTATAATGGGGGATGAAAGGCAAGGTTCGCTAACCTTACCCCGATTGTTTATGCTTCCCAGCATTCAATCTATCCCCGTTTATGGGTTTCTCTTTCACCCTACAAAGATAACCTCATGGGGGAAAAATGTCCAAGAATATGGGGTAAAAACTATCAAGTCGGTAGAAAATAAGTATCTTTGAAGTACATTTTTAGTAGAGGTACTGGTATGCCTAGACGAAGCAGATAGGCAAAAATAAAGCCGCTGGAGATGTCGGATGTCCGTCAATTAACTCCAGCGGCTTGTATTTTGGTAACTCTCCCGTATCGGTCGGCTACCGTTTGGTCAGCAACAAAGGTAGTACTTTATTGTCGCAAATCCAAATGTTTTCCCCTTTATTTGTGCATTTACAGAACATTTGCTAACTTCGCACCTATGCAGTATGGTGATAGCACACTAGCACCCTAAAGGGTGCGTGTGTAAGGGGACAAGCCCCCTTAACCCCCTGTCAGCCGGCTGTCACCGGCTGTTATCGATTGTCACAAAAATGTTAACTTATGGGAGCAACAAGTATTCATGTACAAGCAGTGAAGCCGGGGAGTGAGATTCACAACTTTAGGGAAAAAGAGTTGGACTATGTTCGTCCCGAACTTAGTCATTTGAATGAAAGCTGGGTTGGAGATAGCATCTCCCATCGGCTGGAAAGTGCGAAACAAAGATATCTCGATACGGTTGGGCAGAAGATGCAGGCTAAAGCCGCACCCATACGAGAGGGAGTAATAGTAATCAAACAAGAAACCACCATGCAGGAACTCCAGCAGTTTGCCACGGTCTGCAAAGAACGTTTCGGTATCGAAGCATTTCAAATCCATATACACAAGGACGAAGGATACATGAACGCAAAGCAATGGACACCTAACCTTCATGCCCATGTAGTTTTCGATTGGACGCAGCCGAATGGGAAAAGTGTGCGTTTATCGCGTGATGACATGGCAGAACTCCAAACCATAGCATCTGAAACACTGGGCATGGAACGTGGCGTTTCTTCTGACCGCAAACACTTATCGGCTATGCAGTACAAGACCGAATGTGCGAAAGAACAGCTTCAGGAACTATCAAACGATATATCCAGTGCATTAGACAAACACAAGGACGTACAAAACCAGCTTCTTCAGCTTCAGAAAGAACTACGTTCCATTGAAACAAAGAAGAACGTCCAAAAACTCATTTCTAAGGCTTCAGAGAAGTTTTACGGCTTGATTGGAAAAACAGTCAACGATAGGGAAAAGGATGCCTTAAAAGCCAAAGTAAAGGCTTTAGAGGGGGAAAATGAACAGCTATCCGATAGACTGGGAAAGGCTATACTTGAAAAAGAGCAAAACGGCACAAAGGCATTCAAAGCCGAGAATGACAAGGAGTATTATAGACAACAAATGGACAACGCAAGGACAACCAGTAACCGATTAAGGACGGAGAACCAAGAACTAAAGACCGAAACCAAGGAATTGAAAAAAGAACTTGGTAAGATGAAAGACTTGTTCAATTCCGAACAACTGGAGGCTTTAAGGCATCATTTCCCAAACATATCAAAAGCTATGGAAGAGGGGAAAGACCTACTCAAGCAAATCACCAGAAGCAGAGGTTTCGGTATGGGTATGTAACCCCCCCCC
>NZ_CAXSVC010000067.1:0-3781 GCF_964240755.1 Bacteroides sp. HPS0048 | reverse complement strand
TTATAGATCATTACAATGGAGTGCCGAATTTTTGGGTTGAATCAATGAAAATAAAATGAAAAAACTTGTTTACAAAAGCAGAGAAATAGATCATCTCATTTTAGATGAAAGTTTTATTAACGGATTTAAGTGGATTGATTGATAATGATGGTCACCCTACTAACCTAGAGATTGACATAAACTGGAATGGACAAGAAAATATGTGTAACGACTTTGATTTCATGGCGATTAAAACGCACATTTGTTTTTCTTTAGATTTTGCTTTGAATTTAAAGCTCCTTATACCATAGGAGGGTTGGAAATAACATCTTTTTCTTATAACTATGATGATAAGAGACACCTTTATACTATAGAGTTTAAATTTGATTTTTCTCCGGTTGGTTATATAAAATTTAATTGTCTTGATTTTTATTTTGAGATTATTGAATAGCCATACATTATATCAATGATTCGTTAAAATTCAAAAGGTACAGAAATTGGAGTTCAATTAACCAATCCAGACCCGAGCAAAGATGCTAATGAAGTAAGACAAGAACAAACTAAAGGAAATCAAAATAAGCAAGATGGTAATATTTTGTATCATTTTTTCAACTTAATATTAAATTAATTAAGATTATGAAAAAATCTTTTCTCTATTTTATAAATAGAATCACATTACCAATGTGTTTTATTATGATTTGTATTTCTGTTTTCAGAGATTATGTGGATTCAATTCCATATATATTTATTGTAAGAATTGTTATGTTAGTGGGTGCCATTGGGATGGTTATTGCAGGCATAATTGACCCCATTGATAGTAAATCTGCAATTTGGCATAAAGGAACGGGCATTAAATATATTCTTTATCTCAATTCGGGCATCATAATAAAGCAAGTTTTTGTTTGGTATTTTTGTTTATATATAATTCTAAGGCTAGATAAAATTTCAATAGTATTCAGTTTTGTTATGCTATTAATATTTGGAGTTTTCAGTGGATATAAAATTACAAATATAACAGAACGTTATAAAAAAGAAAAACAAACATAATCCTTAACAATGCTTAGAGCCTGTTTAAATTTTCCTGAAATAATTTTTATATAGGCTTTATCGACCTGTTTTGAGATTTGTTTTCGAGGATATTTTTCAGTTTTTATTCGTCACATAGTCCGCTATGCTCCTTATAAAAGCTGAAAAATATCCTCGAAAACAAATCTCAAAACAGTGGCGAGCAAAATTTAAACAAGCTCTTATAATAAAAAATACAACATGTTATCATCACAAATTAATTTTTATGTATTACCGGAAGATTTACTTGGTATACAGCAATGGTTAGAAGAGCGTGATATTGTATGCGTAAAAACATATAGTTTTGATGCAAATCCTATCATAGCGAAGCTTAATGCCGAATTATTAAATTATGGTCAAGTTTATTTAACTTTACCAAAGTGGATTGAACTATTCGAATATAAAAGCTGCTTACTACCATCAGGAGAACTTACATATTATGTAGACTTTGATAAAGAACTTATAATTCAATTTGACTTTGAAAAAATCACAAAAGACCAATTACTCCCTCCATCTCGCTTTTATTTTACCAAACAATATTTTGATAGACCTGCTTGGGATTTTATTAAGAAAGACGAAGAGTATGTAAAGTGGGCTATGAAAATCTATCGGGATTTCAAAAAACGTTTCTTAGTAAAATATGACTTTGGACCGGATAATTTTGGTATCAATTATACAACGCCTACTGTGATTGAACATTTTGAGCGCGGAGAATTTAAACTTAGAGGACATTAACTGGCCGCAAGGTGCGTGATTCTTATGGTTCTTACCCCACTAAACCGACTCCCCTTTAGATACAGTGGTAAGCAACACCGATCCCTATATCACCGGAATCAATGATTGGAGTGAAGATTACTATTACGCTGCCGGGAAATTGAGACGAGTCACCACTTTGGATGGCTATTTGAATTTGTATAATCGCACCGGTTATAGAAATTATTATGCCGTCAAAGCCCATATCGGTTGTACTTGGGAATACGAGAAAGGGAGTAAAAAAGCTTTCGGATATCCCAGTTATTATCCATCCGGCATAATGGATAGAAAGCCTTATACCACTTATCCGTTTGGGTTGGGTGGCAAAGAATTCATGGGTACGAATTATCTGGATGAATATAACTTTGGTGCACGTGCAATGTATGCCATCATGAACCGTTTTAATCAGGTAGACCCGCTGTGCGAGGAGTACTATACGGTGAGTCCGTATGTATATGCATTGAATAATCCGGTGAGGTATAAAGATCCGACGGGAAAATATGTAGAATCGGCATGGGATATAGCCAGCCTTGCAATGGGAGTTAAAAGCTTTGTCAACAATGTACAAGGTGGTAATATTGTTGGGGCAATTGTTGATGGAGTAGGAATAGTGCTTGATGCCGCTGCTGTTGCTTTACCTGTGATTCCGGGTGGAGCGGGAGCTGCAATAAAAGGTGTTCGTGCTATAGATAAAGCAGTTGATACAGCTAAAACTGCAGATAAAGCTGTAGATGGCGTGAGTGCAATGAAACGGGGAATACAAAATGAAGCTAAAGTGTTAGAGAGTATAGGTGAGGTTAAGAATACAGCCAAAAAAACAGTTACATTACCAGGAACAAGAGAAAAAGTAACCGTTATCCCAGATACCATAACTGACACGAAAATTATTGAAATTAAAGATGTCAAGTCCCTTTCGAATACAAAACAGATAAGAGGAGAGCGTCAAGTAGCACAAGGTACAGGTAAAGATTTCACGATTATAACCGGAGAAAAGACCCATGTATCCGGTAATATACCAACTAAAGAAATCAGAAGAAGAAATGATATTGGTCCACAATAAAATAGATTTAATAAATTATGGGAAATTTTGATTATAAGAACATCTGTTTACAGATTAAAACAAGGGAAAACTTTACCGATCCAAGGTTTGTAGAGTTTATGAAAGATTGGAATTTTACAGAAAAAGAGTATGATATTTTTTTAGATACGGTTTGGGATAGTATGAGCAATAAGTATTCCAAGAAAATTGTTGATTTTTTTATTAGTTATAAGGATGGAATTTTGCTACCTGATAGATGTGGTCCATACGAACCGTTAGGTTATAATTTTAACAAAAATAATATCTCTATACCCATAAGATGGTTAAGTGCTCCTGCTGGAGCATTACTATTAAAGAAAAGATATAATTATAATGCTGAAATTGAAAATGAATATTTCTCAATAATATTTTCAGATGGGAAAATTGATATACCTCAAAGAGTTCTTCCTGAATATTTAGGAAAAATCACATTTTGGTTTAGTAAACAGCGGAAAATCGACATGGTGTTTTTAGAGCAACTTTTAAGGGACTTATGTGCTTATTTGGACGCGGATAACGGTATAATCTTTGACCAAGAAACTGATGGGATTTTGTTAGACATATTTCAATGGTAACAGGCCTGTTACATATCGTTTGTATTTATAATGTGAAATGAATTGTTTGTTAATCAATAAAATTCTAAATCCTATAAATACTGGTCCTGGGAAGAAAACTACGCAATCTCAACGTAAGAAAATATTAGAATTTTACAGGCAATAAAATGGTGGAGAATTACAGAGTGATAGATATAAATGACGACGATTATAGAGTTCTTTCTTTAGAAAAAATAATTAATCTAGATTCTTCTTTTTTGATTCGGTTTGGGATATATTACCAACGAGTATTCAAAGAAAGTCGTTGAGTTTTTAATTAGTTATAATGATGGAATAATTCTTCCGGATAGAT
>NZ_CAXSVC010000066.1:4543-4689 GCF_964240755.1 Bacteroides sp. HPS0048 | reverse complement strand
CTTCCTTTTTAGGCTAGCAAAGATATATGCATGAAGGGAATTGACAAAATTAATCCCCCAAGAATTACAACTGAGCCGTGACATTGCCGTTTTGTTGAAGAGAATAAATACAAAAAAGTCCGCCATAAAGACGGACTTTCCTGCTC
>NZ_CAXSVC010000066.1:0-4448 GCF_964240755.1 Bacteroides sp. HPS0048 | reverse complement strand
TGCTCTTCCTCTTGGACTTGAACCAAGGACCCTCTGATTAACAGTCAGATGCTCTAACCGACTGAGCTAAGGAAGAATAATTTGCAATCAAGAATTTAAACTTTGCTCTTCCTCTTGGACTTGAACCAAGGACCCTCTGATTAACAGTCAGATGCTCTAACCGACTGAGCTAAGGAAGAATGTTTTTCTCAATTGCGATGCAAAAGTAATAGGATATTTTGAAATATGCAATATCTTTGCAAAAAAAATATCAAAATGGACAAAATAATTGGTTTGGGCAACGCCCTTGTAGACGTACTTGCAACTCTGAAAGATGATACTATCCTTGATGAAATGGGTTTACCAAAGGGAAGCATGCAACTCATCGATGACGCTAAGTTACAACAGATTAACGAGAAATTTAGTAACATGAAGACCCTCCTTGCAACCGGAGGATCGGCTGGAAATACTATTCTTGGACTCTCTTGTCTTGGAGCTGCTACCGGTTTTATAGGAAAAGTGGGAAATGATAATTATGGAAACTTTTTCCGCGAAAATCTCCAGAAAAACAATATTGAAGACAATTTGCTCCTCTCTGATTTACCTTCGGGAGTGGCATCTACTTTTATTTCTTCGGATGGCGAACGTACTTTCGGGACATACTTGGGAGCTGCTTCTACGTTGAGAGCTGAAGATTTATCACTGGATATGTTCAAGGGGTATGCTTATCTGTATATTGAAGGATACCTGGTACAAGACCATGATATGATTCTCCGTGCTATTAAACTGGCAAAGGAAGCCGGATTGCAAATTTGTCTCGATATGGCCAGTTATAATATCGTGGAGGAAGATAAGGAATTCTTTTCTTTATTAATAAGTAAATATGTAGACATTGTATTTGCTAATGAAGAAGAGGCGAAGGCATTCACAGGTAAAGAACCTGAGGAGGCTTTGGAAATAATCGGTAAGCTATGCAGTATTGCTATTGTGAAAATAGGCTGTAGGGGTTCGCTGATTCGTAAGGGTACGGAAGAGGTCAGAGTATCGGCTATTCCGGTAAAAAAAGTGATAGACACCACAGGTGCCGGTGATTATTTTGCAGCAGGATTCTTGTATGGGCTTACTTGCGGTTATTCATTGGAAAAGTGTGCTAAGATAGGTTCCATTCTTTCAGGAAATGTTATACAGGTTATCGGAACCACTATCTCAAAAGAACGTTGGGATGAAATAAAGTTAAATATTAACGAAGTTCTGTCTGAATAAGCAGGTAATGAGTTACATTTACGACTCATTTTAACTAAAAGTGTATGAAAAAGTTTCTAAATAGGCAGAATGGTATCATTGCAGTGATCGTGTTGATTGCGGTAGCATTCTTCGGTTTCAAAAAAGGAGACGACCGCAATTTTCAGATTGCTAAAAATCTCGACATATTCAATGCGATTGTAAAAGAGCTGGATATGTTTTATGTGGATACCATTGATCCGAATAAAACGATTCGTGAGGGGATCGACAATATGTTGTATTCACTTGATCCTTATACCGTATATTATCCGGAGAACGATCAGGACGAACTGGAGATGATGGTCAAGGGCTCTTACGGTGGTATTGGTTCTTTGATCAGATATAATCCGAAACTTCAATATACTGTGATTGCTGAACCTTACGAAGGAATGCCGGCGGCTGAAAGCGGGTTGAAAGCCGGTGATATATTGCTGGAGATTGATGGAAAAGATTTGAAAAACAATTCGGATGTGAGTACATTACTTCGGGGGCAGGTGGGTACCAGCTTTAAACTGAAGGTACAACGCCCTGGTGTGAAAGAACCATTGGAGTTTACAATTGTACGACGTTCTATTCAGATGCCTACTATTCCTTATTATGGAATAATGGAGGGTCAGGTGGGTTATATAAATCTTAGTAGTTTCTCGGGTACTCCTTCCAAGGACTTTAAAAATGCTTTCCTGGATTTGAAAAAGCAAGGTGCTACTTCATTGGTAATAGACTTGCGTAACAATGGTGGCGGATTACTTGACCAGGCTGTGGAAATAGTGAATTTCTTTGTGCCACGAGGTAAGACAATCGTTACAACGAAAGGTAAGATAAAACAGGCCAGTAATACTTACAAAACACTGCGCGAACCATTGGATACGGATATTCCGATTGCTGTGCTGGTAAATAGTGGTACGGCTTCTTCGTCGGAGATTCTCTCCGGATCATTGCAAGATCTTGATCGTGCTGTGATTGTAGGTAACCGTACCTATGGAAAAGGTTTGGTGCAAGTGCCCCGTTCTTTACCCTATGGAGGAAACTTAAAGATTACTACTTCTAAATATTACATCCCCAGCGGGCGTTGTGTACAGGCTATTGATTATGCGCATCGGAATGAAGATGGTAGTGTGGCACGTATTCCTGATAGTTTGACAACTGTATTCCATACTGCTGCCGGGCGTGAAGTTCGTGATGGTGGCGGTGTTTCTCCCGATATCGAAGTAAAGCAGGAGCGATTGCCCAACATTCTATATTATTTGGTTCGTGATAATTTGATATTTGATTACGCAACAGATTACTGTTTGAAGCACCCTGTTATTGCTTCGGCGGAAAAGTTTGAACTGACAGATGCCGACTATACAGATTTCAAGAATAAAGTGAAGGGAGCAGATTTCAAGTATGACCAACAGAGTGAGAAGATACTGAAGACTCTGAAAGAGGCCGCCGAATTTGAAGGGTATATGAAGGAGGCTTCCGATGAATTTAAAGCGCTGGAGAATAAGTTGAGTCATAATTTGGATCGTGACCTTGATTATTTTTCTAAGGATATTAAGGAGATGATTTCTGAGGAAATTATTAAACGTTATTATTATCAGCGTGGTGCGATTATTCAGCAGCTGAAAGGTGATAATGAACTGGATGAAGCTGTGAAGATTTTAACGAATCCGGAACGTTATCAACAGATATTGAGCGTAACAGCCACTGAGAAAAAATAGATTTAATAAGTAGTACTTCAAATTTAGTTCATACTATGTGACAGCGTTTTATTGAAACGCAAATGATCGCAGATTAAATGGCTGCGCTATACTTGAGCGATGATATGCTTTGCGTGAATCTGCGAGTTTCTACGTTTCAATAATAGTATCATATAATTTTGAACGATTCTTATCTTATTATATTAAGAAGGGAACGCAGATCATGTGTTCCCTTTTTTGTTGAGAGACTGGGGCGTTTGATAAATAGGATGTATCTTTACGGTTAAAAAATTAATGGTACAAAGAGGATATGAAAAAGATTATTAGTTTGGGTTTGTTGTTTCTGTTGACTATCTCTGTTTCAGCGCAAGAGGTTTATCAGAAAGAAGTGTTTATTTCTTCCCGGGGTGATTCATTGAAATACCGTTTGCTCCGTCTGGAAAAGGAGAAAGCAGGAAAGAAGTATCCGCTTGTTCTTTTTCTACATGGTGCGGGAGAACGGGGTAGTGATAATGAAAAGCAATTGGTTCATGGAGGCCAGATGTTTCTTAATCCGGTAAATCGTGAGAAGTATCCGGCTTTTGTGTTAATGCCTCAGTGTCCAATAGATGCTTACTGGGCATATACTTCTCGTCCTGTCTCGTTCGTTCCGTCGGATATGCCCGCCGGACAAGAAATTTCTCCTGTTTTTAGTTCGTTAAAAGAGCTGTTGGATGTTTATCTTAGTATGCCACAGATAGATAAGGATCGTGTTTATATTATTGGCCTATCAATGGGCGGAATGGGTACCTATGATATGATAATTCGTTTTCCGGAGCTTTTTGCGGCAGCAATTCCTATCTGTGGAACGGTGAACCCATCCCGGTTAGCAGATGTTAAGGGAGTAAAGTTTCGTATCTTTCATGGAGATGCAGATAATGTAGTGACGGTAGAAGGATCACGTGCGGCCTATAGAGCATTGAAGGCGGCAGGTGTTGATGTAGAGTACATTGAGTTTCCCGGCTGTGATCACGGTAGTTGGAATCCGGCATTCAATTATCCGGGATTTATGGACTGGTTATTTAGCCAGAAGAAAAAAAGATAATATATCGATGGAATGAATAATGAATCTATTTACGATTAGACGATTGACAATGTACGATTGGGATCACTCTGTCTCTAACATCGCTGAAACAGGCTTTTAAAAGAGTAACTTCAATCGTAAATAGATTCATTATTGATCGGTTTTGAGCTTAATGGTGTTTGTCATTGCCATCCTTTTCCTTCTCCGGTATCGATAAAGCCCCCTCTCGTAGAGTAACGTATGAAGTCTCGGTGTGTAACATTGTTTTAGATGTACATGTAAAGCAGTACGACATGTGCATGTGGAGCAGCACGACATGTACATCTCATGCAGCTTTACATGTACATGTAAAACAAGACTGTGCACCGAGAAACAGGGCCGACGCATTAAAATGCGCTGTCCTGTAAAAGTGTTGACAGGTATTTTTCATCCCATCCTGCTTT
>NZ_CAXSVC010000065.1:0-5601 GCF_964240755.1 Bacteroides sp. HPS0048 | reverse complement strand
TCTTATCTGTCATATTCTATTTATTATAAAAGGTGGGATTTAAGTTATTAATCTCTTATATAATAGTAATGTAGATCGTAGGAGAATATCCCACTTAACGAATTTTTACTATCGTACCACTTTGAGGATAATATTATACTCCTTCTTTAACGTATCTTTTAACGGATCATACGAGCGAGCTTTCTTTTCTTTCATGGGGATAAGTACAAGGATATCCTTCAACCTGACTGTAAGTGTATATGTCCTACAATATTTTATGGCATCCAATAGTTTAGGATCATAGCCACACAAGGCTACTACCTTCTTAAGAAATACAGGTGTTCTTTTTGTCGCTGGCATAAGAACAGGCATTCCACTTATGATTACCCCCACATCACTATTCTCCTTGAAATAATCAAAGACATCTTTCATTAGCTGTGGATCTATATCATCGGAATAGAATACATGAATCGGATCACCATTATGCTGCCTTATCCGAAGTCTACATATAGCTTGAATCATTCCAGCTGTTCTTATTCTTCGTTCAGTCGAATGAATGCCGTAGTTTTTATTAATCAAGGATAATCCAGATTTGCCCGTTCGCCATTCTCCGACAAAAGAGATGCCTGCATAATTACTAAAAGCATTGGTAGCTTTATCTTGACCGGAACCACGATAGATAATACTGTATTTTCCTGCCAATCCTTTTTTATTTAGTTCTTCTTCAAGCACTGTCATAATATTCAGGTGTTTATCTTCTTTATCTGGATCACTGTCTCTGGCTACCATATATTTCCATGTGACAATAAGCAACGGAGAAGCCTGTTGTATCTGATCTGCCAACTCATCAACTATATCCTGTATTCTGTCACGAATTGTATTATCGTCTACATCTTTCTCGAACAACCATCTTTCAAGGGACATTGGAAATTCTTGAAAGGTTATAGGTGACGAGTACATCTTTCCCGAATTCTGGATCAACTTGAAAGGTGTTTTCTTGTAATCGCTTAGAACATCCGCAGTAGCATCCAGTATGATAACATTCATCTGCATCCCCTTTACCACCCAATCCTTTATAAAGTGATATATTGGATAATACTTCCCTTTTGCATTCCATATAACTGAATAATTTTGGTTGATATACACTAATACCTCTTCCTCTCGATATGTATTCAAGGCTGACTTAGTACTATATAAATGATCGCTGGTTTTTCTTAAGAATGTACTATTCACAGCCTTCATTTCCTGTATTCCTAAACAATGGTAATATAAACCTACTCCAATAGGAATATTACCTTTAGATGATGTCCCCAAGTTACCCATATAAGCAAGAATTCTAAGCCGCTCAAATGTATTAAACGGTTGTATAAAGGATGGCTGTTCGTCTATTATACAAAACTTGCGTACTTCGGTAGACTTTAGTAATGCTCCTAAGTTTCCAGTATATTTAGATATATCAATCACCTTTCCACTGTCATAAGCAAATAGGGCTGGCAGATAATCCAAATAGAGGTGAACACTGGGCACAATCAGAACCTTTTTCTTTGTTACCTGTTCAGGATGTGCTATGTAACTACTGTAGTAAGAATCTTCTTGATGTAAAGTCACTATTTCGTCTTTCAATGCAGGGAGAGACAGACTTTCCAGCCTTTTCTTCATATCGTTTGCATCGGCACGTGTAGCAACAAAGATCACGATTCCTTTATCACATCTCTTGGCAACCAGATCACAAGTAGCCGTACTCTTTCCACCTCCACATGGGAGAGGAACAATAGAAGCTCCTCCCTTGCATGGAATTATGGCATCTCCGGTTTGATGCTTAATGGTTAGATTTGTATCAGACGAATCGAACACAACTTCTATGTCCTTGTAGTCTCTTACTTTTGGCATAATGCTATCTCTTTAAAAACTCCATTTTTTACCTCTTGGCATCTCTATCAGTATGTCTACCACTATATTGCTATCAGGTAGCTTTGTCTGCTGCAATGCGAAGTACAAGCTAATATCTTCAAGTAGCACCAATTTCCGGTCTATATCCATATCAAGAAGAGAAATCAATTCTCCATTATCATCCACAGCTAACCATCCCCTTGATAAGAAGGTTTTGGCAGGAATTGCATGTAATGTCGGTGCGTTGGCATTACAATGTAAATTGCATGTCAGTTTTCCTATGAGTCCTGTGTCTAAGCGTATCTTTTGCGGCAAACATAAGACATATCCTTTTTGTTTTAATTCTTGTAATGTCATCATATCCATGTTTTATTATATTCTTGTATCACTTTGGTAAACTTATCACTATGGAGAGGAAATAGAGTTTAACCTTTTCAATTATGATTTGAGTGTAATTCGTAATTCTCATTAAGAGAGAGAGGTCTCTCACCCCTCCCTCCATTTTTTCAATTTTAGCTTAAGGCTTCTCGCTCGGTAAATGCTTTCCAATAACTCTTGAAAAGACCTGTAATAACCTGATCTTTGCTCCTGCTAGTAGTCTTCTTTGCATTATCAAGAGATTCTATCTGCTCTTTTGAAAGAGAATTTAGAAACTCGATGACATGAGCATACGCATCGTTAATCGGCTTGTTTTTGTTAATGAGTTGCTCTACAAAACTAAATAGCATTTTAGGAGTTATTTTCAAGCCAACTGTCTTTATGTTCAATTTAGCAATAGCAGCATCATAAAGATTTTTATTACGGTCAAGTCCATCCTCATCAACTAGCGTTTCCAATTTATCTGGGTCTTTTGAATCAATGGCAGACTTAATCGCGGATTTTGAGTATATCTTTTTACCCCCAGTAACGAATAAGGAAGCCGCAGAGTCAGAAATGTTTTCTGTATTTGCTAAAGATTTCAGCCATTCCAACTTGGAAGTATCAAGACCACGAACTTTTGCTGTCTGGATAGCCATCGTTAGCCAATCAATTCCATCCCAAGGATTCACAGAAGTATTCGCCTCCTTTAATATCGTCATAAGATCATATTGATCTGTAAGTGGTAGAATAAAGTAAGCTTCATAGTCCTCACCAGCCTTTTTAAGTTCTTTAATGGCTTCCCAACGGTGCTGACCATCCAATATCACTAGAATGTGTTCAAGATCAGGGGTATCCTTGGTTATTACATTGCCATTATAGTCCACCACATCAAGACCTGCTTCGATACATTCCTTAGCTGAAAGTACCAAGAAAGGGGTTATAACACCCTTTGCGGCTCTGATTGATTCAATCTTCTTTTTTACCTCCTCCTTATCAATATCCCTGTTTACTAAGATGCGAGCAAACCGATATTTATATGTAAGAAGAGTTGTGAGAGTAAAAATTTGCCTACGAGTGAGTTTTAGCGGTTCTTGTTCAGTCTCCTTATCAGCTTTCGGAGACTCTACTGAGGCGTTCTTTCCTTTTTGAGGAGCTGCACCATTCTTTTTTACGGATTTCTGTTCTTTCTGCTCATTTAACATAGCATCTACTGTTTTTCTTTCTTCTGCCATTTTCTAATTTTTTTAATAGTTCTCTTTAAAATTTCCATGAGCAAATATAGGTGAATAAATCAAACGTTTTACGTATCTTAACTTTCTTGATTTCAATTAGTTATACGCACGACTACTTGATTATAATCGATCTTATATCACTACATTTTATTCTCATATTTGATCATATTTAGCCATAGCTGAACCTCATTGACTGTCTCTGATTTGTTCATCAAAGAGTCTTGCTGGACATTCACTAATGAAACTGTTACCATTGGAGCTACACCAGTCTCTCCAATCTGTCCTACCTATTCATTTAAGACAAGTAATTCCCAGTTCTTTTCCTTCATGCTTTTTCTTGATTTATGAATAGACAGCTTCACCATTGAAAACAGCCGGCATATTTTCCAGTGAAACTGTCTATTCCAGTTAATTACTTGGAGTTCTTACGCCCCCATTTTTTATTAGAAACTCTCAATATGTCCAAAGCCCGCTCAACATCAATTACAACGACCTTACCGTTTTGAGAAATAGCTGCATCAATGACACCGCTACTCTTTATGCGTTGAGCAGTCGAAATGGAGCAATGAAGAGCTTTTGCCAGTTCTTTCATGCCCCGGACATAATGTTTACCACCAGATGGGAAGATGTTGTCCTTTTCATCGTTACCACTCTCACTTGCAAAGCCTAACTCTTCTTTCAAGACCTCCATCAAATCACCCAAAGTAGACTGGAAAAGAGGTTTTTCTTTTAATAAGGTATCTTTCATATTTTCTTCTAATTTTTAATTGTTGAACATCTATTCTGAATTCAGAGCGCTCAGAATTCGGTTGTAAAGTAAAAAAGAAAAAAAACACGTTTTGACTAGAGGAACATAAGCATAAAAAGATATCTCCCTGTAAAACAACGTAATAGTTATAATACAAGGAGATAAAAAAACTATAAATACAAGAAAAGAGGAACAGGTCGGGAACGGGTCGTTTATGTAAAATATTTCTCTTCAACCAATATTTCAAGACTCTTAAATTGTCCTCTAAGTTTTTTTGCTTTCTCTTTAACTTTCAACTTACCTACCGTATAATCAGTTATATTAGGAATACCATTTAATTTAAATATGTTAGCTATATCATCACGGAAATTGGTAAATCTGTCATCCTCAATAGATGAATTAAAAAATTTACTTTTCCACAATAACGAAGCAAAAGCTGCAACATCAAGTCCGGATTTTAAAGCTGGTATCACATTATCTATCACATCCGACAAACACATGCGAGTAAAAAAATAGTTCTTCTCACCATTTGGCAAGTTAGCATAATAGCGAGATAACTCTTTTCCTACTTTAATAATATCCAATCGTTCATAAAAACAAAAATCCTTGCCGCCACCAGTTACTTTTCGGTATTCATCATATCTTTTTTGGACATATTCTGCCAACTCCAATTCTTGTAACCTATCAATAACATATTTTTTCATTACTTCTGGCTTTATAAAACCGTAATTCATAGCATGGAATAACTGGTTAAAACATTTTCCTTCATAATAATTATAATAAAATGAAAAGACTTCATTTCTATAACCTTCCCCAAAATAAAATTCAGATACAAGGTCTAAATTTATAGTACCTTCTATTTCCACCTTACTTTTCCATCCTTCATATTCCTCATGATACACAATAACGACAGCTTGTATGAAATATAAGTCAAATTCAGATATAGGTTTATATTGAGGACACTGTATATTATTAATTAATGTATCATATATATCATCCAAGTTTATCTTATTCCTAAACTTCAAACGTTCATTCTTGGTCTCTTCATCAATAAAGTAATAAATTTCTTCTGTTTTTTCCGATTCAAGCTTTTGTCGTAAAAGTTGCATTTCTTCTTCTGTTGTTTCTTCAAAGATTAGTTCTAAAAAAACATCTGAAAGAGACATACCTTTCTTTAGAGTATTAACAAAATTTTCTGGAGTGATATGCTGAAAACGTGAATCCGTATTAGATTTTAGCTTTTTCATAAGTTGCAATATACTATCTTCATTATATTCTTTTTCTCCTTTCCTTATTACTGTTAAAATTGGTTCAGGCAGGGCCGACGCATTAAATAAATTACTATTGCATATGTACTTTTCTTATTGTTATTTAATTGAATATTAATTGTTT
>NZ_CAXSVC010000064.1:0-5987 GCF_964240755.1 Bacteroides sp. HPS0048 | reverse complement strand
AAAGAATCCCCCTTCCATCAATCATCTTGACGAAAGGGGGATTCAAAAAACGGCGACTACCTACTCTCCCACTGTTACGCAGTACCATCGGCGTGATCAGGCTTAACTTCTCTGTTCGGAATGGGAAGAGGTGGAACCCTGATGCTATAGTCACCTAAAGAAGGTAGACATGTGTACAAAAAGCAATTCAGTCAAAAAGAACTAAACGTATATATAAACCATACAAAAAGGAAAGAAAACAAAAGTCAACGGGCAATTAGTAAGGCTCGGCTATGATATTACTACCTTTACACCTGCCTCCTATCAACGTCATCGTCTATGACGACCCTAAGAAATCTAATCTTGTGGCTGGCTTCGTACTTAGATGCTTTCAGCACTTATCCAATCCCGACTTAGATACCCAGCAATGCACCTGGCGGCACAACTGGTAAACCAGCGGTCAGTCCAACACGGTCCTCTCGTACTAGTGTCAGAGCCACGCAAATTTCATACGCCCACGATAGATAGAGACCGAACTGTCTCACGACGTTCTGAACCCAGCTCGCGTGCCACTTTAATGGGCGAACAGCCCAACCCTTGGGACCTTCTCCAGCCCCAGGATGTGACGAGCCGACATCGAGGTGCCAAACCCCTCCGTCGATATGAGCTCTTGGGAGGGATCAGCCTGTTATCCCCGGAGTACCTTTTATCCTTTGAGCGATGTCCCTTCCATGCGGAAACACCGGATCACTATGCTCTAGTTTCCTACCTGATCGACTTGTTAGTCTCCCAGTCAAGCGCCCTTATGCCATTACACTCTACCGCCGGTTACCAATCGGCGTGAGGGCACCTTTAGAAGCCTCCGTTACACTTTTGGAGGCGACCACCCCAGTCAAACTACCCACCAAACAGTGTCCTCGTAACAACGAGTTAGAACTCAAATAATCAAAGGGCCGTATTTCAACAGCGACTCCACAAATACTGGCGTACCTGCTTCAAAGTCTCCGGCCTATCCTACACATCAATTACCCAAATTCAATGTTAAGCTATAGTAAAGGTTCACGGGGTCTTTTCGTCCCATCGCGGGTAATCGGCATCTTCACCGATACTACAATTTCACTGAGCTCACGGTTGAGACAGTGTCCAGATCATTACACCATTCGTGCAGGTCGGAACTTACCCGACAAGGAATTTCGCTACCTTAGGACCGTTATAGTTACGGCCGCCGTTTACTGGGGCTTCAATTCAATGCTTCTCTTGCGATGACATCTCCTCTTAACCTTCCAGCACCGGGCAGGTGTCAGGCTGTATACGTGATCTTTCAATTTTGCACAGCCCTGTGTTTTTGTTAAACAGTTGCCTGGACCTATTCTCTGCGCCCCGCCATCACTGACGGGGACCCTTTATCCCGAAGTTACAGGGTCAATTTGCCTAGTTCCTTAACCGTGATTCACTCAAGCGCCTTAGTATATTCAACCCGACTACGTGTGTCCGTTTACGGTACGGGTACCTTTAAGATTAAGTTTAGCGGATTTTCTTGGGAGTATGTTTACACGCACTATTGGATTGTTCAGAAGAACGCTCCATACTATCAGGTTCGACTCTTGCGGTGGATTTGCCTGCCGCAATCAACATCTACACCCTTCAACGAACTATTCCGTCAGTTCGCGGCGCTGTCACGCCTCCGTCTCCACGTCACTCCTAAAGGTAGTACAGGAATATTAACCTGTTCTGCCATCGGCATCACCGTTCGGCTGAGCCTTAGGACCCGACTAACCCTGATCCGATTAGCGTTGATCAGGAAACCTTAGTCTTTCGGCGAGGGGGTTTCTCACCCCCTTTATCGTTACTTATACCTACATTTGCTTTTCCACACGCTCCAGCATACCTGACGGTACACCTTCAACGCAGAGTGGAATGCTCCCCTACCGATCATTACTGATCCCATAGCTTCGGTAAAACACTTGATGCCCGATTATTATCCACGCCAAACTCCTCGACTAGTGAGCTGTTACGCACTCTTTAAATGAATGGCTGCTTCCAAGCCAACATCCTAGCTGTCTTAGCAATCTGACTTCGTTAGTTCAACTTAGTGTTTATTTGGGGACCTTAGCTGATGGTCTGGATTCTTCTCCTTTCGGACATGGACCTTAGCACCCATGCCCTCACTCCTGTGATTGAACTAATGCGCATTCGGAGTTTATCAAGACTTGATAGGCGGCGAAGCCCTCGCATCTTATCAGTCGCTCTACCTCACATTAGTAATTCACAAGGCTGCACCTAAATGCATTTCGGGGAGTACGAGCTATCTCCAAGTTTGATTAGCCTTTCACCCCCACCCTCAGGTCATCCGGAAGCTTTTCAACGCTTATCGGTTCGGTCCTCCAGTTAGTGTTACCTAACCTTCAACCTGCCCAAGGGTAGATCACTTGGTTTCGCGTCTACTCCTTCCGACTATAACGCCCTGTTCAGACTCGCTTTCGCTTCGGCTGCACGTCTTCAGACGCTTAACCTTGCCGGAAAAAGTAACTCGTAGGTTCATTATGCAAAAGGCACGCCGTCACAACAAAAAGCTGCTCCGACCGCTTGTAGGCGCACGGTTTCAGGGACTATTTCACTCTTCTATTCGAAGTGCTTTTCACCTTTCCTTCACAGTACTGGTTCGCTATCGGTCTCTCGGGAGTATTTAGCCTTACCGGATGGTCCCGGCAGATTCACGCAGAATTCCTCGTGCTCCGCGCTACTCAGGATACCACTAGGGTTCAGATGGCTTCGTGTACAGGGTTATCACCGTCTATGACTGAACTTTCCAGATCATTCCACTCACCAACTTTCGTCCCAAAACGTGGTCCTACAACCCCAATTATGCCGTAACATAATTGGTTTGGGCTATTCCCCGTTCGCTCGCCACTACTAGGGGAATCATTATTTATTTTCTTTTCCTGCAGGTACTAAGATGTTTCAGTTCCCTGCGTTAGCCTACTGCAGTGCAGTATAATTGGTCTTCAACCAATTGGGTTGTCCCATTCGGAAATCCGCGGATCAAAGGTCATTTGCACCTACCCGCAGCTTATCGCAGCTTATCACGTCCTTCATCGCCTCCGAGAGCCAAGGCATCCGCCATGCGCCCTTTCTTACTTTCATTATCTTGCCTTTATACTGTTAAAACAACAGCGTACGGTTCGATATATACTTTTAGCTCTTTACTAAATTTACTTTTTTTTTGTACAACATGTCAAAGATCGTTTCTTTTTAGTTTGTCAGTTTGTCTGTTCATTAGGTCGTAAGTTTTAAAACTTACCAACTCAGAAACATATAAACTCAAAAACCTAAAGAGAGTGGAGAATAACGGATTCGAACCGTTGACCCTCTGCGTGCAAGGCAGATGCTCTAGCCAGCTGAGCTAATCCCCCTTCGAAGAATTGAGAAGAAAGAATCAAGAACGACTTAATCACAAGGATTTATCATTTTCAACTTTCAATTGTCAATTCGAGAAGTAGTCCCAGGCAGAGTTGAACTGCCGACCTCTACATTATCAGTGTAGCGCTCTAACCAACTGAGCTATAGGACTAGTTCAAACTGAGCCTATTATTAGACCCGGCTTCTGTTTTCTCTTGTTTATCTCTATCTATACTTCTATAGATGGTTGATCTATATCTATAAATAAACAAGTACCAGTAGTACAGTTAGAACCTTAATAAAGTCATATGTCTTTAATTGTATGAACAATCAGAGTTGAATTGTCAACTGTCAATTGTCAACTGTCAATTAAAATCGCGGTATCACTCCAGAAAGGAGGTGTTCCAGCCGCACCTTCCGGTACGGCTACCTTGTTACGACTTAGCCCCAGTCACCAGTTTTACCCTAGGACGCTCCTTGCGGTTACGTACTTCAGGTACCCCCGGCTCCCATGGCTTGACGGGCGGTGTGTACAAGGCCCGGGAACGTATTCACCGCGCCGTGGCTGATGCGCGATTACTAGCGAATCCAGCTTCACGAAGTCGGGTTGCAGACTTCGATCCGAACTGAGAGAGGCTTTTGGGATTAGCATCCTGTCACCAGGTAGCTGCCTTCTGTACCCCCCATTGTAACACGTGTGTAGCCCCGGACGTAAGGGCCGTGCTGATTTGACGTCATCCCCACCTTCCTCACATCTTACGACGGCAGTCTCTCTAGAGTCCTCAGCATGACCTGTTAGTAACTAAAGATAAGGGTTGCGCTCGTTATGGCACTTAAGCCGACACCTCACGGCACGAGCTGACGACAACCATGCAGCACCTTCACATTTGCCTTGCGGCTGTTGGGTTTCCCCAACATTCAAATGCAATTTAAGCCCGGGTAAGGTTCCTCGCGTATCATCGAATTAAACCACATGTTCCTCCGCTTGTGCGGGCCCCCGTCAATTCCTTTGAGTTTCACCGTTGCCGGCGTACTCCCCAGGTGGAATACTTAATGCTTTCGCTTGGCCGCTTGCTGTATATCGCAAACAGCGAGTATTCATCGTTTACTGTGTGGACTACCAGGGTATCTAATCCTGTTTGATACCCACACTTTCGAGCCTCAGTGTCAGTAACAGTCCAGTGAGCTGCCTTCGCAATCGGAGTTCTTCGTGATATCTAAGCATTTCACCGCTACACCACGAATTCCGCCCACCTCTACTGTACTCAAGACACACAGTATCAACTGCAATTTTACGGTTGAGCCGCAAACTTTCACAACTGACTTACATGTCCACCTACGCTCCCTTTAAACCCAATAAATCCGGATAACGCTCGGATCCTCCGTATTACCGCGGCTGCTGGCACGGAGTTAGCCGATCCTTATTCATAGGGTACATACAAAAAGCCACACGTGGCTCATTTTATTCCCCTATAAAAGAAGTTTACAACCCATAGGGCAGTCATCCTTCACGCTACTTGGCTGGTTCAGGCTTTCGCCCATTGACCAATATTCCTCACTGCTGCCTCCCGTAGGAGTTTGGACCGTGTCTCAGTTCCAATGTGGGGGACCTTCCTCTCAGAACCCCTATCCATCGAAGGTTTGGTGGGCCGTTACCCCGCCAACTGCCTAATGGAACGCATCCCCATCTTTTACCGAAATTCTTTAATAATAATCCCATGCGGAAATATTATGCCATCGGGTATTAATCTTTCTTTCGAAAGCCTATCCCCGAGTAAAAGGCAGGTTGGATACGTGTTACTCACCCGTGCGCCGGTCGCCAGCAATGTATTGCTACATCCTGATGCCCCTCGACTTGCATGTGTTAAGCCTGTAGCTAGCGTTCATCCTGAGCCAGGATCAAACTCTTCATTGTAAAAGTATTGTGTAAGTTCATTAGAGGATAAGTTGGTTAGTTGGTGAGTTTATTAATTCCCGTTGATAGGGAACGGCTAAACTTAAATACTAAAAAACTTAAATACTAAAAAACTTAATTTTAGCTCTGTTCAGGATACCGTTATTTATTGACCTTATTTCAAATACCTATATATATAAGTATTGACGGTTCTAATTTCTCAAAACATTTTACTGTTTTGGACTTGTACTACTTGTATTGTTTATCAATTTTTCAAAGAACGCTTCGTTTTTTTAATCGCTTCGTTTCAAAAGCGGGTGCAAAGATAAAGGACTTTTTTATAACTACCAAATGTTTCTGGAAGTTTTTTTTAGTTTTTTTTCCGAGGATTATCTAACAGCTCTCTTGCGAAAGGAGAAAAAACCTGCAAAGAAAAAAACGCCTTTTATTTGCGAATCGGACTGCAAAGATAAGAACTTTTAAACATTGAAACCAAATCTTTTTGGAAGTTTTTTTGTTTAATAACTTAGCCGGCAATCCGCGCTTTCAATCATGTCAAGCTTAATAACTTAGCTCCTCTGGCTAAGCGGATGCAAAAGTAGACCTTTTTACAATATAAGCAAAATATATCAGGAATTATTTTGGAATAAAAAGAAAACTTTTTTGTAAGACGCTGATTTGCAAAGGTGTTGTAAAACATAAAAATGAAAGGAAG
>NZ_CAXSVC010000063.1:0-6346 GCF_964240755.1 Bacteroides sp. HPS0048 | reverse complement strand
AAGGGCAGGATTAGAGTTGCTAAGAATTAAGATGGTGATGGAACATGTCTTTTTCAACTAAATTGAAGAAGAACCACTTTTATATAGCAAAAGTACGTACTCTTAGTATATAAAAGTACGTACTCTTGTCAGTACAAAAATTATAGTTAAGGAATACTGTTAATAATGTTAATGATCAGAGTCCGGTTGTTCACTCATTAAACCAGTCAATCTTCTTTGAAAAATACATTACGGAGGCAAGTATTACAAACAATCCCAAACTTCCGGCAAGCAAAGCAAAAGTCTCTAACTGGATAAGAATAAATATGTAAATGTACAGTACACTTAATAGTCCCGACATAATAAATGCCGGTTTCTTCTTTTTAATGATACCCAGCATATAACCTCCTACCAGACCGATTGTCAATACTGCCGAAATCAGATAAGCCATATTGAACCCTACATGTTCGGATATAGATAACAATAAGCTATAGAATAAACAAAGCGCCAATCCCACCAACAGGTATTGCAACACATGGATACGTGTCTTTTCCATCATCTCCGTAAAGAATATCACTGCAAACGTCAGTAGTATGATGAGAATAGCATATTTGGCAGAACGCATCGATTGTTGATATTGCTCGACGGGAACTTTCAGATTTACTCCGAAATTAGAATTTTCGATATCCTTAACACCCGCATTACGATAATCAATTATCACCTGAGAATAATTCCGGTTCAGATTCAACACCTGCCAGTGTGCAGAAAAACCTTCCTCAGTTACTTCTCTGCTATCTGGCAGATAATTACCGGTAAAACTTGGTGTACTCCAATTGGCTTTCAGATTTACCTTCGTTGTTTTCCCCAGTGGAGCAAAATTAATAGATTGCGAACCTTTCAGTTTAATCTTCATTTCATAGGGCAGTTTTTTATTCTCTTTCAAAGCAGAAAGATCCACCACAGCATGTACACCCACATTCTTAACTCCCCTGCCATCCATACCCGGTTCAAAGATGTAGACAGAATCGTTCAAAGTAATGCTGATCTGTTCACTGATTCCCCGCATATCGGTGAGATTGAAACAGACAGCCGCTTTCCGGAGATAAAGTACATCTATATCTACTCCGCTTTTACGAAGTTCTTCCGCACTGAAGGAACCTTTAAAAACTAACTCCGACTGATATACATTCACCTCATAAATTCCCCTTTTAAGAATTTCTGTACGAAGCTGCCCATCAATAAAAAGCTCATCAGGAAGCAATATTATATTTCCATTGCTGATCTTCTGCTTTCCATTGTCTTCAGAGACAATCGGATATTGCAGATTAATATATGGGCCTGTAACAGTCTGTGCCAGACTCCACTTCTGGCTAACCTCGTCGATGGCATCTACCTGCGTCTGCCCACGCTCGGTAATCATACTTTCGATCATAACCATTGGTATCAGCAAAAGAAGAACCAATGCAGCAATAACCAGTACTTTAACAGTTTTGGAAAAACTCCGGGAGCTACTTGTATGCACCGGTTTTTCCACTTTGTTCAAATTTTCATTAAAATCGTCCATAGTAGAATAGTGTTTAGTAAATAATTAAGAAACTTTTTTTTGAATTCTATAAAATGCAAAATAGTTTCTAAGTCTAGTTTAGTTTTTGTATAATACTCCTTTTTTCTCCAAAAAGAAAAAACAAGTTGTGTAACGCCAAGCGTTCAGGTTGATTTCAATAAACTTTCCAATGCAGCAATGTGCTCTTTAAAAGCTTCCTTCCCCGGAGGTGTGGCCTGGAAAGAAGTTTTTGTTTTCCTACCCACAAAGGCTTTTTTACAGACAATATAGCCAAGTTCTTCCAGCGCACGGGTATGACTCGCCAAATTGCCGTCCGTCAGTGAAAGTAATTCTTTCAACGTATTAAAGTCAGACTCCTCATTGACCATCAAGACCGCCATAATACCTAACCGGACTTTGCTTTCAAACGCCTTATTTATATTCTGAAATCCTTCTAACATCAACTACTTGCTCCTTTCATATTGCAAATAAAACAATATACCGTACAATATATGAAGTCCTCCAAACCCAATGGTCCAGAACATGAGTGCATAACCCTCGAAAAAGCAGTCTACAACTCCTAAAAGAAGAAACCCATATCCCAGCCAGGCTACATTGGAATAAGTAAATTTAGAGACGTTGACCAGAGAAAGCCCGTAAAACAGTAACATGACCGAAGAAATCACTCCATAATTCTCATGCAACAGCAAAGCGATACAAAACAGTCCCCCTACAAGCAAGGGAAGCGAAAAGTTCCATAAAGTCCGGTATGTCAGTTTACTAAAAATCTTCTGTCCGGTTTTTCTCGCCTTATAGCAAGACAGTATACAAGCCGTAATAACCGAAGCTATCAGCACCAACGAAGCTACCAGTATCATCTCTGCCAGAGAAGCTTCCGATTTAAAGACCCGGGCGACTACATAAGCGCCAACCAATGAATAAGTACCAGCCATAACAGCTGTCATACCACTGAGAGATACAAATCTGGAGGACTTTTCCATCAACTCCTTTATCTCATTTACTGATTCTAATGCTTTATCTTTATTCATATAAAAAGTACTTTGCGCTACAAAGTAAAATAGAAATTATCAGAATACAAAGAAAATATCAGAAAAAAATATAAATAGTGACTTTTATCAGGGTCTAACTACACATCTGCCTTCTTATTAACCTTACAGATTTATTCACTGAATCAGGAATATACAATCTCCATAACGTTTCTAGAGATGTGGAATGAATTAAAAGTTTAAACCATTATTTATCTACATGAGGGTAATATTTCCCTTTTGCTGATTCTAATAATGTAGGATTCCATTTCACATCAGGAATAAAGGTCTGATTATTTACTACAGTACTCTGTACGCCATTTATATTTGTTTCAAGGGTTAAGGTAACAACCACTATAAAATGCGAAGTCAGATCAAATGTTCTATTAAAACCAAGCGATCCTCCCCCCAACGGAGCATCGGGAAGGTAAACTGCATAAGGGGCCGGAGTTCCATACGGAGGCAAAAGCTCTCCCGCAAAATTCTTATACATAATAGGTACTCTGCAAGATGATGTTATAGAATAAATATTTTTGTATAAATTATATGGAGAACTTATTTCAAATTCAAAATTATTTCCTAAGTCATTTCCCAATGCATGCCATACCGATACACCACTATCCTGATACACATCATAATTAAATTTATAACTTGTCACATATGGTAATAGTTCCGGATTGATAACTGTTTGTATATCAGCCCCATTCAAACCTTCTAACTCGTATATATATGAAAACTCATTTGGTTCATCTTTCTCTTCATAGGTAGCTAATGGATGCAGATAAATAACAGGTTTTTTCACTGCTCCCCATGCGCCCAATGTCCCTACATTCTCTTTTGATATGGAGAAAGAGATCGGAGCCAACATTCCCGATTGCATACTGGTTATATTACCTTTCAATTTGACAGTTCCATTTGTCTTTAACTGAACCTGCTGAGTTGTTTCTTTAGCAGAATTAAAACCTCCTATGAAAGAACCTAATAGTTTGCTTACTCCTGTTTTTACAATACCTTTTACTCCACCTTCAAGAAGTGAACCGTTTTTTTTTAAAAGCTCCGTCGGCAACCTGCTTCGCTACCCATTTCTCTGCCGCGCTTCCTCCCATTTTGGCAACACCTTCTACCGCTCCGCTCAATGGATTGGAATTTGTGATAGATATAATCAACCCACTCGTTTCTGATTCGAAATCACCTTCTAAAGTTATATTCGCAGTTGTCATAGATTCCGGAATAAACTGTAAACTTCCCGTCAAAAAATCAGGATCATAGGCTAACTCAAATTGAAAACAATTCCAGCCGACAGAATATCCCTTTGCAGAGTTGTTAGTAATGTTGCCGAGATAAAGATCGGACGGACTATCTTTTGTTGCGTCTCCCGCATAATCAGAAGCAAATGCCAATAAGGATTGAGGAGATTCAAAATGTATTTTCCAGATTGCCGTATTCTGAAGCTGCGCTACACTTTGTTCCAAATAGTAAAAAGCCTTCAATATTCCTGTAAATTTATTATGGAAAATAAGATAGTTTAATCCCCGTTCGCCATGGCCATTTACAGTATGAACAATCAAATCCCAACCATCCGTAACTTTAATGTCTTTACGAATTTCCTCCGGAATATCTGATGAACTAATCTCCGCCCAAGGAGGAGCTACTGATACTCCGGAAGCTAAAATAACAGTTTTCCAATTTTCCCAATCTGAAGCCATCGATTCGCTTCTTGTCATATTACCCAAATTGTTTTTCCTCGGATACGCAATTAATCCCGGTTCTTCTATCGGGCCCACAGGTGTTTCCAACAAAGAATCTTCGACACTACTACATGCACTAATCACAAAAGTAAATAATGCTATTCCAAACAGTTTTTTAATCATAAGTATTCATTTTTAGTTCTACAATTTTTATTTATTCAATGTATCCGTAGCCTTCTTGTTGAGTGCCAACTAACCATTTATAATCTTTCCATCTTTCAGTATTCCGTACATTCTCAGGTACTTTGCCTGACAATCTATTGAATTGTACGCTTGGGATATTATATTTGGCATCCAACCAACAATCCCATGGCAACACGGTTAAATCATTGTAATTCAAAGTAACTCCTCTATTTGGATTTTCTAAAAGAGTCAGTGGAACAGTGCCATAGAAGTGGTTATGGCTTAAATCTATCAACATAAGACCGGAAAGCTGCCCCAATTCCACAGGTATCTCTCCCGTCATACCGTTATTAATCAAATATAAACGCTTCAGTCTCTTAACTTCTCCTATTTCTTTGGGTATTTCACCTCCCAACGCTGTGGCAGTAACACTCAGAATCTCTAATTTCGTGAGGTTTGCAATAGTAGCTGGCAATCCTCCTACAATATTTCCATTCAAATATAAGATGCGTAGTTCTGCCAGCTGTCCGATGGTAGCTGGCAGACTTCCAACAGCAGAAGGAGAAATCTGAATATTTACGATACGATATTCCCCATTTATTTCTTCCGTCTTAACATCAGTCCAGGTATTATAATCACCTCGGTCCCAGGTTTTTCCCCAGTAGACTCCTCCTCCGGTTTTATCGTACACATCCAGCATTACCAGACTATCCGTTTTATTTAATAATATACGCGGTTCAACTTTCATCGGCTCCTCTTCCTTTGAGCAACTACTGAATATACATATAATCCCAAAGAACATGCATAAAAAATAAAAATGTTTCATTGTTATAATTTTAATTCGAATATTTCTGATTTACATACAAAAAAAAGACCAAAAATATAAAAAACAGATTGATAGCAATTTAGATTAACGCCAATGAATAAGAATGTAGAATTAATCCACAAAACCGGGGAGTATTTACACAAGATTAATTGGAGAATAATCCTTCAATACAATTTATCAAGAATAGGCAAATTTCTATGCTTTTTCCTCATTAACCCCACCGGATATTTATTAACGTAAAGATAACGTTGCAATAACATACTATGATTAAGCCACCCTCTATCTTTGCAACATCGAAAGAAACAAATAAAAGTATAAACCCATAAAACAGTAATAGTATGAAAACTTTAGTATTATCAGTAGTAATTGCAATGACATTCGTATTGAATACAGTAAGTGGCAACAATCTCCCCGAATTTGCTTACAACACCACAACAAACGGAGAACAAGTGGAAAGTCAGACCGTATATACAGTAGAAAACGGTAAATACCTGCATCCGCATCTGAAATATAACTATACGTATAATGCTGATGGAAGCGTTTCGAAAAAAGAAGTATTGAAATGGAGTGAGATTATGCAGGTATTTGAAAAGCAATACTGCCTGAATTTCACACATGACCCTCAGGAGAATAGTATCGAATACGCAGCATGGGATGCTAAGACGGATTCTTACTCAGATATAAAATCGAAAGCTGTCTATCAGACCAGAGATTCCGGACAGATACTCAACTACCAGAGCTACGAATGGAATAAAAAAGAAAACAACTGGAATCTGGCTACCGAACATACGATCCTGAATGGAAATGACGGTTTGTTTGCTAACAAATAATCTCTCTTTACAATAACTCTGACAAAAGCAACAGGGCTGCAAGACTTTACATCTCGCAGCCCTGCCATTTTAATACCTGCTGATCTTATTTTGTACTGGCCAGAAGGCGAACAATATTGTCATGATTCAGTGCATAAGTACTCTTTTCCATATTCTTATCGAAAGTACGACTTTCGGCATTCCAAAGAGCATAATTCATTTCAACCTCATTGGTATTGTAAGTGATATCAAGTTTGAAATAAGGAGTCCAA
>NZ_CAXSVC010000062.1:0-9867 GCF_964240755.1 Bacteroides sp. HPS0048 | reverse complement strand
CGTTTGGGAAGAGGATGTTTTCATGATGCAAAAATAAGAATTTTAACGCAATCCCCCAAGGTTTCAGACTGAGCCGATATAAAGATGAGGCTGATCCGTTTTTTTTCGGACCAACCTCATCTTTTCAGAAAATAAATACAATGTTATCCTCATTACTCCTGAAGCAAGACACGGGCTCCAGTTTTTAAAGTGACTCTCAATTCTGCATCTTTATTTCGGGGAATCCAAAACATCTGACGACACTCTCCCCGGGGAAGTTCACACCGATGTTTATAGTCGCCGCTCAGGTATTCCGTATCAATATCACTCTTCTCTACTCTCCAATTTTTCATCCCATTTAGATTAATGTGCAGATCCCGAATTGTACTCCGGTATACATCGAAGGATCCTGAAAAGACCTCTGTATTCAATGCACGAAATCTACAGGAATCAACTAAAAATGATTGAAACATGGTCCGGACAGAAAGGCTGTCCAATGTTAAATTGGAGAGGGCAACGCCCAATCCGCCCACATGATTGTAAATGAGTTTCAAGGTTGAATCTGCTTCCAGATTAAATTTCAATCCACGGGTGGGCAATTCATATTCGCCCTTTTTATCTGAAAACAGTTTTTCATCGTAACGGAAAGAGACGAACAAGGTGTCCTTTTCACGTTCAACCGTAAAGTATTTGGAAGCTCCTTTGGGATAAGAGAACGTCTTAGTCTCCCCCTGTCCAGGTTTTACCCACAATCTGCCCAACAATGGGATGTACACATTCTCCTTATCGAGTCTAAACTTTACGGTGTGAACGCCTGTCGCATCCATCGACACGGATTCCGGGAAAAGTTCTTTGTCCTCCTTTGGCTTATTGCCGGCTACTGAGGCATAAAAGACAAAGGCTAATAATACCAGCAGCCCCAATACTAATATTCCTATAAGTATATAAGTTGTACGTTTCATAAATCAGATTTTATTTTTATTGTTGTTTACTGTACTCCCGGTACATTTCTGCTATCTCATCTGCCGAAATACCAAGTGTATAAAGTTGTTTGAAGAAATAATCCAGCTCCTCTTTCAAAAATGTCTTTCGCCGAAGAGAGAGAATCTTCTTCTTTGCACCTACAGAGACAAAATAGCCAATACCACGTTTATTGTAAATCACCTCCTGTGACTGGAGATAATCAAATGAACGCATGGCCGTATTGGCATTTACCTCCACAATAGCGGCATATTCTCTGACGGAAGGAATACGTTCCTCCTCTTTGTACTGTCCGAGAAGTATCTCGTCACAGATTCTATCTGCTATCTGTAGATAAATTGCTTTAGCTTCTTTAAAATTCATAAGTTAGGAGTTTGTTACATTCTATTAATAATTTCAGCCTCTTTAAAACGGAAATAGGCAAGTGTCCAGTTCATCAGTGTAAAGAAGACTATTATAGCTGATAATATGAAATACTCTGTACGTTCCGTTCTGTAAATACCAGAGTAATCGCCATCCTTTTCAAGAATTAGATTGGCCACTCCCATAGTGACTAATACATAGAAAATGGTTATGATCACTCCGGCTACAAAGGTTTTTAAGAAAGCATTCTTGGGCCAGATAGAACTACCCAACACAAAACAGGACTGGAAAAAGAAATATCCTCCAATAACCAACATAAAATCTTTCAACGTACGGGTCAATGTATAATAGGGAACGTTTCCTCCGACACAATGTGACAACGGAACCGGTGCAATAGTATCTATATCCGGATATTTCAGTGTGTAAACCAATACTCTGGTATAATCGGCCAATTTATAAGCAATAAGAAAGACAACCAAAAAGACAACAGTAGAAACCAGCCAACGTGAAATATACTTTTCAAAAGGAGTGGCAGGAGTCATCAATACAGAAAGGCGGCTTGTCTTTGTTTTCATCTTTTCCATGGTAAAGGAAGCGCTCAGGCAGCCAAACGTCCAAAGTCCCCACATCAAAAGAGGCAGAAGAAATCTCCAGGCAGGATCAGTGTCTCCATAGCCTCCACCCCGATACTGAAAGTAACCGTTCCAAATCATAATAAGCGCCATCACTCCGTACATCAACACAATACGAAGCACATTTGATCTCCAATT
This sequence comes from Bacteroides sp. HPS0048, assembly GCF_964240755.1. NCBI lineage: Bacteria > Pseudomonadati > Bacteroidota > Bacteroidia > Bacteroidales > Bacteroidaceae > Bacteroides > Bacteroides sp. HPS0048. Next base: position 7,774 of record NZ_CAXSVC010000062.1, on the reverse strand, counting down.
CTCTACCATATCTTTACGGCAAAGATTCACAAAGCGGGGCATACTGAAAAAAGTATCTTTTATCATAACTCATTCGTTTTTGTATGAAACAATTTTGCAATCTCCTGTGGCACAGATAAAGTAGCATTAAAAAGCAACTCGAGATTTATATCAGACTCTTCTCCCTCTGTGTTAGGCAATATCATCACATTGCCCTGTATGGAGGGTGAAGCAAATAGAGCCATTTCTGCCAACTCACGATTATCGCTCTCCAGAAATAACAATTTCTCGCAGATGTTTGCCGTAGACTCATCAAGCAATACACGGCTATTATCCATAATCAAAACATGATCGAGAATTTTATCAATGTCGCGTACCTGATGTGTGGAAATAATAATTGTTTTATCATCCGTCATACCTGAAGCTATAAATTTACGGAACTGGCTCTTCCCTGGAATATCGAGTCCATTGGTCGGTTCATCCATCAGTAATAAAGAGGTATTTGTAGCAAGAGCAAAGCTCATGAACACTTTCTTTTTCTGCCCCATAGAAAGAGCCCCTAAATTGATATCCATGTCCATGTCAAAGTAATGAAGGTATTTCACCATATCCTCCTTACTGAAACGAGGGTAAAACGGACTGTTCAGTTCAACATAACTAACCAAAGAGACTGCCGGTAATTCAAACTCTTCGGGAACAAGAAACATGTCTTGTAAAGTCACCGGCAGACGGCGGCGAACGTCTGTATCATGATATAAAACCCGCCCGCTTTTAGGAGTAAGCAGACCAGTCATCAAATAGAGAAGTGTGGATTTACCCGCACCATTTTTGCCAAGCAATCCGTAAACTCTCCCCTGCTTCAGCGAAAGGGAGAAGTCGTGCAACACGGCACGCTTTGACTTACGGTAAACGAATGAAAGATGTTCTACTGCAATCATACCTTTTGTCTTTTAATATAATGTATAAGTGTATTAGTATAATAGTACACTGCAAAAGTAGATATTCTTTTTAATATTGCAATAGATAGAGAGAAAAAAAATTAATTCATTGATAGATTGATTGAACGAAAAGTCGATATAGAGATTGTTTTTGACCAATATAAAACAAACTCACTAAAAATAACATCAACTACATTTACAAACAGGATGTAGTTAATAAAAGAGAGGAGCTAAGATCACTCTCCACTCCTCCCACACGACAAACAACTAAAATTATTACTATTTGATGCCATCCAATGCCCTTTTTGCAGTAGCATTAGCGGGGTCTATAGCCAGAATTTTGTTCCAGTAATCTTTGGATTCAGGCAGCTTATTAGCCACCAGATAATAATACCCCAGATAACTGTAACACTCGATAAGCGCGGAATTGTAATGCGAGTCATTTTTGCTTTCCAGCAATGTAGCCACCTCTTCATAATAAGGTTTAGCCAGACCTTGCGTTGTTTCCGGGTCTAACGCAGAATTAGCACGTGCACGCCAGAAGTTACCTAAATAACTATCCGGAGCAGCCTGAGCTATCACTGCAAAAACAGAATCAGCTGAAGCAAGAGCAGCCTTGCGTTCATCAAGACTAACGGTCAGGGTATCACCTTGTGTACCTTTTCCGTAATAAAGTTTTCCTATCTGGAACTGCAAATCAGAGGTCTGTTTATCAGCAGACAATGACTTATAGTACTTCTGATAGGCATCAATAGCCTTCGTATAATCGTTCTTCTGCTCATAAGCGTTAGAAATCTCACGCCATAAATCAGTTTTCGTTGCATCCAGTTCAATAGCTTTCTGATATTGTATGACAGCTTCATCATACATTTTTATAGCATTGAGCAGATGTCCGTAATACATATAGTCCAAATAAGAATAATCAGCATTATCAGAAGCACCGAAGAAGGCATCGGCTGCTTTCTTAGCTTCGTCATAACGTTTCATATCTGTGTAATTATACATCGCCAGGCGATTGAAAGCAGCATGACGGGCATTCCGTTGCAATCCCTTATTGGCTATCTCCAAAGACTTATCAAATTTATGATTCAGGAAAAGAGCAAATGCATATTTCACTAAATCATTCTCCGTGGCTTCAGGAGTATCTATAAAACGGGCATATGCTTCAGCAGCTTTATCAAAGCGATTGTTCATATAGTATACTTCAGCCAGCTTTTTGTCAGCCTGTACACTTGAAGGATCAACCGCTTTCAGCTGTTCCAGTTTCTCAATAGCCTGTTGTGGATTAGCTCCTTTGTATATATCGGCCAGTTTCAGATAGGCCTGTTCACTCTTCGGATTAAAATAGATAGCTTGTTCATACATCTGGCAAGCAGTACCGGCATCTTTCCGGGCAAAAGCAATGTCTCCCTCCAGAACAGAAATATCAGCAGATTTTCTATCTATTTTCTTTGCCAAAGTCAGATATTCTTCTGCTTCAGGCAGTTTTCCAGCATCCAGAAATGCATGTGCCACAGCTATCACTAATTCCGGATTCTTTTTATTTTTTCCTTTCAATAATTGATCAGCCTGTTCCGAAGCCTGGTTCAGATCGGTCTGAATAAGAGTTTTCATTTTGGCAAATCCAGCTTGCCATTCGGTATCTCCCGATTGTGCAAAAAGAGAACCGGTTGCTATAAATGCCCCTGCTAAAAATAATTGAAATCGTTTCATTGTAATCAATTTTAGTTATTATTCGTCTTTTACACTCACTATACGTACTGGTTGAGTGGCCGGAACTAATCCGGACTTTAATATAATCCGCTGCCCTCTGTCGGAAGTCAAAAATGAAGCAAATCCCCAGGGCAAAGTACTACGAGGATCGTTCAATAAAATATAAATCGGTCGTGCCAATGGATAGTCTCCATAATATAAATAGGCCTGATAAGGCTTGTAACTATTTTCCGGTGTAGCTATATCCTCAGCACTGACAGACATCACCCTGACTTCATCACGGAAAGAAAGATTAGTTGTATCGCTTCGGTTACCTAACCAGTTCACACCAATTACTCCAATAGCATCCGGTGTTTGAGCCACATAATTGATAACTTGCCGATTGGTTCGCAAAGCTTTTACATTCGTCGTAGAAAGCGATTTTCCACCACAAATAGAATCAGTTGCAAAACGCACTGTACTTGAATTAGGATTATCAAATACCACACTGATATCCTTCAAACGTGAATCCGGATAAATATCCTTCCAACTTGTTACCTCACCGGTTAGTATCCGACGAATATCCCGTACACTAATCAGTGAATCCCGATTTTGCCGATTTACAATCAGAGCCAGTCCATCCGTAGCCAGTTTAATCTCCCTAGGGAAAAACTTACGGCTATGAAATGAGTTCATCTCTTCTTTGGTCAATGTACGGGTGGTTATCGCCAGACGCACACTATCTTTCAGAAGAAGATTGACAGCATCAACCTCAGTAGTATAACGAGGGACAATTCCGGCCAAAGGATATATTCCCTCAAACACATCTATCTCTTCCTGCACAATAGGCTGAAAACTTTCATCTGCAGCAATAGAGATAACACCTGACGTATATGTATCTGTAAATCCGTCCTTAGGTTTACGGTTACATGAAGTCAATGCAACCAAAACACAAAAACTAATTAACCAGAATTGTCTCTTCATCATCACATTATTGTAATTTAAACATAACCGGAACAGTATATTTCACCCTCACCGGCTTACCATTTTGCTTTCCGGGAATCCAATGAGGCATGGATTTTATCACACGGAGTGCCTCTTTGTCCAGATAAGGGTCTACTCCACGTGCCACGCGTGCATCTGCAATAGAACCATCTTTCTCTACAACAAACTGTACTATTACACGTCCCTGTGTTCCATTCTCCTGTGCAATGGTAGGATATTTAATATTCTTTGCAAGGAAAGACATCAGCTCTGCATTTCCTCCAGGGAATGTAGGCATCTGTTCCACCATATCAAAGATTTTTTCGGGTTCTGGCTCAGCCTGTGTTACCACCTGCTTCAAGTCAGCAATATCTTTACCATTTGCTTCATCGTTACCCTTTACATCGGCAATGGAGATAGCAACTTTTGTTTCCGTCAATTCCTGCTGGCTCTTAATCTCATCATCCTCGTGTACCTCTTCATCTTTCTTGATGACAGGTGCCGTAAATTTGATAGAGCTCTTTAAAGCAGGAGGCGGAGGAGCTACCGGCTCCACTTTCTTCATTTCATCCTGTTTCACTTCCGGTTCTTCCAGTTGTGACAGGGTAGTTACCTCAGTCATTACCTCTTTTTGTTTAGGCGTAGCAAGCTTGATAAGTGCCGGAATGCTAAATCCAATCAATGCAACGACTACTACAAACAGCATCGCTATATTGTGTCTTTTGGGTGAATCTTCACGCATCTTATAGGCACCATATGCCTTGTTCTTGCCATTAAATATCAGATCACACCATGCTGAAGAGGTCAAATCTATTTTTGCCATTGTTCTTTTTCTTTTAGGTGTTACTTAATTATTCGGCAATATTTTGTGAGAGCTCACCTTTAGAGTCGTAATTCTTAATCAGGAATTCGTCTGCTTCGGCAATGTTCGTTATCACATACTTACCAATATTGCAAATTTGCATTTCATCGAGAGCGTCAATCAGATTCATATACGAAGCATCATCCGTAGCTTTAATAATCACTGTCGGAGTATCCTTTCCACCTTTTATCTCAGAAAGTTGCTTTGTAAATTCGTCCTCTGATATCTTTAGTTCAAGCTTCTGTTGTTTCAGTTCATTCACTTTACGCACAGCAGCCGCATTCTTTTTCAGAAGTATGGCCCTTAGTCCATCCGGCTTATAACTCGTCTCTTTCAACGATGTATAGTCCTTATAGTTAGGTTCACCTTCATAATAGTATAATTTATTATCACTTCCCAGCAACAATGTAATAGCCTGTGAAGCCTTCACCTTACTCTGTTGCTCTTCTGTGATATTTTTATCATTGCTCGGCATGCTTATCTCCATCGTCTGAGGTTTGCTCAGAGAGGTACAAAGCATAAAGAACGTAATCAGCAGCATATTCATATCGACCATCGGCGTAAAGTCTACGCGCACAGCCATCTTTTTCTGTTTGCTGCCTTTTTTCTTTTTACCGCTTTCTTGTACTTCAGCACTCATAGTTTTATTCGTTTTTAGTTTTCAGAAGTAGTTTTCAGAGAAGTTATCAGATTGTATCTGTTTTCTCTGAGATCCTGAAGCGAGTTCATAACATTCTTAATCACAGCATATGGAGTATTCTGGTCTGCCTTAATAGCAATACGCAAATCTGAATTCACTGCACGTGCATTACGTACCCATGCCTTAAACTGATTATCGATACTATCACAAGGAATTCCTTCATTCTTCAATACAGCATCTTGTTGATCCGTTGGTAAATCCAGGAAAGTTTTCATACTTTTCATTGGTACACCAAAGGTAGAAGAGATAGCAAACTTCTGTTCCTGCTCCGGTGTAAATGTTACTCCATACTCCTTTCCCATATTTTCCAGGACTTCTCTCATATCCGATTGTTTATCCAGACTCATAAATATCTTTCCGTCCGGATCGACCAATATCGAAAGGATATTGCTTTCCGGAATTTTAATTTCGGAAACTGAGGCTGGAGTTGTTACTTGTACCGGCTCCTTTTTTACAAATGTAGATGTCAACATAAAAAAAGTAAGCAGCAACACAGTAACGTCACTCATCGCCGTCATATCAATGAACGTACTTTTCTTTTTAATTTTTGCTCTACCCATGATTTTTATTTTTTAAAGGGTTCGCACGCTTATTTATGAGTTGCAGCAAATGTCTGCACAATAGAAAATCCGACTTCGTCAAGGCTATAAGTCAGTTTATCAATCTTATTAGTGTAGTAGTTGTAAGAAATAACAGCCAATGCACCAGTAAGAATACCAAAAGCTGTGTTGATCAAAGCCTCAGAAATACCTTGTGACAAAGCCATAGAGTCAGCACTACCACCAGCAGCCAAAGCAGCAAATGAACGGATCATACCGATAACTGTACCGAGTAGTCCCATCAAAGTACCTAAGGTAGTAATAGTACCGATAATCGGAAGATTTTGTTCCATCATAGGCAATTCGAGAGCAGTAGCTTCTTCCAATTCTTTCTGAATAGCCAACAACTTTTGGTCTTTAGACAATGTATTGTCTTTTTCCATTTCATCATACTTTTTCAGAGTAGCAGTAACTACGTTAGCTACAGAACCACGTTGTTTGTCACAGATTTCCTGTGCCTTTTGCAAATCACCTGCAGAAAGTGCTCCTTTAATGTTTTCTACAAATTTCACCAGAGTTCCTTTACCGAAAGCCGAACGAAGTGCAAAATAACGTTCTACACTAAGAGCAAGCACTGTCAGTAATAAAGTTTGAATAATCGGTACGATAATACCACCTTTGTAAATTGTTCCTAAGAAGTTTCCAGGCAATGGATGATTGTTGGGGTCGTTGTTCACAAAGTTTCCAGGGTTTCCGAGCAAGAATTCATAAATGCAGATAGCCAGTATAAAACAGCATACAATAACCCATCCAGCAGATTTGATACCTTTAAACGAGGATTTTTTTTGAGTAGTTTCCATAATCAGTTTTTTTGTTTTAAAGAATTTATTAATTTGATTGAATTTAAAATTCAGAGGTACAATTGAGCGCAACGCACCCGGGCTCTACGACAAAGAATCACATTCTAAGCCGCATAGCAAACGTGCAGAATAAATAAAAAGGAATTAAATAAGGATGCGTCTTAGCGCGAAGATGTAATATTCGCTGCTGGATTGAGCGTAATAAGGATCCTTATCAGAATGGTAGGATTTACTTTTGTCAAGTACTAATAAATTCTCTCTTAGACACAGCTTATGCATAATATCCTTCAAAGAATCGAAGATTTCCATGCTGCGACGCATACGCTGATTATGGGAGGAAGTATGTGACTCGGAAATTGGTTTAAAACCCAACTCTACATCCGAAATCGATAATGCATGTAGTCTATTGTAGAAAGCGACATCATCACTGTCTAAAGAAGCGGAAACAGCATTCTTTGCAGATTCTGAAACCTGACAGGTAGCAACAGAAGAATCGTCTATACTCAATGCATTACCCCGCATGCTAAATGATAGCAGCAGAATAAACATTAGTAGATATTTAACAGACGTTTTCATTGTACACTTTATAAAAAGGTTTCAAATCATGAATTGAAATATGCCGCAAAAATAATAACTAATCAGATATAAAGTCTATAATTTACATCTTTTAATTATCAAGAATCCCAACTCTACAGTAATAACATAATTCAGTTTAATTTTGTTTTAACTAAAAGAATCTTTCTTTTAAATAAATATGTGATCTACACGAAAAAGAGCTTGATTATATATCAAGTTTCCTTCTAAAAGTAGCTCGTTTAGGGAGGATATAATAAATAGTTAATAGCGTTTCAATATAGAGTTTTATACAATATTACTTCTTGATTTTCAGAATTTCTGTGAATTGTTTTCAGTGTTTTCTTTATAGTATCACAAATAGAACATAAACACCAAAAAACGCCTTAAATTGATTCAACCGATAATTTAATATCTTGTGATACCATTATCAACAAAATGCAGATAAACACAGATTAATGCATATTAAAACCATTGATTCCTTGTATTTCCCACACTGGGAAGTTCTCCAGGCTGTGTTTACGTTGGTTCCCCACAGATTGGCACCGAGTTTCACAGGGGCACAGAAACTTTCACCACCGAGTTTCACAGAGGAACACAGAGTATTGATTATCCTTCATAAACAGAATAAATAAGAATACGGCTTA
>NZ_CAXSVC010000061.1:0-9921 GCF_964240755.1 Bacteroides sp. HPS0048 | reverse complement strand
AGAGAAACAAGGCGATCATCGTAGAGAAACGGGGCGATCTCCGTAGAGAAACGAGGCGTTTCTCGTAGAGGAAAAAATCAAAAAGGCAATTGATTGAAAACCAAAGAATTAAAAAAATAAAAGATTGTACACTTATTTTACTGGAAAACAAGAAGAAAAAAAGGAAAACAATAAGAAAAACAAAGGAATAAATATCCACAAACAAGGAGCTAATATATTCCCCATTAAATGTATACGAAAAACCTCAAACAAAGAAACAACTCAAAGAGATTTCTTCATAGTTAACCGATTCTCACTACCCAGGCGCTGATAGGAAACTTCATTCATAATACAACGAATGAGCAAAATACTAAATCCACCAATAGGACGTTCTTCAATCGAAAGTGGCAAATCAACATCAGCCACCACAGTAGAATCAAAAAAAAGATCCTTTATCTGCTATTTCTCCAATATCGAAAAGATGTCTCCGAGTGAATACATGGAAATGCTTCAAAAAAAGTAAATTAGTTTCCATTTAACAAATAAGTGTTTTTGTTATTGTTAAATCAAATACATCCGAAAACAAAATTCTTTACCCCCTGTTACTTAAGCAACTTAATATTTATAACCTAAACTTAAAATTATGGCTAAAGAAAGTGTGAAAATCCTGTAAGGTTTGAATTGGCCAGATGCAAGTATGACACACCAACCGAGTTTGATTCAGTTAGTTTACTAAATCAGAATGTAGCCTCAGAACGTTGTGCCATCCTTCGTTATCAGGAAATTGCTAACTTTACCAATGGTAAAGATTATACTACATGTGATATCGCCAAGCATATTTTAGCTGAGGAGGAAGACCATGAACAGGATTTGCAGGATTATCTGAACGACATTGCCAAAATGAAAGAATCTTTTCTGAAGAAATAATAAGTAGTAGTTTCTTTAAGAGTGGGAAGAGGGAGTTATTCTGTAAAAGGAATAGTCCCTCTTTTTTCTATAAGTAATACATCACAATATAAATGATTATTGGCCAGGGTATTATTGAACCGCTGAACGCAGATTTTCGCAAAAGGAATATTGCTTTCAAATATAATGCAACAATCTAATTCGCAAAAATCTGCGATCATTTGCGTTTTAATAAATTCATATTTATAGAGTATACTAATTTTGAATCAGTACTTATCACTTACAGAATATATAAGAGAGAGAGAACTGGATTATATAATATCAACATCACATTTAAAAGCGAAAGAATCACCCGAAAATAACATTAATTTCCTTTATATCTGTGACAAAACAAAAAACTATGCGACTTATGGGATAAATATCAACTCAATTATTTATCTTTGTTAGCTTTAAGATGAGCTAGCATAAAAAACAATAAATACAATGAAAGATTTCTTTAAATTTACGCTTGCCACAGTTACAGGTATCATACTGTCAAGCATTGTTCTGTTTTTCATCGGTATTATGGTGATTTTCGGAATTGTTTCTTCTTCCGATACAGAAACAGTAGTGAAGAAAAACTCAGTAATGATGCTCGATCTAAATGGTATATTGGTAGAACGTACTCAGGAAAGTCTGGAAAATGTACTCTCCATGCTCACAGGAGACAATTCAAATGTCTATGGTCTCGATGATATCCTTGCTTCCATTAAAAAAGCAAAAGAGAACGAAAATATCAAAGGGATCTACATTCAGGCTTCTGCATTAGGCTCTCCATATGCTTCTTTACAGGCTATTCGCAATGCATTGACCGACTTTAAAGAGAGCGGAAAATTTATCGTAGCTTATAGCGATGGATATACACAAGGACTTTATTACCTGTCCAGCGTAGCTGATAAAGTAATCCTGAATCCCAAAGGTATGATTGAATGGAGAGGAATTGCCTCCGCCCCAATATTCTACAAAGACTTATTGCAAAAGGTAGGCATCGAAATGCAAATATTCAAGGTAGGCACTTACAAATCGGCTGTCGAACCGTTTATCGCAACTGAAATGAGCCCGGCCAACCGTGAGCAAGTAACTGAATTTATCGGTTCTATCTGGGGACAGGTTGTGAGTGGTGTATCTGACTCTCGTAATATATCACCAGACTCACTGAATGCTTATGCAGACCGTATGCTGATGTTTTATCCCGCCGAAGAAAGTGTAAAATGCGGTCTGGCAGATACACTTATTTATAAAAATAATGTACGTGACTATCTCAAGCAACTTGCCAATGTTGATAAAGACGACCGTCTGCCGATATTAGGACTCGATGATATGATCAACGTAAAAAAGAATGTTCCTAAAGATAAAAGCGGTGATATTGTAGCTGTCTACTATGCATCAGGAGAGATCACAGACCAGTCAGGTTCAGCCGCTTCCGAAGATGGCATTGTAGGTAACAAGGTGATCCGCGACTTACGTAAGCTTAAGGACGATAAAGATGTAAAAGCAGTTGTATTACGCGTAAATTCTCCAGGTGGTAGTGCTTTTGCTTCCGAACAAATATGGCATGCTGTAAAAGAGTTGAAAGCAGAAAAGCCGGTTATCGTTTCAATGGGTGATTATGCTGCATCGGGTGGTTACTATATTTCTTGTGTAGCCGACACAATAGTTGCCGAACCCACCACTCTGACCGGTTCTATCGGAATTTTTGGTATGGTTCCCAATGTGAAGGAACTTGCTGATAAAGTAGGGATAACTTATGATGTAGTAAAAACCAATAAATTTGCCGACTTCGGAAACCTCATGCGTCCTTTCAATAATGACGAAAAAGCACTCATGCAAATGATGATAACCGAAGGGTATGATACATTCCTTACCCGCTGTGCCGAAGGCCGTCATATGACAAAAGAGGCAATTGGAAAGATTGCCGAAGGCCGTGTATGGACAGGTGAGACAGCAAAAAAACTTGGTCTTGTTGACGAACTAGGTGGTATAGACAAGGCGCTCGACATCGCTGTAAAGAAAGCTAATCTCAATGGTTATACCGTTGTTTCTTATCCGGAAAAGAAAGATTTCCTTTCTACTCTGCTTGATACGAAACCAACCAATTACGTAGAATCACAATTGATGAAAAGCAAACTGGGTGATTATTATAAAGACTTCAGTCTACTGAAAAATTTAAGTGAACGCTCTATGATACAAGCCCGTGTTCCGTTTGAACTGAATATTAAGTAAACCATTCTGCATGGAAGAAAGCTTTATCAAGATACATAAATGGCTCTACCCTCTTTCGTTCCTTTATGGAGCAGGAGTAGCCTTACGAAACAAACTCTTTGACTGGGGATACCTCCGGTCAAAGAGTTTTGACGTTCCTGTCATCTGCATCGGCAACATTGCCGTAGGCGGAACTGGTAAAACGCCACATACCGAATATCTGATAAAGTTACTTCACCGTGAATACCAGGTTGCCGTATTAAGCCGGGGTTATAAACGTCGTACAAAGGGATATATACTATCTACTCCTGAAAGTAATGTACGCAATATCGGAGATGAACCATTTCAGATAAAATCTAAATTTCCCGATATACGGGTAGCTGTGGATGAAGATCGTTGTCATGGTATTGAACAGCTCTGCACATTGGACAATCCCCCTGTCGAAGTTGTTTTGCTTGATGATGCTTTCCAACACCGTTATGTTAAGGCAGGATTCAATATTTTATTGACGGATTATCACCGACTGTTTTGCGACGATGCATTATTACCAGCAGGTCGTCTACGCGAATCTATTCAAGGGAAAAACCGGGCACAAATAGTTATCGTTACCAAGTGTCCACCTGACATCAAACCCATTGATTTCAATATCATTGCTAAAAGGTTGAACCTATTCCCATACCAGATGTTGTTCTTCTCGTCATTTCGTTACGGAAATCTACAACCGGTATTTCCGGAGGTAGCGGGAAAAGCGGAGCAAAAATTATCTTCCCTGCAAACAGATACACAGGTGTTGCTCCTTACCGGTATTGCCTCACCTGTTACTATCATTCAGGAATTGGAAAGATATACATCGCATATCGATTTGCTGTCATTTGATGACCATCATCATTTTAATCAGCATGATATGCAACTCATTAAACAGCGGTTTGACAAGCTGAAAGGTGAACAACGGTTGATTATCACCACAGAAAAAGATGCTACCCGGTTGGTACATCATCCCATATTAGATGCGGAGTTAAAAAGACATATTTATGCGCTCCCCATTGAAGTAGAGATATTACAAAATCAACAAGATATTTTTAACCAACACATTATTGGCTATGTTAGAGAAAATACAAGAAACAGCAGCTTTCCTAAAAGGAAAGATGCATACAAGTCCTGAGACAGCAATCATATTGGGTACCGGACTTGGTAGTTTGGCAAATGAAATCACTGAGAAGTATGAGATAAAGTACGAAGATATTCCCAATTTCCCTGTGTCTACTGTTGAAGGGCATAGCGGAAAGTTAATCTTTGGCAAATTGGGTAACAAAGATATCATGGCAATGCAAGGTCGCTTTCATTACTACGAAGGCTACTCCATGCAGGAAGTAACTTTCCCCGTACGTGTAATGCGTGAGTTAGGAATTAAAACACTGTTTGTATCCAATGCCAGTGGTGGTACTAATCCCGCTTTTGAAATCGGTGATCTGATGATCATCACAGATCATATCAACTATTTCCCCGAACATCCGCTTCGTGGCAAGAATATTCCGTATGGTCCCCGTTTCCCGGATATGAGCGAAGCATATGATAAAGAGCTTATCCGTAAAGCCAATGAAATAGCTAAAGAAAAAGGTATCAAAGTGCAACATGGTATATACATCGGTACACAAGGACCTACCTTTGAAACCCCCGCAGAGTACAAACTGTTCCATATTCTCGGAGCTGATGCTGTAGGTATGTCTACCGTTCCTGAAGTAATTGTAGCTAACCATTGTGGTATCAAAGTATTTGGAATTTCAGTTGTAACTGATTTGGGCGTAGAAGGAAAGATTGTAGAAGTATCACATGAAGAAGTTCAGAAAGCAGCAGATGCAGCTCAACCGAAAATGACAACTATCATGCGTGAGCTTATCAACCGCGCTTAATATCAAAGTCACTTCAATCATAAATTGTAACAACTTCCAGTGTTTATGACCCAATAATGGTTATAAACACTGGAAATAAATCGTAAATTATAAATATATCGATGCGAACAGAAATAGCAACCTTGGGTGAGTTTGGTTTAATCAAACATCTCACTGAAGGTATTGAACTAAAAAATGAATCAAGCAAATATGGAGTAGGCGATGATGCCGCTGTCCTCTCCTATCCTTCAGATAAGCAGGTATTGGTCACCACCGATCTGCTTATGGAAGGCGTACATTTTGACCTTACCTACGTACCTCTCAAACATCTCGGATACAAATCTGCTATCGTAAACTTCTCCGATATCTATGCAATGAACGGAACTCCGAAACAGATAACCGTGTCCCTCGCCCTCTCCAAGCGTTTCAGCGTAGAAGATATGGATGAGTTTTATGCCGGACTTCGCCTGGCATGCCAACAATATCATGTAGACATTGTGGGTGGTGATACTACTTCTTCACTGACAGGGCTGGCTATCAGTATCACTTGTATCGGAGAAGCAGACAAAGATAAAATAGTCTATCGGAACGGTGCCAAAGAAACAGATCTCATCTGTGTCAGTGGCGACCTTGGTGGCGCCTATATGGGTTTACAATTGCTGGAACGTGAAAAAACCGTTTTTAAAGGTGAACAAGATGCTCAACCGGATTTTTCCGGTAAAGAATATCTGCTTGAACGTCAGCTTAAGCCTGAAGCCCGCAAAGATATTATCGAAAAGCTATCTGCTGCCAACATTGTTCCAACTTCTATGATGGATATCTCCGATGGGTTATCCTCCGAATTGCTACACATTTGTACTCAAAGTAACACCGGATGTCGTGTCTATGAAGAACATATCCCCATTGATTATCAAACGGCCGTTATGGCAGAAGAATTTAATATGAACCTCACTACTTGTGCCATGAATGGTGGCGAGGATTATGAACTACTTTTCACTGTTCCTATTGCAGACCATGAAAAGATTTCAGAAATGGAAGGTATACGATTAATAGGACATATTACTAAACCTGAACTTGGCTGTGCACTAATAACCCGAGACGGACAGGAGTTTGAGCTAAAGGCACAAGGCTGGAATCCATTGCAGGAAAAGTAATAAAAAACATTCAGTGGATATTTATTTAATTCCCAATTAACATTATTAGTTGAATATCAAACAAGTAAAAGATCTTTGATAATAAAATTTACCCCGCCATAGTTATTCTGGTGGGGTAATTTTTTTAAAATAAGCTTCTTCGAAAGAGTCTTCTATAATAACCCACTTTTATTTCACAGAATTCTTTTATCCTCTAACTCCCATAAATTTGAAAGGTAACGCTATCTTAAACTCTTTAGCCGTATTCCCATGATACATTTCTCCATTAGCAATAGACAATTTAAGTACAGGAGCTCCTTCTGAGAAATCCAAATCCCGCAAATCCACCCAAAAAGTATTTGGAGTCAGACTTGACTCAAAAAAATATCTCAGACTTTTACTTTCCGAAACAGTCCTCCATTGTGTAGTAGAAATTTCAGGACTTTCAGGAGTTGATATACCGTAAGGCACAGAGGCATTACGGACGACACTAAATACACTGGCAACGGCTTTCCTTTCATCATCAGTTTTCGGTAATGCATTAATATAAAAACTGGCTCTGGCAAAACGATCAGCTGCGCGATTCGTTCCGGGCAAAAAGCTCAAACCTCCTATCGTTTTCCAATATTCATTTAGTGCCAGCTGTTTGTCATAAGTAGGAGAATTAGTCATTACTTTATAATCTTTATTATGATATACAGTAAGTCTTCCACCTACATACTCAAAGATAGCACAATCACCCACAGCATCGGATATAGATAAGTGCAATGTTGCTAAACGAGACCCATCCGGCATCATATCTGATACCACCTGAAAGGTATCCTCGTCAATATAAGAAACGGCCTCTTCAACTGTTGCAAAATTATCCAGCATATATTGTACCCACGCCGTTATAGCAAGTCCCGGTTTATTTTTATCTCTTAAGGGATATTTTGTTTCAGGTAGCCAAAGTAAATTGGCAACTAACCCTTTCTCATTCATTCCATCCGTACTGGCAATTTCAAAAGCAGAGGTCACTACACTTCCATATCTCGACGTCCACTTCAACGAATTTTCTCCAGCTTCTCCACTACGCATCATTCCTCTTGGAAATGCCCAAAGATTACTATGCATTTCTGTTTTCCAGTCCATAGAGCGACCGGTTGCTACCATCCCATTTGTTCCTGAATAAACTACTCTTGTACACATAATTTTTTTTATTAATGTTTCATATATTGGCTATTAATACATATTATAAAACATAACCATCATTCGTAATAAGAACAAAAAAGTTTATCAACAAACATTAGAATTAAGTTATTGAATTCTAATATTCTCTCAGTAAATATGTAAAAAAACGAAAGACTAAAAAGCAATTTCTCTTTTCTAAAAGAAAAATAAATAAAAAAATCAGAATATTTTTTCTAACTCTGTTGTTATATAATTAAGTATTCAGAAAATAATGATTATGATATTGAGTAACCTTTCAATTATATTTGCATCTTCTTTTATGAATTTGTTCCCACGAACAAATCCATATAGAAACAGTTTTTCCATTAATAGCTTTCCGAACGAGCTGAATGATTACCTGCAAAAAACGGCTATTCCAAAATTAATCATCAACTATATTTTGATCGAATTAAGCACTTTAGTACTCGGCCATTTGTTTTTTTACAATTCCTGTAACTTGTTTTTCTTAAAAATATCATAATCCATTTCAAAAATATATAATCAAAGAAAGTAGAAAATATGAAAAAATTTATTACACTTTTACTATTATCATTTCTCACACTTATCCTTGTGTTAATAGTAAGAACCTTTACCTATCAATTTAAGAAAATAGAGAAAACCGGAGATAATGAAGTAGTGCTTACTGCTCCTTCAGAAAAAGCCATACGTCGTTTTGCCGGTGGAATACGTATTCCAACCATCAGCAATGAATTCTATGAAGAAACCAATTTCGGCCCCTTCGAAGAATTCATGAGATATCTGTCCGATTCTTATCCTGAAGTATATAAAGTAATGGACACAGATACTATTAATACATATGGAATGATCTTTCATTGGAAGGGAAAGAACAGTACTTTAAAACCTGTTTTATTCTTATCACATTACGATGTTGTTCCAGTAATTGGTTATGATCAATCTATTATAACTGATACTATTTTTCAATTGAATGACAAACCGTTACCTCCAATTCAGTCTTATGCTACAAAATGGGATTATCCACCATTTTCAGGAGCTGTAATAAATGGCCGTATCTATGGACGTGGAACGCTCGATATGAAATGTATGCTCTTTTCATTAATGGAAGGAGCTGATAATTTAATTGCTGAAGGTTTTCAACCAGAAAGAGATATCTGGTTTGCTTTCGGACATGATGAAGAAGTAAGTGGACGTCAAGGAGCTGTAAAAATAGCAGAGTATTTCAAAAATAAAGAACTGAATTTTGACGCTATTTATGACGAAGGGGGTATTATTGCTGCTCCAAGTTCAGCTATAGAGTCTATTAAAGTTCCATTAGGATTAGTTGGTACTGGAGAAAAGGGTTTCCTGACTTTACGTCTTACAATAAAAGGAATGGGAGGACATTCTTCTATGCCTCCTGAAAAAAGTTCGTTAATCTATGCAGCAGAAATCATTGAAAAGCTGAACAATAATCAATTTCCTGCACAAATTATTTCCCCTATCGCAGCATTTTTTGATAACGTCGGAAATGAAATGGGATTCTTTTCTCGTATGACAATAGCAAATCAATGGCTACTCAGACCATTATTACTAAGCACAATGGAAAAATCTCCTGCATCCAATGCATTAGTTCGTACGACTACAGCTATAACCATGGCCAAAGGTAGTGATGCTGCAAATGTTTTAGCGTCTGAAGCAGAAGTAACAGTAAACTTCCGCATCTTACCAGGAGATTCAGTTTCTGGTGTCATAGAACATGTGAAAAAGTTATGTGAAGGTTACGATATCGATTTAAAAGTAATTTCTCAACGTGCCCCCTCAAATATTTCTCCGGAAAATGTAAGAGGTTTCGAAATTATAAAAGAAAAAGTAAATAAGATCTACCCCGAAGCAATAGTAACTTCTTATATAACAATCGGAGGTACAGATTCTTATAAATATCAGGCAGTAAGCAAGGACATTTACCGTTTCATGCCTATATGTCTAAACCAGTACGAACAACGTACAATACATAATGAGAACGAATATATATCATTAGAGAATTTTGGAAAAATACAATGGTATTTTAAGGAGTTACTAAAAACTTATTAGGCATTGATTCTTATAGCCAGAAAGAAAATCTACATTAGTAAATAAAAGACTATCTTAAAATTGAATTTTGGGATAGCCTTCCCCCCTTATGGATAATGTTATAAAAGACAATGAATATTACTTTTCTTCTATAAGCATAGTGACATTACAATATCTTATATATAAATGAATTATCCAATGATTTATCTCCCTTATACATATATCAGTAGCATCTCATTAGGAGACTATAGAAAAATATAGTTACCGTTCCGATAACCTACAACACAACAAGTAATATACTCAATGAATAAGCCATAAACCAAATATTCTTTTCAATAAAATGAAATATTTTCATCAAATAGATAATTGATAATAAACACTGTAGCTATTTATCAGCGTTTTTTATTTCTCCTTCTCTTGCAAGATAAAAAAACTTTCGCTACCTTTGCAATCGCAAATAAGAAAGGTGCCATAGCTCAGTTGGTAGAGCAAAGGACTGAAAATCCTTGTGTCCCCGGTTCGATTCCTGGTGGCAC
>NZ_CAXSVC010000060.1:0-14891 GCF_964240755.1 Bacteroides sp. HPS0048 | reverse complement strand
TTAAGAGAAAAGCTCACGTAAAGTAAAACTGTTCTCTTAATTTATAAGAAAGAGGGACATTTACTGAATATCCCTATATACACCTAATATTACCAATGCATTACTATCTTAAACTGACATTCTCCAGGATTATTTTCTGTTAGAAAGTCACTATAAGTCACATAGAAAGCAAACGAACCTACGGAATAATCATAGGAGAACGTTTCTGCCCAATTCTTATTTCCCTCAGCATAATACATTACATAAGGAAGAGGAGTCTGGACCGGCGTATTACCATCATATTGAATCAGATATACCATGACACTTCCTTTATCAAAGATATACTGATCTAAATACTTATCTTCAACGATACAACGAAAATAAGAATTATTTTCATTCACACCTCCTATACGCTCCCAGTTTTTAACAGTAATTGTATACGAATCCCAATTCTGAGTTTCATTAGAACCTCCACCTGGGCGATTATTCCAATTTGAATCAGTATCACTCTCACAAGCTCCGAGAGTGATAACCAGTAACAATAAAAATAAAATTTTCTTCATCTTCTTAAATTATAATATATTAGTAATACTTATCTATTCCACTTCATTACAAGCTCTTGTTCGCCTGTCTCTTCTTCTACATGCTTCTCTACAAACCTGAACCCCTGTTTCTCATAAAAAGCCACTGATGGTTCATTTTTAGCATATACCCTTAGTGTTATCTCAGGATATATCTTTTTTACGTATTCTATCAATGCCTTTCCAATACCTATACCTTGTGCTTCAGGTATTACAAATATAGCAGCCAAATAGTTGCCTACCATCGAAATAAAACCTTGCACAGACTTTGTTTTTTCATCTTCAAATACATATGTATCACTTTCCGGAAGATAAATATTCCGCATATCTTCCTGTTTTTCAATCCAATACATAGCAGAAATAAAATGATGTGCTAAGATAGAGGTTTCTAACCAAATGCGTATCACCCTGTCTGTATCTTGAGAATTATAGCTTCTTATCATATTTTGATTCAAATCAAATGGTTCGTATTCAACTTTATTTATCTTTGCAAAGATACTTGATTTACATTATTATACACTCATAAAAGAAGAGAAATAACCATTTATAAAATAACCATGTATATTCATCACATTGCACTTTGGACCACTCAATTAGAAGAGTTAAGACAGTTTTACATTACTTATTTCAATGGAACAAGTAATGAAAAGTACGTAAATCCTGCAAAAGGTTTCGAATCCTACCTTATCAGCTTTGATGGAGGAGGCGCTTTAATCGAAATGATGCGTAAAACGGATGTTACTTCTCCGGCAGACAAGATTCCACACATTGGTTTGGCACACTTTTCTGTTTCAGCAGGTAGTAAAGAAGCTGTTCTCGAACTTACAGAACGCTTGCGCCACAATGGGTTTGTAGTAGCCAGTGAACCCCGTACCACGGGCGATGGATTCTTTGAAAGCGCTATCCTCGATCCGGATGGAAACCTGGTAGAGATTACTATTTAGCATATAGTTCACCACAGAGCCACACAGAGTTTCACCGAGTTTTAATTGTTATAAATCAGATAAATAGTACTCTGTGTAACTCAGTGAAACTCTGCAGTAAAACTTTAATACAATAAGAGCAGGCCGATTTCCCTTGATTAATAAGTCTTGTAAAATATCAGAAACACTCCATGCGTTGCTCTACGAGAATCGGCCCGTTCCTCGTAGAGTTTCACCCCGATCTCCGTAGAGTTTCGACCCGTTTCTCGTAGAGAAAAAAGCGTTCATATATATTGCTAATAATCAAGCAATTACAAATATAAAAATTGTAGTATTTTTCTACCATGCAACACCAGCTCTTTTTCTGTTGCGTGCAGCCCATGCATCTCTGAATTAATTACAACACTAAGTACTTCCCCATGCGGGAAGCACTCAAAAACGGAGAAGAAATAAACAAAATCCCACTAACATGGTTTTCAACTACTGATTCGCATTATTTAATAAAGATAGCATCAACTGATGCACTGGTACAGTGAATAGTAGCTCCTTCTTCATAACTTATATTATCAAGCACAAGCATACAAGAGTCATTACGAGTGATAAATAACCCCAAACTTACCGAATCGGCTACCTCATTCTGCATCCAGACACGATGAGAGTTCATATATGCATTTATATCACGGCTTATAATCACCCTATCATCAGATGCACGCCGAATTGTTATTACTCCATCTTTTACTTTACTAATATATTCTTTTCTATCATAAGTACGCATAGGATAATAACGAGTATATCCTTCTATATTGATTCCTGACGGAAAAACAGGACTCATGTAATGCCAGTTACGCTTAGTTGAAATGTCGCATTCCCCATATTCCTTTTTCATATAATCAGAACCTGTTTCATCCTTTAAATAAGAATAACATGCTTCCAGTTCCCGGGCATCTTTCCACCTCAAAGAATCAGTTTCATTAAATACGACTCCTTGTTTTAACTTATGAGTAACAGAATCCAGCATATCAAGCCTGGAAATATATCTTTCTAACCTCTGTTTCTGTGAATGAATGCCTATACTTCGGGCACTAATGCCAGGGATAAAAGTCAAAATCACAATACAGATACTACTCACTACAGCCATCAACTGATAGTTTCCTATCTTCCGGGAAAACAAGAAAAAGATATAAAATGTCATCAAAATACCGGATATGAAGAGGTAAACTCTTGATGCCGTAAAGCTATAAGTCGTTATGCGCTCAATAGTTCCCACCCAGAAAAGAATAAGTGGCGGTATCGCAATCCAACTAAAATGGCTATAAAACCACCCATAAATATTTTTGGAAACAAGAAGCTGAAACATATGCCCTGCCATTGCAAAAATGGCCAACGCAAGTACCATATACCCAATCCCTCCCTTAGGCAACTCCCAATGAATGGCAATCGTTATGAAATAGATGTAAAGTATTGCCGTATAAACAATCACTGCCGGCGAAAGAATATAGTTTATAATAATTTCCATAAACCGGGGAGTCGCATACTCTTCACTTTCTTTCTCCTGCAAATGGCAATAAAGCAACGGAATCACAACAAACAGACAGAACATATAAATATACTCAGGGAAATCATACCTCTCCATATTAAAGATGTATACCACAGAAGAATAAAGCCCCCATACAGCAAGCGCCAAAAGATGTCCGATAAAGAAAGCAAAAATCAGACTTACAAACGTTTGCATACAATTTCGGGCAAAGGAAAGATTCTCCCACTTACATTTACATGCCAGCAGAATGAAAAATGCCAATATCAGTGTAAATGTATAAGAAATAGTAAATACAAAGTGACTCAAATCAACCCAAAGAAAGGGTAGAGGCAGTAATACCGACAAATAATACAATATTCTGCCCTTAGTAAGATACAAAAGCTGATGCAAGCTGTATACCAGTACCATAAAGGCCGGAAAGAGGGACATTACATCCCGTATATGCTTAATCAACTCCGAAGAGGATTCCCAATTTAACTGATCTTCAATACAAAAGAATACAAAAAATAGCAAGCCCAATAATGCTTCCACCGGATACTTTTTCAAAGCTGAAATGATATCCGCACCAACCTTTGATAGATTTATTTTCATAAGTACTCCTCCAAATTTCCCCAAATGTACTAAAAAACGATAAAAGGCATACTTATTCCCTGCTTTTTTCTTATATTTGCAACCAAATTTTCTACAAAGAATGAAAATTAAAGAGATTGTAAGCGCCCTTGAACGGTTCGCGCCTCTGCCATTGCAAGACGGATTTGATAATGCCGGCCTGCAAATCGGATTGACAGATGCGGAAGCAACAGGGGCTTTGTTGTGTCTGGACGTTACCGAAGCCATTCTCGATGAAGCCATTGCAATGGGGTATAACCTTGTTATATCCCATCATCCCCTTATTTTTAAAGGCTACAAGTCTATCACAGGAAAAGACTACGTGGAACGTTGCATACTGAAAGCTATCAAAAATGATATTGTCATTTATTCAGCTCATACCAACCTGGATAACGCTCCCGGAGGAGTGAACTTTAAGATAGCCGAGAAGATAGGACTAAAGAACGTACGCGTACTTGATCCGAAAGAGAATAGCTTGGTTAAGCTTGTTACATTTGTGCCATTCGCACAGGCGGATGAAGTACGTAACGCCTTGTTTTCCGCAGGATGCGGATATATAGGTAATTATGACTCATGCAGTTATAATCTTGAAGGAGAAGGAACATTCCGCGCACTAGAAGGAAGCAGTCCTTTCTGTGGAAACATCGGAGAGTTTCATCATGAAAGAGAAATAAGAATTGAAACCATTCTTCCTGTATATAAGAAAGGAGAAGCGATTCGTGCTTTGCTTACTGCACATCCGTATGAAGAGCCGGTATTCGACATTTATCCACTCCAGAATTCCTGGCAACAGGCAGGAGCAGGGATAATAGGAGAGTTGGAGACTCCGGAAACTGAACTGGAATTCCTGAAACGTATCAAGAAAACGTTTGAAGTAGGCTGCCTGAAGCACAATAAACTATCCGGACGTGAAATACAAACCGTAGCACTTTGTGGTGGAGCAGGAGCTTTCTTGCTGCCATTGGCTATTCGCAACAGAGCAGATGTATTCATTACCGGTGAAATTAAATATCATGATTATTTCGGGCATGAAGCAGAAATTCTAATGGCCGAAATAGGACACTATGAAAGTGAACAGTATACAAAAGAAATTTTTTATTCCATAATCCGGGATTTATTTCCTAATGTTACACTCCAATTTAGTAAAGTGAACACAAATCCCATAAAATATTTATAAGTAAAATGGCTAAAGAAGCAAAAAAAGATCCGAATGAGTTGACCGTGGAACAGAAACTGAAAACACTGTTCCAATTACAAACGATGCTGTCTGAGATTGACAAGATTAAAACTTTGAGAGGTGAACTTCCATTGGAAGTACAGGATCTTGAAGACGAAATTGCCGGTTTGAGTACACGTATTGATAAAATCAAAGCGGAAGTAAGCGAACTTAAAGCAGCAATCGCAGGCAAAAGAGTAGAGATTGAAGCGGCGAAGGCTTCTGTAGAGAAATATAAATCACAGCAAGACAATGTACGCAACAATCGCGAATATGACTTCTTAACAAAAGAAATCGAATTCCAGACACTCGAAATAGAGCTCTGTGAGAAGAGAATCAAAGAATTTACTGCCGAAGAACAGGAGAAATCTGAAGAAGTAGCCAAAAGCACAGCTGCTCTGGAAGAAAGACAAAAAGACCTGGATCAGAAAAAGAGCGAACTGGACGAAATCATTTCTGAAACAAAACAGGAAGAAGAAAAGTTGAGAGATAAAGCAAAAGATCTGGAGACCAAAATAGAACCACGTCTGTTGCAGTCATTCAAACGTATCCGTAAAAACTCTCGTAATGGTTTAGGCGTTGTATACGTTCAACGTGATGCTTGTGGTGGTTGCTTTAACAAAATCCCGCCTCAGAGACAACTTGATATCCGTTCACGTAAAAAAGTAATTGTTTGTGAATACTGCGGACGTATTATGATTGACCCGGAACTGGCAGGTGTAGAAATTAGCCATAAGGTAGAAGAAGCTCCGGCACCAACAGCCAAAAGAGCTATCAGAAGAAAAACTGCTGAATAAAAAACAGCTCTCTCAATAGTTAATATCCTATTAAAAGGTGGATAGATTGTATAATTACAATTTATCCACCTTTTTCTTTTATACCATCCTACATACTTCTCTGTATGTGAGGAACAATCTTCCCGGCACCCTAAACAAACTGAAACTTTAGTTGTTTTCTTTTCATTTCTTAAAAACCTGAACTTATGAATATGCGAGCGTGGAGCATATCGCTCCTTTTGTTTCTTTCGTCCGTAGCCTCGGCGCAGACTGCGAACCGTTATCTGGATACTCCCTTGCCACAAACCTGGGAAGAGGGAGGAAAAGTATTTCAACAGATATTACCTGTAGACGATCAGTGGTGGAAATCTTTCGGAGATCAGACTCTTGACTCATTGATAACCATTGCTGTAGACCGTAACTATTCGGTGTTGACTGCGATAGACCGTATGAATGCAGCAAAGGCAAACCTACGTATGGAGCGTAGTAGTTTTTTCCCAAGCCTTGGAATAAATGCCGGATGGACACGTCAGCAAACCAGTGGCAACACCAGTGAGATACCACAGACAACCCAACATTATTATGATGCTTCTATCAATATGAACTGGGAATTAGATATATTCGGAAGCATCCGACAACGGGTAAAAGCGCAGAAAGAGACTTTTGCCGCCAGTAAAGAAGAGTATACAGCAGTAATGGTTTCCTTATCAGCACAAGTAGCCTCAGCATATATCAATTTGAGGGAACTACAACAAGAGTTACGAGTGGTAGAGAAAAATTGTACTTCACAAGCAACCGTACTGAAAATCACTGAAGTAAGATATAATACAGGATTGGTATCCAAACTCGATGTAGCTCAGGCTAAATCAGTATACTACAGTACCAAAGCTTCCATACCACAATTAGAATCGGGTATCAATCAATATATTACCTCATTGGCCGTATTGCTCGGAACCTATCCGCAGGAAGTACGTCCCGTATTGGACCGGGTAGGGGAATTGCCGGATTACATGGAGCCCATCGGAGTTGGTCTACCTGCCGATTTACTAATGAGAAGACCGGATATCCGCAGTGCAGAACGTCAGGTAAATGCACAAGCCGCTTTGTTGGGTGCCTCTAAATCAGACTGGTTACCACAAGTATTTCTGAAAGGTTCCGTCGGTTTTGCCTCTAAAGACCTCAGAGACTTTGGCAATCATAAAAGTTTCACCTATGAAATAGCCCCTGCTCTAAGCTGGACTATTTTCAACGGTGGCAAACTGATAAATGCCACCAAATTAGCCCGTGCACAATTGGACGAATCAATAAATCAGTTCAACCAGACTGTATTGACAGCCGTACAGGAAACAGATAATGCCATGAACGCTTACCGTAATTCTATCAAGCAAATAGTGGCCTTGCGGGAAGTACGTAACCAGGGACAAGAAACATTGACTCTCTCTCTCGATTTATATAAACAAGGACTCACTCCCTTTCAGAATGTACTGGACGCACAACGTTCTCTGTTGACTTACGAAAATCAGTTAGTACAGGCACGAGGCAATTCGCTGCTACAACTGATTGCCCTCTACCAGGCATTAGGAGGAGGCTGGAACAACTAAAATTACTAAAACCTATATAACAATGAAAAGATTACTGTATATCCTTCTCGCCCTACCATTATTAATAGGATGTCAGGGAAAGAAAAAAGCCACCGCAGATGCTATGCCTGTACCCGAAGTCAGCGTAGCCCATCCGCTTGTGAAAGATATTACGCTTACCAAAGATTACCCGGGCTATTTAACCACCGAACAGACGGTAAACCTCGTAGCACGGGTCAATGGTACTTTACAATCAGCTTCCTATACACCAGGAAGCCGGGTCAAAAAAGGACAATTACTATTCGTCATAGAACCCACTATTTATAAAGACAATGTGACGAAAGCCGAAGCCGCCCTTAAAACAGCTCAAGCACAGCTGACATACGCCCGCAATAATTATTCCCGTATGCGTGAAGCACTGAAAAGCGATGCAGTAAGCCGGATACAAGTATTACAGGCAGAATCTTCCGTAGCCGAAGAAACAGCTGCTGTCAGTAATGCCGAAGCTGCACTGAATACAGCACGCACCAATCTGGGATACTGCTATATTCATGCACCATTTGATGGAACCGTCAGTCGAAGTACAGTAGATGTAGGTAGCTATATCAGTGGTGCCGTACAACCTACCACACTGGCTACTCTCTACAAGGACAATCGTATGTACACCTACTTTAACGTAGCCGATAACCAATGGCTTTCAATGCTGATGAGTGCCCCTTCTAAAGACGGTAAAGAAATACCGGAACTTCCTCGCGAGGTTATTGTAAAATTAGGGGAAGATGGCAGACAGACTTATCCTGCCACTCTTGATTATCTGTCTCCAAACGTGGATTTAAGTACTGGAACACTCACAGTCCGAGCCAATCTGGATAATCCGAAAGGCCTGCTGAAAAGCGGATTATACGTCAACATTACACTGCCATACGGAGAACAGAAAGAAGCTGTTCTAATCAATTCAGCTTCTATCGGTACAGATCAGCTTGGCAAATATGTGTATATTGTAAATGATTCAAATATAGTACGTTATCGCCATATCAGTGTAGGGCAACTAATAGGAGACAGCCTGCGTCAGGTTACAACCGGACTCTCTCCACAGGAACGTTATGTCACCAAAGCCCTGATGAAAGTAAGGGATGGAATGAAAGTAAAGGCAGTTGGCAATTGACAGTTGATAATTGACAGTTTATCATTAATCATTCATCATTAACCATTAATCATTAACATCATGTTTTCAAAATTCTTCATCAACCGCCCCATATTCGCCACCGTTCTGGCGCTTATCATTGTGGTGGCAGGATTGGTGACACTCAATATATTGCCCGTGGCGCAATTCCCGGACATTACACCGCCTACGGTGCAAGTTTCCGCCGTATATCCCGGAGCTAATGCCGAAACAGTAGCGCAAACTGTAGGTATCCCTATCGAACAGCAAGTGAACGGGGTAGATGGTATGCTCTATATGTCGTCTACTTCCTCTTCGTCAGGAGCCTATTCGTTAACTATCACTTTTGCTGTGGGTACGGATGTGGATATGGCTACCGTACAAGTGCAAAACAGGGTAAGTGTAGCACAATCATCACTACCGGAACCAGTTGTTGTACAAGGTGTAACCGTACAAAAGCAATCATCAAACATCGTCATGTTCCTCACCATGAGTGCCAAAGACTCGGTGTATAATGGACTTTATCTGACCAATTACGCCAAGCTGAACCTCGTAGATCAACTCACACGTGTTCCGGGCGTAGGGGCTGTCAATGTAATGGGAGCAGGGGACTACTCCATGCGTGTCTGGCTCGATCCGGAGGCTATGCGTATCCGTAGTATCTCTCCGGCAGAGATCTATCAGGCTATTCAATCGCAGAATATGGAAGTAAGTGCCGGGACGGTCGGTCAACCTATTGGAAAAGATAATGCCAATGCTTTCCAATACAGTTTGACCGTGAAAGGGCGCCTCTCATCACCGGACGAGTTCGGTAATATTGTTCTTCGCAGTGATACAGGAGGTAAGATGCTCCGCCTGAAAGATGTGGCACGTATCGATCTGGGATCCGCTTCCTATAATGTTGTTTCTCAGTTACGCGGAAAACCGACAGCTGCCATTGCTATTTATCAACAACCCGGCTCTAACTCCCTCGACGTATCCAAGGGAGTGAAAGCCAAAATGCAGGAACTGGCTCAGACCTTTCCTTCAGGAGTAGAGTATAACGTGACATTGGATACAACAGACGTAATCAATGAATCTATCGACGAAGTACTTGTTACCTTCCTCGAAACCACTCTATTGGTAGTACTTGTTATTTTTCTCTTCCTTCAGAACTGGAGAGCGGTTATCATTCCATGTATTACCATCCCGGTATCTCTTATTGGTACACTGGCAGTGATGGCTGCACTTGGATTCTCTATCAATACACTAACGCTGTTTGGATTAATATTGGCCGTTGCCATTGTGGTAGATGATGCCATAGTGGTGGTAGAAAATTCATCGCGACTTCTTGAAACAGGACAATACTCCCCACGTGAAGCCGTCACAAAAGCAATGGGAGAGATTACCGGTCCCATTGTCGGTGTAGTACTCGTATTGCTGGCTGTATTTATACCGACAACACTTATCAGTGGTATCTCCGGACAACTATACAAGCAGTTTGCTCTTACCATTGCTGCATCTACTGTATTAAGTGGTTTCAACTCCCTGACACTGACTCCGGCACTTTGTGCTCTGTTTTTGGAGAAGAGTAAGCCATCTACTTTCTTTATCTATAAAGGATTCAACAAGGCATATGACAAAACCCAGGGAGCGTATGACCGCATTGTTAAATGGTTGCTCGAACGTCCCGGAACAGCATTGATCTCTTATGGTATTTTCACCGCCATCGCCATACTGTTATTTGTGAAATGGCCGTCTACATTCGTTCCTGATGAAGATGACGGATATTTTATTGCTGTAGTACAGTTACCTCCTGCCGCCAGCCTGGAACGTACACAAGCTGTTGGTAAACAGATAAATGCCATACTTAATACATATCCCGAAGTGAAAGATTATATTGGTATCTCCGGTTTTTCCATAATGGGAGGAGAGGAAAGTAATGGCGGTACATATTTCGTCGTTCTAAAACCGTGGAGCGAACGGAAAGGTAAAGAACATACCGCTGCTGCCGTAGTAGAACGTTTCAATGAAATGGCATACAGTATACAGGAAGGACAGATATTTGCCATGGTTCCACCTGCTATTCCTGGTCTTGGAGCTACCGGGGGATTGCAGCTACAGTTGGAAGACACCCGTAACCTGGGTCCAACAGAAATGCAACAGGCCATTGCAACCTTAATGGCAAACTACCATAGCAAACCGGCCCTGGCTTCCGTCAGTAGCCAATACCAAGCCAATGTTCCACAATATTTTCTGAATATCGACCGCGATAAAGTACAATTTATGGGTGTTCAGCTTAATCAGGTATTCGCCACATTGGGTTATTATATGGGTGCTGCTTACGTGAACGATTATGTACAATTCGGACATATTTATCAAGTGAAAATAGAGGCTAATGATCAAGCTCAGAAGGTGATTGACAATGTGTTACAGCTAAGTGTACCGAATAGGCAAGG
Organism: Bacteroides sp. HPS0048; assembly: GCF_964240755.1. Classification (NCBI taxonomy): domain Bacteria; kingdom Pseudomonadati; phylum Bacteroidota; class Bacteroidia; order Bacteroidales; family Bacteroidaceae; genus Bacteroides; species Bacteroides sp. HPS0048. The sequence goes on along the minus strand of NZ_CAXSVC010000060.1, from coordinate 4,090 downwards.
GGAGATGGTACCTTTTTCTTCCTTCACTAAAGTAGAAGAGCAATTGGGACAAGACCAGATAAACCGTTACAATATGTATCAAACAGCAGCCATAACTTGTAATGTAGCTCACGGCTTTTCTTCCGGCGAAGGCATTCAACAGATGGAAGAACTTATCAGCGAACAATTAGGAGGGGAATATGGCTATGAATGGACTTCTGTAGCCTATCAGGAAACGCAGGCAGGAAATACTACTACAATTGTTTTTCTCATGGCGTTATTAGTAGCCTTCCTTGTACTTGCCGCACAATATGAAAGCTGGACAAGCCCCGTAGCAGCTATTATGGGATTACCCGTAGCACTCCTTGGAGCGATGATTGGCTGCTTTGCCATGGGCACACCGGTAAGTATCTATACCCAGATTGGTATTATCCTGCTTATTGCACTCTCAGCCAAAAATGGTATTCTAATTGTAGAATTCGCCCGCGACTTCCGGGCAGAAGGAAACTCCATCAGAGATGCTGCCTATGAAGCGGGCCACGTTCGTCTAAGGCCAATTCTCATGACGTCATTTGCATTTGTATTAGGGGTTATGCCATTGTTGTTTGCTTCCGGTGCAGGAGCTGAAAGTCGCATCGCCTTGGGAGCTGCAGTAGTATTTGGTATGGCAATGAATACTTTACTTGCTACCGTCTATATACCAAACTTCTATGAACTGATGCAAAAATTGCAGGAACGATTTAAATAATGTGCCAATGAATAATATGCCAATGTGCCAATTGCTGCGCTATATCAACACCACGCAGCTAATTGGCACATTGGCATATTATTACATTGGCATATTATTATAATCCGGAATATCCTTAAGAAACACATAACATTGCTTCTCATAATCCATCTTGCAACAATAATGCTGCATTCCATTACTCACTATCAGATAATCGACTTTTAACACCATGTTATAACGTGTAATCTGGTCAAACACAGCTTGCGTAATTTCTATGTGCGGTGCTTTATATTCTACAATCATCCGCGCTGTAAGATCCCTCCGATATAGTACAGTATCACACCTTTTCTTCGTTCCATTCAGGTTAAGAAGCACCTCGTTAGCCATCAATGCCATCGGATATCCTTTATGTGCAATAAGAAAGTGAACGAAGTGCTGCCGTACCCATTCTTCGGGTGTAAGGGCAACATATCGTTTACGAATTACGTCAAAAATAACATTTTTTCCATTTCGTGACGCAATTTTAGTATCAAATACTGGCAAGTTTAACGATAACATTTCGTATTTTTGTAAGTTAAATAATGGCTCTCTGTAAAGAGAGCACAAATTTAATGAATCTTATGAAAACAAAGGAAGAAATCGTAGCTAATTGGCTACCCCGTTACACAAAACGTAACCTGGAAGATTTTGGAGAGTATATTCTGTTGACCAACTTCAACAAGTACGTAGAAATATTTGCAGAGAAATTCAATGTTCCCATTCTGGGGCGTGATGCCAACATGATATCTGCAAGTGCAGAGGGCATCACTATCATTAACTTCGGTATGGGAAGTCCCAATGCCGCCATCATCATGGATCTTTTAAGTGCTATTCAGCCTAAAGCCTGCCTTTTTTTAGGTAAATGTGGAGGGATCGATAAGAAAAATAAAATAGGCGATCTTATTCTCCCTATCGCCGCCATCCGTGGTGAAGGAACCTCCAATGACTATTTTCCACCCGAAGTACCTGCGCTGCCGGCATTTATGCTGCAACGCGCCGTATCTTCCTCTATCCGCGACTATGCCCGTGATTACTGGACCGGTACAGTTTATACCACCAACCGCCGTATTTGGGAACATGATGAAGAATTCAAGAAATACCTGACTAAAACCCGTGCTATGGCAGTAGATATGGAAACTGCCACTCTTTTCAGTTGTGGTTTTGCCAATCATATCCCAACAGGAGCTTTACTATTGGTTTCTGACCAACCCATGATTCCGGAAGGTGTAAAAACCGATAAAAGTGACAACATTGTCACCCAAAACTATGTCGAGGAACATGTGAAGATAGGTATTGCTTCACTACGCATGATTATTGATGAGAAAAAGACCGTAAAACACTTGAAATTCGACTGGTAAGGCTTTTGATATATGGCAAAACAAGAACTTAGTTGCGATGACATCCTCAAAGAATTGAGGGCTAAGCAATACCGCCCGATCTATTACTTGATGGGAGAAGAATCATATTATATCGATCTCATAGCCGATTATATAATAGACAATGTATTGAGTGAAACCGAGAAAGAATTCAATCTGACTGTAGTATATGGTGCTGATGTAGACATAGCAACGGTTATTAATGCTGCTAAACGATATCCTATGATGTCCGAATATCAGGTAGTAATTGTAAAGGAAGCACAAGCAATACGTAATATGGAAGAGCTTTCTTTTTATCTTCAGAAACCATTGAACTCTACCATCCTTGTAATATGCCACAAACATGGTACATTGGACAAACGAAAGAAACTGGCGGCAGAAGTAGAAAAGGTCGGTATTCTATTTGAATCCAAAAAGATCAAAGACTCTCAACTTCCTGCATTTATAAACTCATACATGAAACGTAAAGGCATCGACATGGAGCCTAAAGCGTCGGCTATGCTTGCAGATTTTGTGGGTACGGATCTAAGCCGCCTTACAGGAGAACTGGAAAAGTTAATCATTACCTTACCCGCAGGCCAGAAGAGAGTGACGCCTGAACAAATAGAGAAGAATATAGGTATCAGCAAAGATTATAATAACTTTGAATTACGTAGTGCATTAGTAGAGAAGGATATTCTTAAAGCAAATAAAATAATAAAATACTTTGAGGAAAATCCGAAAACTAATCCGATACAAATGACCCTTTCATTGCTATTCAATTTTTATTCAAATCTAATGTTATCCTACTATTCTCCCGAAAAAACAGAACAGGGGATTGCCTCTTGGTTAGGTTTGAAATCGCCTTGGGCCGCCCGCGATTATCTAACTGCCATGCGTCGTTACAACGGTGTAAAGACCATGCAAATCATTGGAGAAATACGATATGCAGATGCAAAATCCAAAGGAATAAACAATGCATCTATGAGCGATGGCGATATTCTTCGTGAATTGGTGTTTAAAATTCTTCATTGAAAATATAACAGAAGAAAGACTCTATTTAGATAGATTCAACCGCTTCTTGAAATTTAAAAATATAAAAGACCTTTCATGTCTTATTTTTGAGATATCAAAAGGATGGAAAATAGATATACAGTATAATGAGAGATAATGTTTCTATACATTACCTCTCATTATTTTAAGTCCGGGAACCTGTATTTATCATCATTTTCACCGTATTTTTCCACTCTTTCTTTGCTTATACTTCTACCATTTATTAGCCTACAAAACGCTTTATATTAATAGCAAGTTCTTTGTTTATTCAACTAATTATCTTTACTTCTTTAACTCTACTCCCTACTTTTTTAATCCTATTTCATGATGTAGACTGCGAACCCCATACATGTTAATGATCCGATTAACAGGAAAAGCATGTGCCTAAATCAAAAACCAGACCAAAGAAACCTATATAACAGGCTAGTATCTTATATTTGATGATTTAATATACTCTGAGCAAATACAGAAAAAAGACTTTATATTACCTCCATTTTCCCATATTTCCGGTATTTTATCTATTTTGAAGAATCTAAATTTTGCGTATTGACTTTTTGATCATAAATATCCCTGTTTCTATTATTTTATGCTCTATTTTCTATTTAAGAATATATTAGAAGGAGAGAAATAAGGCATAAAACATTATTATACAGTATATTATATCAAAAATAGTCCTTGTAGAATTAAAAAAAACAATTTAATCAAGGATTTATACGGAAATATTGCAAAGATTTGCCGTTAGAAGGTAGTATAAAAATTACGTAAGAAAATATTATTATGAAAAAGGAAAGTTAGAAAGAGAATATATCACATTTTTCATACTATTTGTTTACTTCTGTAAAATGTTTGGTTTACATTCTTAATAATAACATTTGTAATGCAATACCATATGTAAATAACAAACGCAAATCATCATTGTAACATTGTAATATTACAC
>NZ_CAXSVC010000059.1:0-16445 GCF_964240755.1 Bacteroides sp. HPS0048 | reverse complement strand
ATTTCGGGTGCCTCAAAACACAACTTGCTATTACCGCTTGGTAATGAATTTTCCTTCGTCAAATTAAATTTTGACCTTCAGCCTCATTCTTCGGCTTCGGGAAACCTCCGCAGCGGTATCCGTTCCGTTGTCGGTGCAAAGTTATGGCGGTTTATCCTGTTGTAAAATAGCGGGTTATATGTAACGTGATGACATATGGTGACACAGGTCGTCACCTCCCTTGAAACATAGTGATGATATGAAAAAATACCTTTTTATTTGCAACATAAACGGTAAAACAAACCAATAGTCAAGTAACTGTCCGTTGTATTGCTGGTTAGCGAAAACACTTGTTGCAACAGGTGGGCAGTGATTGTTTACTTGCTTTGTTAGGGCAGATAACTATCGGTTGGTCGGTTTGCCGATTGGTGAGCACAAAGTAACCATATCACTAACAAACCTTGTCACAAAGTAAACAACAGACAAGTAAAACAATAGTGTAATAAACCATTAAAAAAGTTCAGTTATGAAGAAGAATCCGTTATTCGTTGCGGTCAGCAACCAGAAAGGTGGGGTCGGCAAAAGTACCATGCTGGTAACGCTTGCCAGTCTCCTGAATTATTCGATGGATAAGAGTGTGGCCATCGTTGATTGTGACTCCACCCAGCGCAGCCTGTTCAATCTGAGGGAACGGGACATGGAGATGGTGGAGAAGAACAAGAAGTACATGGTGCTGTTGGAAGAGCAGAGGCTTAGGGGGTGCAGGATTTATCCTATCAGGCAGGCAAAGCCGGAGAATGCACGCCAGGTGGCCGGAGAGTTGGCGGCAAAAGCAGATTTTGATATCGTTTTCATAGATTTGCCAGGGTCTATGGACATATCCGGTGTGTTGCAGACCATTTTCAATGTGGATTATGTATTGACCCCCATTGCCGCTGACAATTTCGTTATGGACAGCAGTTTTGTCTTTGCCAAAAGCGTCATGAAGTTTTTGGAAAACCGGAAGAATATTCCTTTGAAAGACGTGTTCCTGTTCTGGACCAAGGTAAAGAAAAGAAGCAATACTGAAGTGCTTGACAACTATATGGCACTGATGAAGAAACAGGGGCTGAAAATTCTGGATTCAGCCATTCCGGACCTCTGCCGTTATGACAAGGAACTCTCATCCCGGACCCGCACCTATTTCCGCTGTTCACTCCTTCCACCGCCGGCAGGACAACTTAAAGGCAGCGGATTGCAGGAACTGGCAAATGAACTGATTGTAAAATTTAACCTGTAATTGAGGTATGGCAAAGAATATAGTAAAAGTAAATGAAGAGGAAATCAGGGGGTATATGGTCGGTAACATTCCTGATGCCATTGAGAAAGAGGATGTCATCGTGGTAGAAGTTCCAGCAGAGGAAACCGATAAAAGGCCGGATAAGGAAAAGGAAACAGCCTCGGAAAATCCCGAACCTCACCCAAAGCGTAAAAGTGAAAGCGGTTTCCGTCAGAAGTATCTGGTGAATACCCCCATGCCCGGACGTATCCAGGTGTACCTGAACCGCAAGCTGTACGACGAGATAAAGAATTATCTCAATGTGATAGCTCCCGAAGTAAGTATCGCGAGCTATATCAGTAACATCATAGCCGAGCATATAGAACTCAACATCGAGGAAATCACCCGAATGTATAAAGACCGTTTTTCACCCCCTAAAATTCAATAGTCATGGAAACAACATTAATTTATTTTTCAGTAAAAGCCATGTCGGCAACCTATATATTATATAAGGTATGGATGTTTATATTCAGTCCGAAAGTTTATAAATTCTGGGACAATCAGCTTCGTTATATGCGTATGGCACGTATCCGGTTATGGAAATCACGTAAAAAACGAATGGTGGAAAAAGCAAGGAAAGCCCGGTATAGGGCAAGACTGGACAAGGCTGAAGCATGGATCGCACAAGCGGAGAACGATATCCTAAAAGTCGGGCATGAAAAGAAAACCGAAACGCAGCCGAATCCCCTGGACGAGTACAATGAAGTAATCGGCAAGACGAAGATAGTCTATCTTGAAGACCCGGAAGTGGCGAGAAAAACTCCCACACGTTCTGAACCTATGAAAAAGGAACCCATAGAGGAGGATAAGGATATAAATACGGATGACGTGATTGATGACTTTACTCCCAAAAAAGGACTGACTGAATCAGAAAAACGGGAACTCATGTCAAATGACGGGTGCGTTCCTGACCCGGATTTTTCAAGGGCATTGACTTTTGAAGAACTGAACAATGTCGCTGATGTGCTTATTTCGGGAACGGATGACAGAAAGAAAATCCGAAATGCTGCCGAAACCCTGTACCAACTTCAGGATACAGACCTGTTCAGTTTTTTTTCAACCGAACTGAGTACTCAAAGCCAATTGGAAAAACTGCTCAAAGAAAATATGCCAAATGGAAAAGAGACATCAAAACAGTCTTTGGAACAGATTGGAATTGATTGGAATAAATACATGTAAATATGGAATCGAATATGAAGGACAAAAAACAACAAGCAGTACCGCAGTCAGAAGCAGAATCTTTTGGCATAAAAAGAAATCCTGCAGTTCGTGCCCCACGCATCTGTCTATCTGAAGAAGAAGTCATCAGAATTATGCGGAATGAAGACGCTATCAAAAAGAAGATAGGAAATCTTATTGATAGTATGCTTTGTGATGACTCGCAAATTTCAGAAATGGATAATACAAAAAATAAGACAGAGGCATTCGATATAGATGAATTCGTTTAATTGTTTCTTTTTGCTGTCATAGTTTCAGAAGGCATGTCGATGTGATATCGGCCTGCCTTTGATTTTTAAGTATTATTCAACTCTTTTGGCATTATCTAATCTCCTATGACAGTAAGAAATCAAAGACAAAATTTCTAAAGCATCTTGTTCACTCACTGGCCACTCAATTTTTGGTTGATGAGCTTCTGGATTCCTAAACATATTGCACAAACCTTCTAAGATTGCCTCGAAACCTTTCTGTTCATCTTTTTCCTGTTTGGATTTATACGAATTGATTACCAATATAGGATGATTAAACACATATTCCACTAACCGTATTCCATCAGTATTAATTAATGACAGTTGCCGTATTCTTGCAAATAACCCTTTGCAAGCTTCAAATACAGCATGAAAGTAGTTCTTATCAACTAGTTCTGTTGTGCAATATTTGAATATTTCTTGATGTGCATTCCTCATCTGAAGATTTACTAAAAGGTCATTTGCACGTTGTTGGGCTTCACTAATAGTTTTTGCAGTAGTAACGACCCTAAAACGGCCGTTTGATTGTAATTCATAACCTACATAAGATAGGCATTCATTAATCGCCTTTCTTTTTGTCTCAAAAATTTGATTATCTGTAAAACGCGCAGGGTTCAATACAATTTGGATGAATCTCAATATTTTGTTTGAACATTTATCAAAGTTCTGAACGGATGCAAGTGCACTGTAAAGCCTTTTCCATTTCGTTATTTCAGGAGTCACATCTTTAATATTACACTGCTGAAGGAAATAAGATATTTCAGATCCAGTAAGTCCATTCGATGTATCTCCTAGTATTTTTGAAATACGTTCCAATATACCTTGGTTTAAGCAATATCTTAGTTCCATAACTGTCAATATATATAAGTGTTATCAATAAATGTTGAACAAACTAATTTCATCAATGTCTATTACTGGAGTGTAACTATCCCTTACCCATTCAGTGCAAATTTTATATTGAGGAAACGCACCCTTATAGGGTTCATCTACCCAATCATTATTCCATAAATTAACGCCAGTCTCACCATTTACGATTTTACATATATTTTCAGTATATGTAACAGGGTGAGGCAAATTAAATGCTATACGTTGAATCCATATTTGAATTTCGCCAATATTCGGAAACCTCTGAAACTTCGCATAAACATTATTAACAATTCGCTCTCTTTCATCTGTCGAAGGAATTTTACTAAGGAGTTTACTGATGATAGAAAGAATTACCTTGTACGTTTTCGGACTATATAGTGCTATTTCTGTGAAAATTGATATCATCACAAGGTAATCGCCACAAATCGCAATTTTTTTGTTCAATCTTTGGGCAAAAGTTGTTAAAAGTTTTATTAGTGTACCGCTGTTTGGATGTTTTTTGGAAAATTGGTATATAAAAAGAGCCTCCTGCTGAAGATTGGACATTGTAGAGTATATCCTTTTCTGCGTTTTCCTATAAATTGGACCTTCTGAAATATATGCTTTCTTATCAGGTTTTATAGAATCACTGATGACATCTTCTGTCAGATATGTCTTTTTCCCATTCAATTGAAAATTGAGTTCTGCAAGAACTTCTTGAAGAAAGAATGCTATTCGTTCTGTATCCTCTTTTGAATTGCAAAAAATACGATAGTCATCTCGGTATCTTACTATATGATAGTTAGATATTCCATTTGTATTTAGTCTTTCGCTAAGTAGCTTATCTGCATACGCAAGTACTATTTCTGCAATAAAGTCAGATAACGTACTTCCCTGAGGTATACCATTTGTTTGACCATATTGCATACCTTGCATATAGTTGTCAATAATATTTCCCAATAGTCCTGACTTATTGCGTTTTTCTTTAGCTTGTTCTTTTCCCATCAATGCCCACGCAATGGTATGAGTATATATAGCACAGTAACAATTCGTAATATCGGTAACAAACATATATCTATAAGACAAAGCTAACTCAAGGCTTCTTTGTTCAACATTTTCCCACCAAGAACTTACTGATGCTGACATATGTGATTTGTCTGTGTCTCCTTTAACTTTAGGAATACTCGCAACTTCTATGTTTGGTACTTTCAGCTCAGCAAAGCGATCTTTTATCTCCTTCCAACTACTCTTATTTGTCATAGCCTTGACAAGCAGATAATAAAGGTATGGATTAATTAACTGAATAGGCCTATATGAATACTGTGCATCCTTCTTGACTAACATCTTATGATTTACGTTTTCATAATCAGAAGGCATTCTCTTAGGATCTTTTAGAATGTCTCTCAATTCTTTATTTCCGACAGAATTTTGGACATATTCTATCACGGGCTTAAAATCTATGTATTTGGGAAACTGCATATTACAATAGTTTTGCGATTCCAAGAAATACTGTCTTGCTTTTATATGCGAAAGTTCAAGAATGGTCTTCATCGACAATATTTTACTATATTTTTCTGATTGACTTTTATTATTGACGACACTTATGTGTTTATATATCTAAACTATCTTCTTTGAGTAAGAAATCAAATAACCCGACTGTGAGAATCCCTTCCTCATTTCGGCGAGGCATAATGTGATCTTTGACAACAATGATTTTCTTGAATGAATCATTGATATTCGTCAACGAACGGGATTCCTGTATTTCTTTCTCTCTATCCGGTATAGACAATGCCGACTGTATATAGTACTTCTTGCTGCCAAGAGTCGCTATAAAATCCACTTCAAGGTGGATGCGAGTCCACTTCCCGTCCTTATCCGGCTTCTTTATCTCCACCATTCCAACATCGACACTATAACCACGGACAATCAATTCATTGTAAATGATGTTTTCCATGATATGCGTTTCCTCTTGTTGGCGCATATCAAGAATGGCATTTCTTAAGCCAATGTCCGTAAAATAATACTTGGAAAGCGTATTGATGTACTTCTTTCCTTTAACGTCGTAACGTACAGCCCTATTCAAGAGGAACGATTCTGACAAGTAGTTCAGATATTTGGAAATAGTTTGACTGCCAATTTTCACATTTTTCAAACTTTTGAAAGTATTCGACAATTTTGTAGGGTTGCATGGAGCACCTATAGATGATGCCATAATGAGAAGTAATTCACGCATTTCATTCTCATTCTTGATTTTGTGCCTCTCGATAATATCTGCCAAATAAACAGTCTCAAATAGATTTTTCAGATAGTTTATCTTCTTTTGTTCGGTTTCAAATGACTGGACAAGAGGTAAACCACCGTAGGTGAAGTATTCGCGCCACGCATCTTGTTTGTCTCCACCTTTAGCCAAATAAAATTCAGAAAAAGACAGAGGATTTACATGAATCGTCTCTCCCCGGCCTCTAAACTCCGTTGGAATATCGGATGACAGGAAATGGGAATTGCTTCCTGTTACATACGTATCGGCATTTTCGATATGGCGGAAACTGTTCAATACATCGACAAATTCATCCATCAGCTGTACCTCATCAATAATGATATAGTAAAGTTCCTTGTCCTTGATTCTGTCGTGAACATAGTGAAGCATCATATCCGGATTCCTTAAATCCTTGTTCATCCGATCTTCAAGGTCAATCCGGATAATGTGATCATCTGCAATTCCATTTTCCAACAAATAGTGGTAGAATAAAACATTCAGCAGGTATGACTTGCCGCATCTGCGGATTCCTGTCACTACCTTGATAAAACCATCTTGACGGCTTTCTATCAGTTGCTGAAGATATCTGTCTCTTTTTATTTCCATCATCACATTAAATTTCTGCCAATATTGGCATTTTTTTACAATACAAAGGTAATGACTATAATCCGTCCATGCAAGGATTATATTATTTTTTTGCCAATATTGGCACTTATATATTATGGACTACCCGTTGGCGGAATTAATTTAGTGCATACTTAATTCTGCCAATGGGCTTGTTGTTGATGAAGTTTACGTATTGCAGAATGGTAAGTGCACTAATTTTGCCGATGATTCTGGCAAACAAACCATTCGTTATTTTCGCATAGTTTCTGATGGCCAAGAACTGGTCTGTAAGTTGTGAGAATATTGTCTCAATCCTCTTTCTTGCCTTTGCAAACGGAATGAATGTCGGCTTCCAGTCCTTCTGGTTGAGCCGATACGGACACTCCAGTCTTATGTGTGCGGTTTCGAACAAGTCAAGCTGTACATCAGCTCCAATATACCCTTTGTCGCCATAGATGCTACAGTCGTGATAAGCATGTTTCACATCCTTCATATAATGGAGATCAGCCGCACTTGCCTTTGAGAGATCATAGGAATGGATAACTCCACATAACCAACAGAGAGCGTGTAACTTATAACCAAAATAATACGTGTTCTGCGAAGCGCAGAAACCGAAGTCTGGAGCTTGCGAGAAATCACCGGTACGTCCCATCTTGCATCGTTTCCCTCTTGCAACCCTACAGACCTCTATTGGCTTGGAGTCAACAAAGAATTGTTCCTCTCCACCATCCATTTCCATGGCAACCCTTTTGCGCAGTTCCTCACACAAGCCTGCAGTTTTCTTCCTGCGGTCATTGAACTGTCTCCTTGATATGAGATTGGGAATGCAGTCCTTGTACTCTTGCAATTTATAGTCGAACAACCACTTCTCACTATCAATGCTCTCTGTCTCTGCTGTCAGGGACAGTGCCACTACTTCCAAGTCAGAAAACTTAGGAACAGGACCACGGCGTGGAACATTACCCGATTCATTGACGAGATTTTCAGAGAATTGCTTGCATATCTCAAGTATTTTGACGAATTTTGTATAAAGGTTGTACATACGATGGTTTGAACTTAATGTTTTGATTGTCGCTAAGTTACTAAAAATCAACGATATGTGCAACTTTTTACTCATCTTTATCAACTTAAATTAATTCCGCCAACGGGTAACAATCAATTAAAAAACAACTTGTTATGGTAAAGAAATTTTTAACAATCATGTTTGCTTCAGTGATGGCAATGCTCGCTTTCACTGCTTACAGCAACGACGATGAGCCACAAGGACCGTCTGGAGAAAAAATGTTGGAGAATATCGACAAGATAATAGTCGACCAAGCTGATGCCGGAAATCTCTATCAGAAAAAGGATGATGCTGCCCGGTTTATATTGGTAGCAGACTCAAAGGAGGCTGCCCATGGAGTGTGTGAGAAGTTCATTCTCGATCAGTGGGACGGAAAGCAACGCACAGTCAAACTCCCTGACAACTGCGGCAGAATCTCACTCACACCCGGTTCGGACGAAAGTATCTTTTACACCGTTTCGTTCAATGCTCTCAAGAATTTCAAAGAACCGGACATGACAGTCGTAATCGTTCCGGAGGAATACATGGACGGGGATAATCTTGCTATAGACCAATACTTCCCGGCAAGATGGACTGAAAAATGTCCCAATTGTGGTCATAAGTGGAAAACATTTGCATCCGGACCATATACATGCTCCGAATGTGGTCATAAGTTTGATTAGTATGCACAATACTTTCCGCGCTATCTTGGCAATGACAACGTTCCTGGTAACAGGAGCGTTGTCATCCTGTAATCATACCGATGAGTTGGAGCCGGAATCTCCGGCACCACAGATTGTTTTTCTCTTCTCTCCGGGGGGATTGGGTGACATGAGCTATAATGACCGTATACTTGAGGGTGTTCAGAGATTCAAGATGGAAAACGGAGATATAGACATCTATATCTACTCCCCGGAATCCCTGCAAGAGGCTGAGAAAATTTTTGCGGACTGGCTTGAACGTCCCCAAAGCAGCATACCCGTGCTTTTTGTATTAGGTAGCAGTGATTATGAGCCAATGGCGGAACTTTATCTGGCAGAACACGACTTGACACCCAACAAAAGTATTCTGCTTTTTGAAAGCCGGAAACAGTATAAGGACGAGAACATCCATACCTTCCAGATTTCGATGTTCGGGGCTTCATACCTTGCAGGAGTATGTGCAAGAAAATGTTCTGAGATGACACCTCTGGTGCTGCTTGCCAATAATACCGACAGCCCCATCAACATAGCCAAGGACGGTTTTATTGCAGGCTATGGCAGTGACTGCGATGTGGAGTATCTGGCGGATGATTGGACGGGATATGTGTCGGCTTCGCTCGCTTACCGGAAAATGAGCGATTGGGCGGTTGATTACGACTTCATCTTTCCGGTGGCAGGTGGCTCCAACGCCGGTATATACCGCTACTCCCGTGAATTTGAGGTCTCACCGTACCTTGCAGGTATGGACATCGATCAGTCAAGCCTCTCCAACCGGATTACGGGTTCGGTCATTAAGCATATTGACCAATTGATTTACAGGTATCTGACGGAATGGGTCGTCACAGGGGATATGCCGGAGAACCAACTTTACGGTCTTGAAAGCGGGTATGCCGACTGGCTGGTCGCACCCCGATACGTGAATGATTTCAGCAGCTTAGTCAATGGAATGCGCCCTCAGGCTATGATTTTTGAGAAAGAGTATTATGAAACAAGTGGTTATTAAACTTATTGCACCGCTCCTCTGCCTGATTGGTCTGTGGAGCTGTTCGGACGATGAGCCTTCCCTGTCTCCTGACAACAAGCAGTGGACAGAGAAGGTTGTTGCCGTGGTGCTTCCCATGGAGAAAGGGCTTGATGTGCATTGGAAAAGGACATTGGGAATGTTTACAACCAACTTTGAGCGTGCATTCAAGAACCACGAAGCGGGTATAAGGTTAAAGTTTGAATACTACGATGAGGCAAAGACCGATGTGCGGGAACTTGCCCGGTCGCTGGCATTCAACGACGAGGTGTATGCCGTAATCGGCGGGCTGTATTCTTCCAATGCGGCAATCCTCGCGGCGGAACTGACTATTGTGGGCAAAACATTCTTCACTCTCGCCACCGCCGAACAACTGGTTCGTGCATACGCATCGACAGGCTATCTTTGGGCGATGACCGAGACCGACATTACGCAATGTGAGGTGCTTCTCTCCAAGGTGATTAACTATGAGGGTAAAAGTGTGGCACTTTTGGTCAAGGAGAACGACGGTTACGGACAAACGTTCATTGACTGGTTCGCATTTCAAGCACGCGAACTGGGCTTGGAAAACATGGGATGCTATGCTTACACCTCTGACAATATAGCTGATGTGTCTCGCCAAGCCATGCAGTCAGGTGCAGAGTATGTGATATGTATCCCCTCTGAAATAGAAGAGATGAAGCCGATGCTTGAAGCGCATAAAGCACAAAGTCTGAACGGGCGCAGTGTACCGCGGATGTTGTTTTCGGATACCGCCTACGGTGCGGATGTACTCAAGATTCACGGTGATGCCGCCGAAGGCATAGAGGGAGTCGCATTTGGTGCCGACCCTGAGTCGGGGTTTGACGTAAGTTACAGGACCTTTTTCAATGCTACGCCTACTCTTGGAGAATCTCAGCTCTACGATGCCGCTATGCTCATCGGCTATGCCGCATGGTACCAGCAGTTCAGACCGGAGTTGTCGTTACAGAAATCATTAAGGGCCGTTGTTTCGGGTGAAGGCTTGAACATGGGCAGCTGGACAGGTGAGGATATGGGGCTTGTGGTGGATGCGCTCGCTGCCGGAAAGTCGCCCTATGTCCGTGGAGCGTCAGGACATTTAAGGTTCGATGCCAAGGTGTTTACCAATGTACTTGCCACCACTTACTATAATTTCAAGGTTTACAACGGACAGTACATCATCCTTGACTATAACACCAGCGACGGGGGGAACCGCACGGATGCGACACTTGCCGGTTGGAACTGGAAAGCCTCCCGGATGCAGGATTTCGACAATTCAGGAGAATTCAATTACCCTGCACATACCGGCAACTGGGCACTCCTTGTCGCTTCCTCCAAGGAATGGACCAATTACCGCCATCAGGCAGATGTGCTCGCTATCTATCAGCAGCTCAGACAAGCCGGATATACCGACGACCGTATCATTCTCATTGTCGAGGATGACATAGCCGATAATATATCAAATCCCAACAAGGGAGTCATACAGGTGACTATCGGGGGAAACAATGTATACGAAAATGTAGAGATTGATTATCGTATGTCATCGTTGAATACAAAAGATATACTTGCCATTCTCAGTGGCGAAAAAAGCGAAAAACTGCCCACGGTAATCGAATCTACTGAGAACGACAACCTGTTCGTTTTCTGGAGCGGACACGGTGTGCCGGGGGCCATGTGTTGGGATGAGGAAGCTTACGCCATGACAGGCGATAAACTGTCTTCTGTTTTTGAGGATATGAACCGCAAAAGGCGTTACCGTAAACTTCTCATGATGGTGGAGGCTTGTTTTTCGGGCGGTGTGATGAAGCAGTGCGAGGGCATCCCCGGGATGCTGTTCGTCACTGCGGCCAACGGCGACGAAACATCCAAGGCTGATGTCTTCAATTCAGAGATGAAAGTGTGGATGAGCAACCGTTTCACCTCCACCTTTATCGAACAAATAACCGATAACAAGGAGGTGGCTATGCGCGACCTCTATTACCGGCTGTTCATCAATACTGTCGGAAGCCATGTTATGGTGTATAATGCTGAAAACTATGGCAATCTTTATTCAGCCAATATGTCAGAATTTATAAATTCAATAGTTCGTTAAAAAATAGCCACGCCTAAGCGGCTCTGGCAGTAAATAAAATGAGTTCTTTGAAAAGTTTGTCAATAACTTGCATGTCTGGGTTAATCCCGAACACGCAAATAAATCGTTCAAGCATATAAGCATTGTGTATAAAAGACTTGCAGGAGGATATGGAATAGGTTATTCCGAGCCTCTTACATGCCGCTTTGGCCAAGTTGACAGCAGCAAGCGATGCATTGAAGTGAAAATCCAACTTTCTGAAGTCGGTTGACTGACAGTTGGTGATTCCTGCATGTTGCTTACCATCTCTCAAAATTCCAATTGGAACCTGGTTCTGTAATAATCCAGAACCTCCCGTCCATCCATCGAATCGTCTGTAGAGAAGTAAAGCTGCCACTTGTCTGTCCTCCCGTCCATCGGATACCAGATGGCTAAGGAAACATACCTTTTGAGAGCTTTTGCATATACCCTCAATCCGTATAGCTTTCCTTTGTTCACCTCGTATTCCTTGCACCGGGTCAGATCCAGATTGGCAAAGTCGATTCTTCCGTCAAACCACTTTGGATGGCCACGTTTTCCTGTTTTCTTTTCCAATGTCGGATAGTATAGGACTACGTCATTCCTAAAGCGGCTGATGACATGGAAATCACTCTCACACATAGGCGTTATGAAAGTTTCCTTGGAAAAGAATGCGTCTGCAACCAGCGTTTTGGATATGCTCTGTAGGCTTGTCTTTTCTACTGATGAGATAGCTACTATACCAGTCAACCAGGTTCTTGTCCATATTATCCAAGGTTTTACAATCCGGTGTCTGAATGGAACCTAAAGTCATGCATTCATGGTTGTCGATGTCTATGACACCGATGCCCATGATTTCCAATCCACGCTTGTACTCTCCTGCACAACCAGACCAGAAGTAACCTATCCAAGGTGTCTTCTTGCCTGATTTGGGGATATAGGAAGGATCGATGGCGATGGCTTTTCTTTTACCTGTGAGATGCTTGCTGATGATAGAGCCGTTGAACGCAAACCAGTCGAAAGTTTCATGCTCAAAAAGGTTACGGTAGGTCTGTTCCGAAAAACGTCCATACCTACCCAATTGGAGGAAGTTTATACGATCAGGGATGGCCATGAATAATTTCATTGCATCCATGAACGTTTTTTCAAAAGGTTTGTGTATATTCACGACTGATTTGAGAGCCGATAGGCACTCGGATTGGTATTGCATAAGGAGTGTTTCTTTAGTCATAATCAGAAGAGTTGGGAGACTTCTAATTTACTAAAAATCAACGAATTATGCAATACTTTCCACCTTTATTACCAGCAGGTTAGCACTCTTTTTTCAGTACATTTCTTCATGCTTAACCATTCGTTTTTGACAACATTTCAATGACCTCTTTAGTGTTTTCGAACCAGCTTTTGCCGGTTCTATTGTTTAACTTTTAATTTTTCGGTAAAAATTTACCGAAGTATTGTAAATTTCAAAAACAATAAATCAAAATGAAAAGTTCAATCAAAAAAATGTCAGCACTGCTGACGATGATGGCTGTCGCCATCCTTACTTTCACCTTCACCGCTTGCAGCGATGATGACGATCCTGTGACGGAAGTGACTTACACCTACGGCTTCTCCAGCATGTCGGCCTCACACCCCGACTTTCTCGAAGAGATGGGGAAAATAGAGAACGCCTTCCAGTCAGCCCTCGGTATCACCGGCAAGCTCTTCACCAAGAAAGGTACGATAGAAGAATGTGACAAACAGGTTTATGAGGCTTGCCGGAAAGCATTCGATTCGCTCAAAAGCGAGGCCTGGCAAGGGGATTACACCTTCCAGGTTACGAACGTAGGAACAGGCAAGGTGGTATGCACGGCTACATTCTGTGCCGACAACGAAAACTTTATATAGTTTTATTAGCATGACCTGTTGGCGGAATTAAAATAGCGCATATTTAACTCTGCCAATAGGCTTTTCATTTTTGTAGTTAATATATTGAAGGATTGTAAGTGCGCTAATCTTCCCAATAATCCGGGCAAACAATCCATCTGTATCTTTCGCATAATTCCTTATAATCATAAACTGGTCACACAATTGCGAGAATAGGGTTTCAATTCTTTTTCTCGCTTTGGCAAAAGCTGGGAATGTTGGCTTCCATTCTTTTTGATTACATCTGTATGGTACCTCCAATCTGATATTGGCAGTTTCAAACAAATCCAATTGCACTTGGGCACTTATATATCCTCTGTCCCCTATGACTGTACAATTACTATAATCCACTTTCACATCCTTCAGGTAATGAATGTCATGCACACTTGCCTTAGTGAGGTCAAAGGAATGGATGATACCACTTAACCAGCAGACTGCATGGAGTTTATACCCATAATAATACATGCTTTGTGATGCGCAGTATCCTACCCCAGGTGCTTTTCTAAAATCCTTCTTTCCCATACTGCAACGTTTGGAACGGGCAATACGACATACTTCTATCGGTTTCGAATCAATACAGAAATAGTCTTCACCACCATCCATTTTAGAAACCATTCTTTCTCGGATTGCATTACATAGGGAGGAAGTTATTTTACGCCTGTCATTGTATTGTCGGCGGGAAATAAGGTTGGGTATTTCAACCCTATATTCCTGTAGCTTTGCAAACAACAGCGACTCACTGTCAATACCAACAGCCTCTGATGCCATGTTCAAAGCCACTACTTCAAGGTCTGAGAATTTAGGGACGACTCCTCGTCTTGGTACATTCCCGGATTCATTGACTAAATTGCCGGCAATTTGCTTGCATATGTTCAGTAATTTTGCGAATATTGCATATAAGTTGTGCATACGATATTTGTCTATTAAAAGTTTAGTCACCTTTAATTTACTAAATATCAACAATATGCACAACTTTTTAAACATAAATCTTTTATAATTTATAGGTATAGGCGTTTAGAGCGCACTACATTCACAGCTGATTATCAGTCAGTTTTCTTTTGACAAATCATTCGACGAAGTAGCATATCGAAGATTGTGTCCATATTATTACGGCGGTTGAACCTGAAATGATACTCGTCAAGGTATCCTTGAAGATGCTCTTTGGAGCAATGGTGGTGTATTCCACGCAACCATCCCTTTATGTTCATGATGTGAATATGAATCTGTGGATGCCCTTTGCCCTTATCCGAAGGGCGTTGCTCCAATTTTGGATAATCTTTCTTTAACGGCAGGTAGCCTGACCATTCATCGGTTATGACTTTTGCGTCCTTTGATATGTATCTGTCGAAGAACGGACGAAAAGAACTTGCCGAAGCATCATCTATCACTTGGGCATACGCACGTCCCACGCCGTCTCGGACAATCTCCAACGCGACTATCACAAGCTTCTTTTTGCCTTCCGTGCTTCGTCCAATGATTCCTTCCTCTTCTCCTCCGATATAAAACTCATCGACATGTACCTCTCCTTTAAGAGGATAATTACCGCTGCTCCGCATGGCTTTCTGTATCTTACGCTTGAATTCCCATACGGTTTTCTGACGCATACAATATTCTTCCGCCAGTTCCAAAGAGGACATCCATTTCTTCTTTGTCGATATTTTGAAGGCTATGTGGAAAGCGTAGACAAGCGGGAATTTTATCTTGTCGAACATGCTTCCGCTGGTAACGCTCTCGTCATACTTACAGCGTGTACAACGGCGAGAATAGGGATATCTGTCATTGCAATAATTGGTATGACCGCATTTCTTGCATTTGAAGCCGTCTGCCCACTTTATCGAGGACAAGTACTCAAGGCATGAGGCATCATCGGTAAAACGACTATAAAATTTGATTGATTCCACTCCTTTGAATTTATCGCGTTGTTCCATGCCTGCAAAAGTAGGCAAAATCCATAAAGTTAGTGCGCACTAAACGCCTATACCTATAATTTAATTCCGCCAACAGGTATGGACTATAAGATAATGCTGACAAACAAGTATTTAAGAGAAATCAATGCAAAAATTCTATCTTTGCAAAAAAAATGAACGATGGCAATGACAAAAGCGATATTGGAAAAATGGATGGTGGCGCAGAAGCGTCACCGCCTTTCGGACAAGCAGGTACAGATGGCCCGTGAACTGGGTCTGAACCCCGACAAGCTCGGCAAGATAGACAACCACAAGCAGGAGGCATGGAAAGCCCCGCTTCCGCAGTTCATTGAAAGTATCTATTTCAAACGATTCAAGCGTGAAAACCCGGAAACGGTCAAGCCCTTAAAGCAGATTATGGCTGAAATGGAGGTCAAGAAGAAGCAACAGAAAGCGAAGAAGGAGGAACGGAGGAAACAGCGTGCCCTCTCTTCCGGTTCTGAGGAATAGGTAATGTATATATGAAAAGAAGCGAAGTGTGAAGGCCGACCGGCTTTCACACTTCGCTTTTCCATTCCAATACAGACAGCCGCTATTTCATCCTTTCATAAAGATTGATGACCGACTTTCCGCTTTCCAACGCCTTGTTCACCGTGTAGAATGTTCCCCCTTTCGGTACAAGATCCCAATAGGCTATGACTGTATCCGCTTTACGCACCATGTATTCATCCCTGCGAAGGTAGCAGCCCTTGTGGTAATTCTCGGAAACCATGACCACCCGGTCCATCCTTTCCAACAGACGGGCATACAACAGCTGGTCTTCCGCTTCAAACCACAAGGGCTGTTTCCGAAAAGGTACTGCCGCTATGAGCTTGATATCTTCGTATCTCTCCCTGACCTGCAAGACCGCCTCCGCAGCAGTCATATCAAATCCGCTGGCCATCCCGGTGTAGTATTCCTTGTATCCCTGCCCGTACAGTTCTGTTACCACTCCGGTCACAGCTTCCCTGATTTGTGCAAGTATCCGGGAATCGTTTCCGGACCCTTGCAGAATACGTTCCTTACGGTGTCCCGTGAAAGCCACTGTCTGATTGTTTCTTGTTTCCATGTTATCTTCTGTTTTTTGTTTTTACATATATCCATTCAAACCGAACGGTATTTTATTTCCTGAAGGCTTTTCCGCCCCGGTCCGGAATCCCGCAAGGCTTGCCGTGAAAAAATACCGCAAGCGCAGCGAGGATGATTATTTCACGGCAACCAGCCCGCAGGGCCGCCTTGCCGGGTTTCCCGGGACACGGGGCTACCTTT
>NZ_CAXSVC010000058.1:0-17789 GCF_964240755.1 Bacteroides sp. HPS0048 | reverse complement strand
AAGGCTGAAAGCAGGATGGGATGAAAAATACCTGTCAACACTTTTACAGGACAGCGCATTTTAATGCGTCGGCCCTGCTGCCCGTAAATCGCTGGTAGGAGAAGGGAAAGTAACATTGAATTATGCTCCGCGGCGTAATGGACAACTTTTGTTGTCGGGTGGTGTGCTTTCTGCCGATTATAATGGAGAAAACGGAGAATCCAGATTTATAAATTCTATTGCCTCCTCTTTCTTTGGGCGTAATGATGTGAAGTTGTATGATAAACGTTTCTTGCTTATTGGGCATGAGATAGAGTTGACCAATGGATTGCTTTTTTCTGCCTCACTTACCTGGCAGCAGCGTAAAATGCTGGAGAATCATATATCGAGGAGTTGGTTTAAGCGAAAAGCAGAACCTAACATTCCCGCCAACAGTTCTTTTGTACTGATGCCAGAGAATGAATTATTAAAAGCTTCGTTTGCGTTGGAATATACACCGGCGTATTATTACCGAATGATACGTGGGAGAAAGGTTTATGAAGAATCACTCTTTCCCACCTTTACACTCCGTTATGATCGTGCATTTCCTTTGGATGGAGCGAAGCTATCCCCTTCTTATCATCTGACTGAGTTTTCAGCTCGGCAAAAGGTTGGATTCGGCATGTTTAATCGTTTTAATTGGTATGTGAATGCAGGTGCTTTTTGGGATGTTGACAAGATGCAATTTCCCGATTTTAAACATTTTGCAACAACAAGTCTGCCGTTTACGGAACGAACGTTTGATACGGGTTTCGCTTTGCTTGATAATTATGCTTATTCCAATAACACCCGTTGGGCACAAGTCAATCTTTCCTGGTATACTCCTTATCTGTTATTGAAGCAACTTCCTTTTCTGAGAAAAAAGAGGTTTGATGAAGCGTTACATCTCCGCTCGGTATTTGTATATGACCGGAAACCTTATACGGAAATAGGCTATTCTGTGGGAGTTTCTGAAATACTACGGGCGGGAGTTTTTGTAGGTTTTGATTGCCTGAAATTTCATTCGGTTGGAGTATCTGTAAGTATTCCTTTGTCAATGTTCAGGGAGTATTAAGTTGCTATGTAGAAATAATGTTAAGCTTCTGTGACATCTCTGTTGTATTTCAGAAAAAATAATGTAAATTTGCCAATCTCTAATCTTAAAGCATGAAAGAAGTGACAATGGATCGTCAGATACAGCATAAAGATAATATGAAGGTACCGGAACCTACTTTGCGCAGACTACCGTGGTACTTGTCTAATGTTAAATTGCTGAAGCAAAGAGGGGAGCGCTACGTCTCTTCTACACAGATATCCAAGGAAATCAATGTAGATGCTTCACAGATCGCGAAAGACTTGTCTTACGTTAATATTTCCGGGCGTACGCGTGTGGGCTATGAAGTAGATACCTTAATTGCTGTTCTGGAACACTTTCTTGGCTTTACAGATATTCATAAAGCTTTTCTTTTTGGTGTTGGTAGTTTGGGTGGAGCATTGTTGCAGGACTCAGGTTTGAAACACTTTGGTCTGGAAATAGTGGCTGCTTTCGATGTGAATCCTGCTTTGGTAGGTACCAGTCTGAATGGTATTCCTATTTTTCATTCGGATGAATTTGCAAAGAAAATGCAGGAATATGACGTACATATTGGTGTGCTTACTGTTCCTATTGAGATAGCGCAATGTATTACTGATGTAATGGTGGCGGGAGGCATTAAAGCTGTTTGGAACTTTACACCGTTCCGTATCCGTGTTCCTGAAAATATCGTAGTACAGAATACTTCCCTTTATGCCCATTTGGCTGTTATGTTTAACCGATTGAATTTTAACGAAATCAAATAATGAAGATTATCGCTGTAGGAATGAACTATACTCAGCACAATAAAGAGCTGGGACATACGTTAATAAATCAAGAGCCGGTTATCTTCATGAAGCCCGATTCGGCGATACTGAAAGACGGTAAGCCATTCTTTATCCCCGACTTTTCGGACGAGGTGCATTATGAAACAGAATTGGTAGTACGCATTAACCGCTTAGGTAAGAATATCGCCCCACGTTTTGCGCATCGTTACTATGATGCAGTGACCGTTGGAATAGATTTTACTGCTCGTGATCTGCAACGCCGTTTTCGTAAATTCGGCGGACCTTGGGAACTCTGTAAGGGATTCGATAGCTCGGCAGCTATTGGTACATTTGTCCCGGTTGAACGCTTTGCTGATATTCAGCAGTTACATTTTAACCTGACAATTGACGGACAAGAGGTTCAGAGCGGATGTACGGCAGACATGTTGTTTCATGTGGATGATATTATTGCGTATGTGAGCCGTTTTGTGACATTGAAAATTGGCGACCTGTTGTTTACGGGTACTCCCGCAGGAGTAGGGCCCGTTAGTGTAGGTCAGCACCTGCAAGGATACCTTGAAGGAGATAAGCTACTCGATTTTTATATAAGGTAATATGCCTGTTTGCCAATAGAATGTTGGCTGCGTGATAACATTTGCATGGTAACCGGCACATTAGCAAATTAATCTATGCTTATTATGTACAGGGTACTTTACATTCTCATATTGTTTATCGTATTTCCGGTTTCAGCTCAGGATCGTTTTATTACGCTGGATTGGCAGAAGTTACCTGCTGTCCAAACTCTTCCGGAAATTTCTGAAAGCATTCCTTTGTCTGACGATTTCTATTTAAATAACTATGATGTAAAGATTGAGTTTCCGGAGTTTGTAGATCTGACTCCCGAAGCTGTCGTTGAACTAATAGCGAAAGGGGTAACTTTACCCGATTATCCTCAGACTGAGGTTTCTGTTGCCACATCTGCTGATAAGGCTTCTTTAAACGTACGGTTCGTTCCGGTAGTTTACCGCAAGGGGATTTATCAACGCATTAATTCTTTTAAGCTTTCTGTTATTAGTACACCGATTTCTGCCACCACCCTTGCAGCAACAAGAGCAGCCACATTAGCAACTACTGAAAATTCTGTTCTTTCTTCCGGACGATTTGTGAAAATACGTGTCTCAGATACCGGAGTTTATCGTATTACGCAGGCTGAATTAAGGAAAATGGGATTCTCTAATCCGGATAAGGTGCGGATCTATGGTTATGGGGGGTATCTGCTTTCGGAGAAATTCTCAGAACACCCCGCTGATGATCTTCCCGAGGTGCCTTTATATCGTGGAGGCGATGGAGTCTTGTTTTATGCCCGTGGTACCCTTCATTGGAAGAAAACCGGTGATACTTTTGTCCGTATAAAGAATTTCTATTCGGATGATGCTTATTACTTCCTAACAGAGAGTGATGAAAAACCGGCCGAGTTTCCTGTGGAAGATGGTACTGGTAGTAGTTCCAATATTATTGAGACTTTCAATGCATATGCTTTGCATGAGACAGATGCCTATTCATGGGCGGCTTCGGGGCGGGAGTTATATGATTCTTATGACTATGTGGTAGGTAATTCACAAAGTTATTCTTTTACTCTTCCCAATATCACCGATGAAAGTGGCCGTATCCGGGTTGTTTTTACGGCAAGGTCTTTGGGGGCAGGCTCTTCCGGTAACACTACAATGACAGTTGCTATTGATGGACAAAATATTGGTACACAAGTTATTCCTGGAATTAATTCGAATAGCGTTAATGCTCATTATATAAAGGCGGGTGAAGGTACATTAGATCAACTCTGGACAGGTGATAAGTCGGAATCTGTTACTGTAAAGCTTACTCATAATCGTGCTTCCGGTATTTCAGGACGATTGAATTATATTATCTTGAATTATAAACAACGGCTACAGATGAATGGAGGGGCTCTTGCGTTTCGTGCTTTACAATCTCAGGGACAAGCAAGTACATTTGTTATTTCCGGTGCAAATTCTTCTACTGTTGTATGGGATGTTACTTCGCCTTCAGAATATAAACAGATCAAAGGAACTTTGAGTGGAGACACTTATACCTTTACTATTCCAGCTAGTAATATCCTGCGTGAATTTGTGGCAGTTAATACTTCGGCTTCTTTTGGTGGAGTAGAGAGTATGGGAGATGTTTCTAATCAGAACCTTCATGCATTGAAGGGTATTGACATGGTGATTATTGTGCCGGACAGAACTGCTTTTGTTCAGCAAGCCGAACGTTTGGCAGAGGCACATCGTGACAAGGATGGGCTTACTGTAGAGGTAGTGAAAGCTTCACAAGTATACAATGAATTTTCATCCGGAACTCCGGATGCTACGGCTTATCGTCGTTTTATGAAGATGCTGTATGATAAAGCGACTTCTGCCGAAGATCGAATTAAGTATCTATTACTTTTTGGAGATTGTAGTTATGATAATCGCATGATTACAGCAAGTTGGAGGAATTATAAACCTTCTGATTTTCTGCTTTCTTTCCAGTTTCCAAACTCGGTGGATGAGACACAGTCTTATATGACTGACGATTATTTTGGTTTTGTAAAAGGTGAAGTGAGCTCGCTGACCAGTGGTATTCCTGATATTGGTGTAGGTCGTTTTCCTGTTCGTGTGGTTGATGAAGCCAAAGCTGTGGTTGATAAGACAATTGATTATATATATAATAAGAATGCAGGTCCTTGGAAGCGGATGACTTGCTTTGTTGGAGATGATGCGGCAGGGAATGATGATGATATAGGCTTTATGGAACAGGCCAGTGATCTTGCCGATAGAGTAAATAATACCCTTTCTGGTATGCGCGGAGAACGTATCCTTGCAGATGCTTATAAGAGAGAATCTTCGGCTACAGGTTATAGTTATCCTCAGGCAAATAAACGATTATTGCAATTATTAGATCAGGGTTTGATGCTCGTTAATTATACAGGGCATAGTGGTACAACTTCCTGGTCATCAGAAAATTTATTGACTTCTGCTGATGTTGTAAATCTGTCATCTCCTCGTTTATCTATATGGTTTACCGCATCATGTGAGTTTTCTCGTTTTGATGCAGAGGCTACTTCGGCTGGTGAGTTAGCATTGCTGAATGCAAAGGGGGGGGCTATTGCGATGGTTGCAGCCGCACGGGTGGTATATGATGGTCCAAACAAGACTTTGAATAATAACTTTGTGGATAAGTTATTTAATTTGCAGGATGGCAAACGGTTACGGTTGGGAGATGTGCTTCGATTAGCTAAATTGACAGTTAGTGGTGATGGAGGAAATAGATTGAATTTTAATTTGATGGGGGATCCTGCCATAATGCCTACTTATCCTGATTATAAAGTGGTAGTGGATGAGTTCGATGGTCCTCCGTCTGATGAATTGCCTTTTATGAGAGCTGGTGCTAAAGTGACGGTAAAAGGGCATATTCTTACTCCCGATGGTAAGCCTGCTGATGATTTTACAGGAACGGTTCATCCCTTGGTTTATGATAGTAAGGAGACTATTAGTACCCTTAATACGTTAGACAAGGGAGCTGTGACTTATACTGATCATAACAAGATTCTTTTTTCCGGAATGGATTCTGTACGTAATGGCCGCTTTGAACTGACTTTCCCTGTGCCGTTAGATATTAATTATTCCAATGAGCAGGGGTTGTTGAATCTCTATGCTTGTGATGCCGATAAGCGAGAGGCCGGTGGTGTTTTTGATCGTTTTCTCGTAGGAGGAACAGCCGATGATATTCCTACCTCCGGTGAAGGGCCTGATATAATGGTATATCTGAATACTCCTGATTTTCCATGGGGAGGCTTGGTGAATGAAACACCTTATTTTGTAGCGGAATTGGAGGATGAAGATGGAATCAATACTGTAGGAAACGGTATTGGACATGATCTTTCTCTTTGTATTGATGGTAAACTTACTTATTCTTTGAATGATTATTATACTCCGGTTGCAGGTAGTTATACCAAGGGTACAGTTGCATTTTCAATTCCGGCCCTTTCAGAGGGTAAGCATACTCTTACTTTCCGTGCCTGGGATATTATGAATAATTCTTCTGTGAAATCTTTGGAATTTGAAGTTGCGAAAGGATTGCGCCCCGGATTGTTCTCTATAACTTGCAGCAAGAGTCCGGCTCGTGAAAGTACTACATTTATTCTTTCGCATGACCGCCCTGGTTCAGAGCTGAATGTACGTATAGCTGTATGTGACTTTGCAGGTCGGGAGTTATGGGTACACAATGAACAGGGAATATCTTCTGGTGGTTATTATTATGTAGACTGGGATCTATGTAGTAACGCCGGTCAGCGTCTGTCACCGGGTATTTATCTTTACCGTGCTTCTATTACTTCCGGTGATAGCAAGGAGAGTACGAAAACCGAGAAAATAGTCATTCTGGCACAATAAATCAGTGAAAATCCGGTTTATATGTACACATCCATAAGATTGGTTATGAAGAAAATATTTATATCATTTCTATTGTTTTTTGCTTTCTCTGTCAGCTCATGGGCACAGAAAGATCTGTTCAATCCTATCAATACAGGTGTCAATTCACTTAACATTGCTCCCGACTCACGTGGTGGTGGTATGGGAGATGTAGGTGCTGCTACCGACCCGGATAACAACTCACAATACTGGAATCCGGCGAAGTATCCGTTTACGATTGGACGCGCAGGTGTATCTATCTCCTATACTCCCTGGTTGCGTAAACTGGTTAATGATATTGACTTGGCTTATCTGGCCGGATATTATCGTATCGGTGATTACCAGGCTATCAGTGGTTCGTTACGCTATTTCTCTTTGGGTGAAGTGCCTATGGGAGGAGATGCTACAACAGGTCCTACCTATAATATCAGTCCTTATGAAATGGCAGTAGATGTGGCTTATTCGCGTATGCTATCCGAGCGTTTTTCTGCTGCTGTTGCTTTGCGTTACATCTACTCTGATTTGGCTTATAAACAGGATGAAGAGGTTTCTCCCGGTTCTGCATTTGCAGCTGATATTGCTTTCTATTATACAAATTATATCATGCTTGCACAGCGTGAGTGTATGTTGTCTTTCGGGTTAAACCTTTCTAATATTGGTACGAAAATCTCTTATGATGGAGGAAATTCCAGCCAATTCCTGCCTACTAATTTTCGTTTAGGTGGTTCGTTGTTGGCTCCGATAGACGATTTTAATACAATAGCTTTCAGTCTTGATATAAACAAGCTGATGGTTCCTACGCGTCCTACAGAAGAACAATATCGGGCGGCAACCGGTGCTGAAGAAGGGGACACGGATGGATATAGAAACTGGTTGGATTCGGAGGGTTATAATGATATCTCTCCAATCAAAGGTATTTTTAAATCCTTCAGTGATGCTCCCGGTGGTTTCAAGGAAGAGCTGCAAGAGATTCAATGGTCTTTAGGAGTAGAATATACTTATCATAATCAATTCTCCGTTCGTGGTGGTTATCACTATGAACATGAGAACAAGGGTAATCGTAAGTACTTCTCTTTTGGTGCCGGATTTAAGATGAGTGTATTCTCTCTTGATGCTGCTTACCTGGTGTCTACTGCGCAAAGCAATCCGCTTGACCAGACACTGCGTTTCACATTAGGTTTTGATCTTGACGGTATCAGAGATTTATTTGGTCGTCGGAGATAACTTCGGAATAATACAAATAGAACAAGAGGATGTGTCAAAGATTTTACTGACACGTCCTCTTCTTTTTTAGTAGCTTTTCTTACTTCTGCTACGTGAATAATCCTAAAAAAGCCATCCAACTTAGATGTAATCCGGAGAAAAATGGATAGCTTCGGGCTGAAATTAATTTTTTACTGATTTTAAAGAAAAAGATATAAAGATGAAGATACGTGTAGGCTTTGGGTTTGACGTTCATCAGTTGGTAGAAGGACGTGAATTATGGTTAGGAGGTATTCTCCTGGAACATGAAAAAGGATTATTAGGGCACTCTGATGCAGACGTTCTGATACATGCAATTTGTGACGCTTTACTGGGAGCTGCCAATATGCGTGATATTGGTTATCACTTTCCCGATACAGCCGGAGAGTTTAAGAATGTTGACAGTAAGATATTATTAAAGAGAACTGTTGAATTGATTGCAACCAAGGGGTATAGAGTAGGAAATATCGATGCTACTATCTGTGCAGAACGTCCGAAACTGAAAGCACATATTTCTGTTATGCAGACGAAACTCGCAGAAGTGATGGATATAGATGTGGATGACGTTTCTATTAAAGCTACAACAACAGAGAAGTTGGGCTTTACAGGTCGCGAAGAAGGTATATCGGCCTATGCCACTGTATTGATTGAAAAAACGGATTGTAAATAAACTACCCAAACACATATTCTAACCTTATAAATTATTAGTATCATGATTAAATTAAAAGTACTGTTTGTGCTGCTTTTCTCCCTTTGGGGTGCTACATCTGGCTTTGCCCAAAACACAAAACTTAAGTTTAACAAGGATGGTAAGTTTAAGATCGTACAATTTACCGATGTACACTTTAAATATGGTAATCCGGCTTCAGATGTTGCTCTCGAACGCATCAATGAAGTGTTGGATACCGAGCATCCCGATCTGGTTGTATTTACCGGCGATGTTATTTATGCTGCTCCTGCAGACAGTGGTATGCATAAGGTATTAGAACAGGTTTCCAACCGTAAGATTCCTTTTGTGGTGACTTTTGGTAACCACGATGATGAGCAAAAGATGACCCGTGAACAACTTTATGATTTAATTCGTGAGGTTCCCTACAATCTTCTTCCCGACCGTGGTAATGTTTCATCACCGGATTATGTGTTGACCGTAAAGTCATCTTCTGATGCAAAGGAAGCTGCTTTGCTTTATTGCATGGATTCTCATTCTTATTCTCCAATGAAGGATGTTGATGGTTACAATTGGTTTACGTTTGATCAGATAGCCTGGTACCGCAATCAGAGTGCTGCCTATACAGCGGCTAATAATGGTCAACCGTTGCCTGCCGTTGCTTTCTTTCACATCCCCCTGCCCGAATACAACGAAGCTGCCGAGGATGAAAATGCGATATTGCGTGGTACACGTATGGAAAGGGCCTGCGCACCGAAAATAAATTCGGGAATGTTTACTGCGATGAAAGAATCGGGTGATATTATGGCTACTTTCGTTGGACACGATCATGACAATGATTATGCGGTAATGTGGAAAGGGATCCTTTTGGCCTACGGGCGTTATACCGGAGGAAACACCGTATACAATCACTTACCTAACGGAGCGCGGGTGATCGAACTGAATGAAGGTACCCGTACTTTCACCTCCTGGATTCGTTTGAAAGGAGAGGTTATAGATAAAGTATCCTATCCGGCCAGCTTTGTTAAAGACGACTGGCGTAAGCGCTAACTTCCTGTAATTTTACGTGGCTCAGGCGGGTATACTTCGAGCCACGTATTTTGTAGATACGTGCCACGCGCGCTGAACTTATGTGTATTATTTCATCTGTTTGATATGCATGTTCCGTGGCGGGTATCCGGCAGGATTCTCCGCTTGGGCTTTTAGCCGTGAACCGGATAACTACCAGATTTCCGGAAGTATCGGTCAGTGTTACAATCTGCCGTATATAAAACTGTACGGTTGTACCGTTTATCCGGGTTTTATATGGGTCATCCTCTACTTTTACCTTTATGACTTTTAAGGTCAGATCTGCTACCTTATCACCTATGTTACCCAGAAAACGTCCTGTTTCCTGATTTTGTTTTGCTTTCCGTAGCATGAGGTCCAGGTGTATGGAGTGGTACACTTTGGCAATTT
Organism: Bacteroides sp. HPS0048; assembly: GCF_964240755.1. Classification (NCBI taxonomy): domain Bacteria; kingdom Pseudomonadati; phylum Bacteroidota; class Bacteroidia; order Bacteroidales; family Bacteroidaceae; genus Bacteroides; species Bacteroides sp. HPS0048. The sequence continues at coordinate 8,123 of NZ_CAXSVC010000058.1, read as the reverse complement.
CCACAAAGCGTTCTTGTTTAGGGATTCTTGGGGTATATTTATAAGCTATCCAGCTCATATATACGGGATCTATTTTAAGTATTTCGTGTAAATAGTGCCCACGGTATTTTCCGAAAGAGACAATATCATCTCCATTACTCAACATTCTTTTCTTATTATATTCCACAATGAGCAGGCAGCGTCTTGAGAAGTAAAACATGGTACTGGCCATTCGTAATGCTTCATAGATATCTGTCGAAAGATCGTGTATGAATAAGATGGATTGTCTTTGGGGTTCCGGCGAGTAAATCCACAGCGAATAACTATTATATCCCGGACGTGGCAGCACTATGAGATAAGCACCTGCTTCTTTGAAAGATGTTCTTCCCCGATTGTACTCATTTAGTTTGGCGTACAAGAGGATTTCTTCAGTTTCGGGTATTCCCGGCAGTCTTGGATTAGCCATATTTATGAGATTTCTTATTTTCAAATATAGTGTTTTTTCCCGAATAATCAAATTATGCCAGGATTATTTTGTAATACTTCAGAGAAATGGATAGATTTGTAGTCAAAATATAGAATACAAAATAACGATGCAGGACAGACATACCAATCGCAAACGCTACTTTGATGAACTGGCTGTTAGTAGCCGAAAGTATTTTCTTCCCTACCTGGAAGAGTTTTTTCCTATCACTTCATCTACCCGTATTCTTGAGATAGGTTGTGGCGACGGGGGGAATCTTTTGCCCTTTGCCGAGCGACAGTGTTCTGTAACAGGCATTGACATGGCTGAAACACGTATTCTGCAAGCCCGTGAGTTTTTTGCTGAATCGGGTTGTGCAGCACAGTTCAAGGCTGTGAATGTTTTTGATATGACTCCTGAAAAAGAGAAGTATGACGTTATCCTGATTCATGATGTAATTGAGCATATTGGTGATAAAAAATCAATGTTGCAGCATATCCGGCAGTTTCTGGCTCCCGGCGGAGTTGTATTTATTGGTTTTCCTGCCTGGCAAATGCCTTTCGGAGGGCATCAACAGATCTGTCATAGTAAAGTAGCTTCTCACTGGCCATTTCTGCATTTATTACCGCGTCCTCTTTATCGCAGTGTGTTGAAAATCTGTGGGGAGAGTGAAGTCTGCATTGCTGAACTGCTTGACATTAAATCCTGTCGTACCACCATTGAAATGTTCGAGCGTCTGGCTCGTAAAACAGGGTATTCCATTCGCCAACGTAAGTTCTGGTTTATTAATCCACATTATGAAGTGAAATTTCGGTTACGCCCTTGTGTGCTTTCTCCTTTTATTGCAAACATACCCTATGTAAGGAACTATTTTACAACATCCTGCTTTTATATACTTGATGCCTCTGTGTGATACTCATCGGATATCTGGTTTATATGGCAGTTGTTTCACTTTTTTTCTGCTCCGTATGGCTATCTGAGCGGAATACTGTACATTTGCATGCATACAATAATCAGACTTTGCATGAAAGAACCAAATAAGCGGGTATTAGTAGGTATGAGTGGCGGTATAGACAGCACAGCCACCTGCCTGATGCTACAAGAACAAGGATATGAAATAGTAGGTGTAACCATGCGTGTGTGGGGAGATGAACCGCAGGATGCCAGAGAACTGGCTGCGCGAATGGGCATTGAACACTATGTAGCCGACGAACGGATACCTTTCAAAGATACAATCGTAAAGAATTTCATTGATGAATATCGTCAGGGGCGAACCCCTAATCCCTGCGTGATGTGCAATCCGTTGTTTAAGTTTCGTGTATTGACGGAGTGGGCGGATCGCCTGAATTGTAATTGGATTGCTACCGGACATTACTCCCGGTTGGAAGAACGTAATGGGAATATATATATCGTAGCGGGAGATGATGATAAAAAAGACCAGTCCTATTTCCTTTGGCGTCTGGGTCAGGATGTATTGAGGCGTTGCATTTTCCCTTTGGGAAACTATACCAAGCTGAAAGTACGGGATTATCTGCGTGAAAAAGGGTATGAAGCCAAATCAAAAGAAGGCGAGAGTATGGAAGTCTGCTTTATCAGAGGAGATTATCGTGATTTTCTGCGTGAGCAATATCCCGAACTGGATACGGAGATTGGTCCGGGATGGTTTGTCAATTCGGAAGGAGTGAAGTTGGGACAGCATAAAGGGTTTCCTTATTATACAATCGGGCAGCGGAAAGGACTTGAGATTGCTTTGGGTAAACCCGCATACGTGCTGAAAATCAATCCACAGAAGAACACTGTAATGCTGGGGGATGTTGAACAGTTACATGCCGGATATATGCTCGCCGATCAGGATCACCTGATTGATGAGCAGGAAGTATTATCATGCCAGAATCTGGCGGTACGTATTCGTTATCGCAGCCGCCCGATACCCTGCCGGGTGAAGCGATTGGAAGATGGACGGCTGTTCGTGAAGTTCCTTGCAGAGGCTTCTGCCATTACTCCAGGACAGTCGGCAGTGTTTTATGATGACCGTCGGGTGATAGGTGGTGCATTTATAGCTTCACAGCGGGGGATTGGCCTTGTGATTGAAGAAAACAAAGATTTTTAATAGAAACCGAATATAAAGTATGAGAAAATTAATTTTGGGCGCTCTGCTTCTTGCTACTACCGGAGTATCGGCGCAACAGGACACATTGAAGTATCGCATCAGTCTCAGAGATAAGGCTGCCACCACTTATTCATTAGATCGTCCGGAAGAGTTTCTTTCAAAGAAAGCTATTGAACGTCGTCAGAAACAGCGGTTGGCAATAGACTCTACCGACTTACCGGTGTGCCGTAAGTATGTGGATGCTATTCGTAAGAAAGGTGTGAATATTGTCACTATGGGAAAATGGGACAACTTTGTTACTGTGTCCTGCAACGATACGACATTGATAGATAAGATAGCCAAACTTCCTTTTGTCCGTACTACCGAAAAGGTATGGATTGCGCCCGATCCAAAGAATCCTACGATGGCTACCGAACGCGATTCATTGGTAAATACCCCTTTGTGGATAAAAGAAGCCTATGGACCGGCACTCCGCCAGATCCGGATAAGCAATGGCGACAAGCTGCATAAAGCAGGATTTAAAGGACAAGGGATGACGATTGCTGTGATTGATGCAGGTTTTCATAATGCTGACAGTATAGATGCGATGAAGAATATCAACATTCTGGGTACAAAAGATTTTGTAAATCCCCAAGCTGACATTTATGCCGAGAGCAGTCATGGCATGTGTGTACTTTCATGCATTGGTATGAATCAGCCTCATGTGATGATTGGTACGGCTCCTGAGGCTTCTTTCTGGCTTTTACGTAGCGAGGATGAATATTCCGAACATTTAGTGGAACAGGATTACTGGGCGGCTGCCATTGAATTTGCCGATAGTGTGGGAGTAGATGTGGTAAATACGTCATTGGGATATTATGCTTTTGATGATAAATCAAAAGATTATCGTTATCGTGATCTGGACGGCCACTTCGCTTTGATGTCTCGCCAGGCTGCAAAGGCAGCAGATAAGGGTATGATTGTAGTGTGCAGTGCCGGGAATGCCGGTTCGGGACCTTGGAAAAAAACGACTCCTCCGGGAGATGCAGACAATGTACTTACGGTAGGTGCTATTAGTAAAAAAGGTGAACTGGCTCCCTTCTCTTCTATCGGAAATACAGCCGATGGCCGTGTAAAACCTGATGTAATGGCAGTAGGCTTAGGTTCGGACGTAATGGGGACGGATGGTGTATTGAGAAGAGCCAACGGTACTTCATTCTCTTCACCTATCATGTGTGGTATGGTGACTTGCTTGTGGCAGGCACTTCCCAATCTGACGGCAAAGGAGATCATTGAACTGGTTCGCCGTTCGGGAGATCGTGCCAAATATCCCGACAATATTTATGGATACGGGATTCCTGATATGTGGAAAGCTTATCAGTCTGCAAAATGAAACAGGAAGCGCTGACTCTCTTTGATCTCAATGCGTTGGTGCGACGGAGCCTGGAACAATGCTTGCCCGATGAATACTGGATACAGGCGGAGCTGAGTGATGTGCGGTCCAACAGTACGGGACATTGTTATCTGGAGTTTATACAGAAAGATTCTCGTAGCAATAATCTTATTGCCAAAGCGCGGGGGATGATCTGGAGCAATATATTTCGGTTGCTGAAACCTTATTTTGAAGAAGCAACCGGACAGATGTTCGGTTCCGGTATCAAAGTATTGGTGAAGGTGACTGTACAGTTTCATGAGCTATATGGCTATAGCCTGACTGTGCTGGATATTGACCCAACTTACACGCTGGGCGATATGGCACGCCGCCGTCGCGAGATATTGCAGCAGCTGGAAGAAGAGGGAGTACTGACCTTAAATAAAGAACTTGAAATGCCTCTGTTGCCGCAGCGTATAGCTGTTATCTCTTCGGCTACTGCTGCCGGTTACGGAGATTTCTGCCATCAGTTGCAGCACAATTCCCGTGGCTTTTTCTTTTATACGGAATTGTTTCCGGCTATGATGCAGGGTAATCAGGTAGAAGAATCCGTTCTGTCTGCACTCGACCGTGTGAATGCCCGGCTAGGCGACTTTGATGTTGTTGTTATCATTCGTGGCGGAGGAGCGACGTCCGATTTATCCGGTTTTGATACTTATCTGCTGGCAGCTGCCTGTGCACAATTTCCATTACCCATAATTACCGGCATTGGGCACGAACGTGATGACACGGTGCTTGATTCTGTGGCGCATACCCGGGTGAAGACACCGACTGCCGCTGCCGAATTACTAATAAACCGTATGGATGAAGCTGCGGATCAGCTGGAATATCTGTCTACCCGTCTTCGCGAAGGTGCTTCTGCTTTTCTTGAACGTGAATCCGGAAGACTCTTGTCTTGCCAGGCGCGTATTCCCGCATTAGTGGTTCATCGGTTGTCAGATGCACGTTTTCGCCTGTTGACAGCAAGCAAAGATTTAATGCAAGTCTCTGCCGCTTTACTGGCTCGTCAGCGCCATCGCCTGGAACTGTTTCAGCAGCGTATCACTGATGCCTCTCCCGATAAACTCCTTGCCCGTGGCTATAGTATCACTCTGAAAGAAGGTAAACCCGTCACCGATGCTTCCCAGGTATCTCCCGGTGACGAAATCATCACTCGCTTGCATCACGGAGAACTAACTTCAATCGTAAATTCAGAGTTACTTCAATCATCTAATTGTAAATCGTCTAATCGTTAATAAAATTATGTCTGTAAAAAAAGAAACCTATTCTCAGGCTATGGAGCGCCTGGAAAAGATTGTTCGTCAGATTGACAATAATGAACTTGAAATAGATGTGTTGGCAGAAAAAATAAAGGAGGCCAATGAAATAATTGCATTTTGTACGGAGAAACTGACAAAAGCTGATCGGGAAGTCGAAAAATTGTTGCATGAAAAGCTACAATCTAAAGAATAAAAGTTATTTTTGTTGTCTGATAGCAGAATTTAACTAATATACATACTAATATGAAAGAAATAGATTGGTCTAATCTGTCATTCGGCTATATGAAGACAGATTACAACGTGAGAATTAATTATCGCGATGGTGCATGGGGCGAATTGGAAATAAGCAGTAGCGAAATCCTTAACCTGCACATGGCTGCCACTTGTCTGCACTATGGTCAGGAGGCATTTGAGGGCTTGAAAGCTTTCCGTGGTAAAGATGGTAAAGTTCGTATTTTCCGTCTTGAAGAGAACGCGGCACGTTTACAATCTACTTGTAGAGGAATCCTTATGCCGGAACTTCCGACCGACCGTTTCAAAGAGGCTGTTCTGAAAGCTGTAAAACTGAACGAACGTTTCATTCCGCCTTATGAAACAGGAGCTTCTCTTTATATCCGCCCGCTACTCATTGGTACCGGTGCGCAGGTAGGTGTACGTCCTGCTAACGAATATCTCTTTGTAATCTTCGTAACGCCGGTAGGTCCTTACTTCAAGGGTGGGTTTGCAACTACTCCTTACGTAATCACACGCAAATATGACCGTGCAGCTCCGCTGGGAACAGGTACTTATAAAGTAGGTGGTAATTATGCTGCCAGTCTGCGTGCAAGTATGGAAGCTCACGAAGCTGGATATTCGGCTGAGTTCTATCTCGATGCAAAAGAGAAGAAGTATATGGACGAGTGTGGTGCAGCCAATTTCTTTGGTATTAAAAATAATACTTATATTACCCCATTATCAACATCTATTCTTCCTTCCATCACCAACAAGAGTCTTATGCAGCTGGCAGAAGACATGGGATTGAAAGTAGAGCGCCGTCCGGTGCCCGAAGAAGAACTGGCAACTCTTGAAGAGGCCGGTGCTTGTGGTACTGCTGCCGTGATCAGCCCGATACAGCGTATTGATGATCCGGAAAATGATCATTCATATATTATCTCTAAGGATGGTAAACCAGGCCCGATCTGTACAAAATTGTACCATAAACTACGTGCTATCCAATATGGCGACGAACCGGATACACACGGATGGGTAACTATTGTAGAATGACATTTATTTAATTAAATCTTATATATTATGTTGAAACAAAATTCAGAATTGCGTGCAGAAGCACGTGTTGCTCTTACTGACAAATGGGTGATGGGAGCAGTAACTACTCTCGTATTTGGTGCTGTATCGGGTGCTGCTTCTTACATTCCGGTTGTTGGAACTATATTGGTTGCATTGCCTATGATGTATGGATACTCTATTGTGATGCTGAGCGTAATGAGAGGCGGTGAAATGAACATCGGAGGTCTGTTTGATGGATTCAATGATTTCGGCCGTATTGTTGGTACTAAATTGCTTCAGGCTATTTATACATTTTTATGGACGCTGTTGCTCGTTATTCCTGGTATTATTAAGAACTATTCGTATGCAATGACGGACTTTATTCTGAAAGATCAACCGGAGTTGGCTAATAATGCTGCTATCGAAAAAAGTATGGCTATGATGGATGGTAACAAGATGAAATTGTTCTTGCTTGATCTTAGCTTTATCGGTTGGGCTATTTTGTGTCTTTTTACTTTTGGTATCGGATTCCTTTTCCTACAACCTTATGTACAATCTGCTCATGCTGCTTTCTATGAAGATTTGAAAGCGCAGACAGTTGTAGAAGAAGAGGTTATTATTGAAGCTTAAGATAAAACTCTTATATAATATGGATAAATGGAGTGCGGAGAAATCTGTACTCCATTTATTTTTGCGATAATCTGCGTTTTTTTATGCCTCTCTTCATAACGGACATTTCTTGATTGTGTGATACCTTGATAGAATTTGGTATAGACAACATAAGGCGAAAATTATGCTTATTAATAATATCATATGCTTATGTTATAACATTCCTTTCTGTATTAATATAAGGCTATCCGGATTTATTATTTGAAAAAGGGTACCGAAAGGTTCATAAATTCCTATTGGCACTTCATCGTATGCACGAAATCCAGGAAGAGTATCATGGTAGGATATTAACTTACTTGCATTAATATATTGATTTCCTATACCCTCTTCACCATAATAAACAAATACATAGTTTCCAATATATGTATAACCCTTGATCAGTTTTCTCTCATAATATGGTTCGGCTATCATTAAAAAATAATCTTTACCTGCTTCTGAATAAAAATAGAAACTTAAAACTTTTTCTTCAATAGAACTCGTATATTTTTTATCTTTTATGTATATTATGAATTCATTTATGGCTCGCTTCATAGATTCATTAAAAATAGTATGATAGTCATTCTGTTCCATAGTATCAGAATAAGATATCAGATTATTTTCCAAACCAGTTTGCTGGATTTTTCTATTGTTGGTACATCCTGTACAAATCAATATAATTAAAATTAGCCATATTACTTTCATACTTATCTATCTTTTAGGGACTATAAAATGAAGTCTCTTATTATTAATGCGAATCAGTAGTTGAAAACCGGACTCAACTTAATTGCATATATTTGTTCAAAACAAGGCGATATGAACTACCTTTTATCAGGAAAAAAACTACTATTCTCTCTTTTATAATCTATAACCAAAACTTCTGATTCTATAATCGGAACTTTTGGTTATAAAACTTAAAGTTTTAATCTTACAACTGAAACTTTTGATTATAGTTTACCTTTAATTGTCCGTAACTTTACTTCCTATGAAAAG
>NZ_CAXSVC010000057.1:0-18047 GCF_964240755.1 Bacteroides sp. HPS0048 | reverse complement strand
GAAGGGCAGGATTAGAGTTGCTAAGAATTAAGATGGTGATGGAACATGTCTTTTTCAACTAAATTGAAGAAGAACCACAAGAATGTACATTCTTATGTATCAAAAATGTACATTCTTTTAAGCATTGATTATCATGCATTTACAGCAACAAAATTTCTACCGCCGCTGCATCTTTATGAAGTTGTGCAATAAGTCCTTCTATTCCGTCAAATTTCATCTCAGGACGGATGTATTGCACAAAAGAGATACGAATAAATTTATCATAGATATCTGAATGGAAATGAAGGATATGAACTTCAATACTTCGATTCATCCCATTATTAAGTGTAGGGCGATGACCAATATTCAACATACCGGCATAGGTACATCCATCAAAACTGACTTGCACAGCATATACTCCATCCGCAGGGACAAGCTTATCAGGATCGTCTACACTGAGATTAGCTGTTGGAAAGCCTATTTTACGTCCAACCTGATAACCGCTAACCACCGTCCCATCCAAAAAATAATCATACCCAAGACAACGCGCAGCCATCTTAACATCTCCCTGATGGAGATAATCACGAATCACGGAAGAACTGATATGAATCTCCTTATATATATACGCGCGCGCAAGAACTACCTGCATACCGATTTCTTCTCCGTAACGGCAATAATCTTCAAAACTCTCACTACGATTATGTCCAAAGCGGTGATCGTAACCAATTACAAGCGATTGTACCCGGTAGCGTTCCTGCAAAATGGTAGTCATAAAATCCCGGGCAGTAAGCCAGGATACCTCCGGAGTAAAATCGAGCATAATGCAATAATCTACTCCGGTTTCAGCCAGTAATGCAATCTTTTCGTCCTGTGTAGTGAGTAATTCCGGATGATAATCGGCCTTCATCACCTTACGGGGATGAACAGGAAAAGTAATCAAAGCCGAACGCAACCCGCGGGCAGCAGCTACCTCCTTCACCTGTTCAATAAGGAAACGGTGACCTGTATGTACTCCATCGAAAAATCCAATGGTAGCCACACATGGCTCGAGTAATGTACCCGGTATATTACGAATAATCTGCATCAGTCAGTAAAATCGGTTTAATTAAAGATATGGCTCCAGTCTTCGTTTGCCTGCGGCGTATAAGTAGAAATACCCAATGCTTGGGCTGCCAGACAGTTCGCCTCCGAATCATCAATAAAAAAAGTCTCTTTCGGGTCGATATTGGCATCTGCAAGTACTGTTTCAAATATCTCTGTATCGGGCTTTACCATCTTCATCTCAAACGAAAGATATATCTTTTCAAAATAATCTTCCACCTGGAAACCACGATAAGGAAAAACATTCTCACAAGACCACTTCCAATGAATATCGTTGGTGTTACTCAGCAGATAAACCACATACTTTTCGCGAAGTTTCAGCAATAAATCAAGTTTGTAAGTAGGGATATCCACCAGAAAAGTATTCCAGGCATCATCAATCTGCTGATCTGTTAATGGCTTCCCTACCATCTGCCGGATACCGTCACGAAATTCAGCAGGAGTGACCAATCCCTTCTCCTGCTGCATAAAGATACCCTGCTGATGATAAACATTCAACAGTTCATCTACATTTTGCAATCCTAATTTTTTAAAATTCTCAATACAACGCGGGCGGTCGAGGTTTATCAACACGCCCCCAAAATCAATAAGAAGGTTTTTTATTCCTTTTCTTTTCATCTTTTATTTATGTATTAAACGCTGAACGAAGCGGATTAGTTCTCCCACCCACAGAACGAGTGATGAGATACCTATTATGATCAGCCACGTCTGCCAGTCGAGCGGTTCGGTACGGAATACTGCCCCACCAAACTGTACGATCAGAATCTGTCCGCCAAGGATAGCAATCACAATCAGCTCCATGCCATACGATTTGGAAAGTCCCTTAAATGCCGAGTCGTTTGTTCCAAACACACGGGCATTGAACAGATTCCAGAATTGCAGCATAACAAAGAAAGTGAAGAAGATTGTAAGACGGTGCACGGTCATTCCACCTTCAGCATTCGTATAATAGTAAATCATACCCAACAATACTATCAGGAAAACGGTACCGACCCCGAATATATTGTACTGCATCGCTTTACTGATAATAAAATCAGTGCTGCGACGGGGCTTTTCATTCATCACGGTTTCACTTGGCGGAATAGAAGCCAATGCCAGAGCAGCAAATGTATCCATAATCAGGTTCACCCACAACATCTGAGTCACGGTCAGCGGCAAAGCTGTGCCCATAAATGAACCGAGCAATACGATAAGCAGTGCAACAAAGTTGATTGTAAGCTGGAATACGATAAATCGCTGGATATTTTTATAAAGCGAACGTCCCCACATCACAGCCGTACCGATACTGTTGAACGAATCGTCAAGCAAAGTAATATCGCTGGCTTCCTTGGCTACGGAAGTTCCCGTACCCATTGAAAGTCCTACTTGTGCATGGTTCAATGCGGGAGCATCATTGGTTCCGTCACCGGTTACAGCAACTACAGCCCCTTTCTGTTGCAGCAACTGCACCAGACGTTGTTTATCAGTAGGACGGGCACGAGACATTATCTTCAAATCCATCACCCTGTCCAGAGCTTCCTCATCGGTCAACTCGGCAAAGGCAGTACCGGTAATCCGGTTACGTTCCGTATCTTCGGAATTCCAAAGTCCTATCTGACGGGCTATCTCAGTAGCCGTACCCGGAGTATCGCCTGTTACAATCTTAATGCCAATACCTGCCGACTGGCATTTTTCCACAGCAGCCGGAACGTCAGGACGAATCGGATCGGAGATAGCAACAACCCCTAAGAAGTTAAGATCATTGGCAGCAACCAACTCGACACAATCATTAGGTGCATTATCATCCACTATTTTAAAAGCGAATCCTAACGTACGCATTGCCATATTTTGATAGCCCAACAACTGCTCTTCTACCGTAGAACGATATTCAACCGTATCCACCCGCTTGCCGTCGAGGATTACCTCCTTACATTTTCCAAGTACAATTTCGGGAGCACCTTTTATATATAGCACTTTTTTACCAATAAGGGGAGACTGTACCAAAGTAGCCATAAACTTACGCTCGGTAGAGAAAGTCAGCTGATCCAGTACAGTAACCTGTTCACGGAATTCCAGATAGTTCTGTTGTTGAGCGTTGAGCCACAAAAGCAATGCTACTTCCGTAGGATTTCCTACACCTTTTGGTTTTTCACCTTCACCGGTTTCTTCAAGAAAAGCGGTAGAATTGGCACTGATACCTTCTATCACCAATTTGCTGATATCATCACCGGCAAGTACACCTCCATCTTTTAATCCATAGAAATTCGGTTCATGTACCTGCATCTGGTTCTGAGTCAGCGTACCAGTCTTATCCGTACAGATAACGGTAATAGCTCCCATCGTCTCACAAGCATGCATTTTACGCACAAGATTGTTGGTAGAAAGCATGCGACGCATATTCAGAGCTAAGCTGAGCGTCACACTCATCGGCAAACCTTCGGGTACCGCAACTACAATCAATGTAACAGCCATCATGAAGTACTTCAGTACTATCTGGGCTATGGCCATATAGTTATGCCAACCTACGATTTCATTGGCCGAAATATAGTGATATAAGTCTTTTGAAACAAAAATGATAAAAGTAGCTCCTGCTACAGTAAAGCCAATCTTACCTATCAGTTTGGCCAGTTTGGTAAGTTGTATGTTCAGCGGAGTAGGTTCACCACTCTGTTCCGTACTTTGCCGGGCTACCTTTCCGATTTCCGTAGCATCACCAACACGAAGCACCTTCATCATACCGTGACCATCAACTACCGTCGTACCCCGCATCACCATGTTGGAGGCATAAGTCGCTTCGTCGTCAAAATCAGCTTCGACAATCGTCTTATTGATAACCGGCTCACCCGTCAGATTGGATTCATTGACCTGTAGAGAGATGGCTTCCACCAACTCACCATCGGCAGGAATCTCCTCACCGGTCTCAAGCACTACAATATCTCCTACTACAATGTCTTTTCGGGGGATTTCCTGAATTCGTCCGTTACGAATCACTTTTACAAGTGTTTCTTCGTTGACAGCATTCAGCAAATCAAATTTTTTGCTTGCATCATACTCAAAAAAGAAACCGATACCAGTAGCCAGCAAAATAGCAACTATGATACCGATAGTCTCAGCATACTCATTCTCTATAATCGAAATAATCAGAGAGAAAACAGCAGCAACGAGCAGTACGCGTACAACAGGGTCTTCAAACTTTTCCAGATAAAGTTTCCAAAGAGAAGGACGTTTAGGAGGTGTTAATAGATTTACACCATTTTTTTCCCGACTTTCCAAGACCTCACTATCTGTAAGGCCTAAATGATAATAGTCATTGTTTTTTGCAGTCATTCAGATACATGCGTTAAATTTAGGTTGCAAAAATACAACATTAAATCGGCATAGAATGTTTATTAATTTTTTTTAAGGAGTAACATTTCCGTGCATTTTAGTCTTTGCCAATGCACGCTCTGCCTGCTTTTGACGAGTGATATCATGGACAGTGATCACCATCCGGTCTTCACCGTTTAACAAAAGATAAGTTCCGGAAACAACAGCGTCGCATTCTACGGATTCATAACCAGAGGTACACACGTTTAAGGTAGCTTCCAAATCTGTAAAACTCTTCTTCTTATCAAAAGCCTCCTGTATGGCACGACGTACCGGACAAGAACCACAAAGCTCATGTGTTCCGCACCCACCTGATGCAGACATCGCATTACGGCACTGCAACAGATCTCCCACTTTCTTCTCCGCAGCTCCTTTTTTAATGCCTGTACGTCTGTAATAGTTTGTTTTCAACACAACAAAACCTGAGTCTATCAGTAAAACAAAAGCATGTACACTCTGCAATATTGCCCCTGCAATATAGCTTGTCTTTCTCAGTTCATCCACCTCTTTTTTTAATGCCCGGCGCACCTGTACTGCTTTTCTTCTTTCCCAAAGAAAGGCAACTAAAAGAACTGAACATAAAATAACTAAACCTATTTCCATTCTCATTATTCTTTTATCAACCGGTTACTTATTATCCAAATACATACCGCAAAGATACCTTTTTTCTATGGTAAAAAAAGAAAGGGCAATGAACAATCTGTATATTTTTTATGTTATATTTGTAGTAAACTTTAAAAAAGAAATATGAAGAAGTATATTTGCACCGTGTGTGACTACATTTACGACCCGGAAATGGGCGATCCTGACAGTGGTATTGAACCAGGAACAGCTTTTGAAGACATCCCGGATGATTGGGTATGTCCTCTTTGCGGAGTGGGGAAAGAAGACTTTGAAGAGTATAATGAATAGTGATGAACGGGTTAGTGATTAGTGATTAGTGCCATGCGGTTACAACGCAGTGAACTAATTACTAATCACTAACCCGTTTATCACTAATCACTAATCCGCTTATCACTCCTATGTCAGTTTCTTCTCTTTCACATCACTACTCGCTTCTACTACATTGACTACATAATCGCCCAGCTTCTCACATTCGGCAATAATATCCATATAGTAAACTCCCATCTGATAATCATATTCTTTATTGTTCACGTCCAGAATATTCTGATTTTTCAGTTGGTTGCGGTAGTTATTAATCTCGTTCTCAATATTAAATGACTTGTTTACATCAATACTGTGATGTTCGGGTTTCTCTACTACTACAATCATTTGCTCCAAAGCATCGTTAGTAAGCTTCATCATAAAGTGAATGTGCTCATACTGTTTCTCCGTGAAGTCCTGATTAGTCTGGCGCTTACGATTAATGGTCCGTGCAAGATTATAGCAACTGTCTCCAATACTCTCAATCTCCGTCACCTCGCGTAGCATAGCACGTATCTGCAACTTACTTTCCGAACTTAAACGACCTTCAGAAACCTGATTCAGATAGTTCGCGATTTCCAGTTCCATATTGTCACTGATATTCTCATATTTTTCTACGCGACTGAACACTTTATTAAAATCATCGTCTTTATCCGTATGTAATAAGTCCTGTACCATGCCAAACATACGGTGCGTACGCTCAGCAAACAAATGAATTTCTTTACGTGCCTGAAGGATAGAAAGCTCTGCTGTAGACAACATGCCGCCAGTGATAAACCGCAAGCGAGGCTCTTCGTCTTCTTCTTTCGGACGAATGATAGCACAAACAGTACGCTCTATCAGTTTCACACCCCATATCAATAAACACACATTACATATATTAAAAATAGAGTGGAAAGCAGATAATTTATAAGAAATAGCCACTTCTGAATTTCCCGGATGGAAGAATGTATCCACCACCCAATTGACAAATTCCATAAAAGGATGAAAAATAATCAATACCCAAATCACACCAAATACATTAAAAACAAAGTGTGCCAAGGCGGCTCGTTTTGCTTGAGAATTGGCAGTCAGGGCAGCCAGGTTAGCTGTTATGGTAGTACCAATATTCTCTCCCAATACAAGAGCGGCTCCCAATTCGAGGCTTATCCAGCCATTAGCACACATAATTAATGTTATTGCCATTGTTGCAGCAGAAGCTTGCACAATCATGGTCAGTATGGTACCAATAAAAAGAAATAACAACACTGAAAAGAAACCCATATCCGTATAGTTCTGTACAAAAGCTAACATGTCTGGGTTGGCATTCAGATCGGGAGCATTATTTTTCAAAAAAGAAAGCCCCATAAAAAGGAAAGAAAAACCAAAGATAAATTCTCCGATAGACTTACGGTTACTTTTATTAGAAAAGATAAGTGGAAGGGCAAAAGCCAGAAGAGGAAGAGCAAAAGCCGACATATCGACCTTAAATCCAAATATTGAAATAATCCATGCCGTAACCGTAGTACCAATATTGGCTCCCATGATTACACTGATAGACTCTGCCAGTGTTAGCAATCCCGCATTAACGAAACTAACCACCATCACTGTTGTTGCCGAAGAGGACTGAATAAGGGCTGTAATCAACACTCCTGTTAAAACCCCTGTTACCCGATTGGTGGTCATTGCTGTCAGAATGCTTCGCAATCTGTCACCTGCGACTTTTTGCAAACCCTCACTCATTATCTTCATCCCATACAGGAAAAGTCCTAACGAACCGATGAGTTTTAAAAAATCATAAAAAGAATATTCCATCTATAATTATTTTAATAGTTGTTTGTTCTCTAATCGATTATATCATATATTTATCCAATTCAAATTACTTCTTTAAAAGCCAAAATGAAACAGATGTTACAAATATGTTGCAAAAATAATAATATTTATAGAGAATTCCCTATTGGCAGTTCACTTTTGGATATTTATTACGGTTTTAATCTTAATTTTCCCTATCAAGTAGTTAGCGCCAAGGTAAATAATCGTTCCGAAGGTCTTAATTTCAGAGTATATAATAATAAAGACGTAGAATTTCTGGACGTAAGAGATTCCTCCGGAATGCGTACGTATGTGCGTTCACTTTGTTTTGTGCTATATAAAGCTGTCAGCGAATTATTCCCGGAAGGAAAACTTTTCGTAGAACACCCCGTATCAAAAGGTTATTTCTGCAATCTACGTATCGGACGCCCTATTACATTAGAAGATGTGTCACTCATCAAAAAGAGGATGCAAGAGATTATAGCCGAAAATATTCCTTATCACAGGATTGAGTGCCATACAACGGAAGCTGTACGCATTTTCAGTGAGCACGGAATGAACGATAAGGTAAAGCTATTGGAAACCTCCGGTTCACTTTATACCTATTATTATACTTTAGGAGATACCATTGACTATTACTATGGTAATCTTTTGCCCAGTACCGGATTCATCAAACTATTCGATCTGGTGAAGTACTACGACGGATTATTGTTGCGTATCCCCAATAAAGAAAATCCGGATGTACTTGAAGAAGTGGTGAAACAAGAGAAAATGCTCGACGTATTCAAAGAATACCTGAACTGGAGCAATATCATGGGAATAACCAATGCAGGCGATTTTAACCTGGCCTGTGAAGAGGGACATGCCACCGATCTGATTAATGTAGCCGAAGCATTGCAGGAAAAGAAAATAGCCCAGATAGCCGACACGATCTTTCATCGCGGAGAAAATGGAAACCGCGTAAAACTGGTATTGATATCCGGCCCGTCTTCTTCGGGAAAAACCACTTTCAGTAAACGCCTTTCCATTCAGTTGATGACAAACGGGTTAAAGCCCTATCCCATTTCATTGGATAACTACTTTGTAGACCGCGAAGAAACTCCTCTTGATGAAAATGGAAATTATGATTATGAATCATTGTATGCGCTGGATCTGAATCTGTTTAATCAACAGCTTCAAGCCCTGCTCCGCGGAGAGGAAGTTGAACTTCCCCGCTTCAATTTTAGTATCGGAAAGAAAGAATATAAAGGAGATAAACTAAAAATAGATAAACATACCATCTTAATCTTGGAAGGTATTCATGCCCTGAATCCTGAGTTGACTCCACATATCCCGGAAGAAAACAAGTTCAAAATCTACGTTTCGGCACTAACAACCATCTCACTGGACGATCATAACTGGATCCCTACCACAGACAACCGTCTGCTTCGCCGCATTATCCGCGACTTCAACTACCGTGGATATTCAGCACAAGAAACCATCTCACGATGGCCCAGTGTACGCGCCGGAGAAGATAAATGGATATTCCCCTATCAGGAAAATGCGGATGTGATGTTCAACTCCGCCCTACTCTTTGAGTTTGCAGTATTGCGTCTTCACGCCGAACCTATCTTAATGGGAGTACCCCGCAATTGCCCGGAGTATTGTGAGGCATACCGCCTGTTGAAGTTTATCAAATACTTTATTCCTGTTCAGGACAAAGAGATTCCACCGACTTCGCTATTAAGAGAGTTTCTGGGAGGAAGCAGTTTTAAGTATTAATCATATTACAGGATTATCTGCCATTGCAGATAATCCTGCCTTTTTATACCTATTTTCTGTTTTAAGTCCCGAATTTATTATAAATTTGTGTCAATTAAACAAGCAATAAAAATGAAAACACCCGTAGCTATCATTGTGATTATGCTCTGCTTTAGCACATTAAGTCATGCGCAGAATACAAAAAGCAGAGCACAGGAATTAAAGGAACAAGCTCAAAGTAGCCTGAGCCAAAAAGATTATATCAAGGCACGTTATCTTTTTAAAAAAGCGTACGAGGCATTTGCTACCCGCGAAGATTATCCGCAGGCTGTAGAATGTGGTATTCAAGCCAACGGACTCTATATACGTGAGAATTTTTATAAAGAAGGTTTCGAACTCTGCCGCGACATGGACCAATTAGTGTGGGCAGGTGAACAGAAAACCAAGAAAGCTTTGCACGACCTACGGTTTCTAATTACCAAAGAGCGCCTGCAAATGTATATCGCACTAAAAAATGCAGCACAGGCCAAATTACAATTGGACAAGCTGGAAGAAACAGCCAATCTTGCTAAAAATGACTCAATAAGTGAGGATTTACTCTATACCAAGGCCAATTATTATTACACCTTTGGCCTTAATACACAAGGAGATGCTTGTTTCCGCAAACTCATCAATCAATACAAAGAAAAAAAGAATTATGAGAAAGTAGACGAGTGCTACAAAAATCTGATATCCATTGCCCGCAAAGCGAATAATGCCGCACTGATGGGACGTACTTATGAAAATTATATTGTATGGACCGACTCTGTAAAAGCACTCACCGCACAAGATGAATTGAATGTATTGAAAAGGAAATATGACGAAAGTCAGCTGACGATACAAGAAAAAGACGACACACTGTCTGCCAAACAGTATATTATCATCGGACTTTGCACACTGGTTGTTATTCTTATTGCAGCATTGGTGCTTCTTGCAGTTGTATTACTACGTTTTATGGCAGGAAACCGTAAACTCAAGAAAAGCATACAAATAGCCAACGAACACAATGAATTGAAAACCAAATTCATTCAAAATATATCTTCACAGATGGAACCGACTCTGGACACACTGGCTGCCTCAGCAAGTGAACTTTCAGACAAAGCGCCGCAACAATCACAGCAGATGCAGACGCAGGTAGGTGCATTGAAAAAGTTTAGCGATGATATACAAGAACTTTCTTCACTGGAAAATTCGTTGACTGATCCCTACGAAATGAGCGATATCAACGCCAGTACTTTTTGCGAAGAAGTAATGGAAAAAGTGAAAAGTAACATTAAAGCCGAAGTTACCACTTCTGTAAATGCACCAAAACTCCAAGTAAAAACCAATAAAGAACAACTGGAGCGTATACTTCTTCATTTACTGCAAAATGCAGCTTATTACACACAAGAAGGACGCATCAGTCTCGACTTCAAAAAACGTGGAGCGCATACTCATCAGTTTATTGTAACTGATACCGGTACTGGTATTCCCACTGAACAACAGGAAACGATCTTCAAACCTTTTACCGAAGTGAAAGACCTCACACAAGGAGATGGCCTGGGATTGCCTATATGTTCACTTATTGCTACAAAAATGAACGGCAGCCTGACTTTGGATACAAGCTATACAAAAGGAAGTCGGTTTATATTAGAGCTACACGCTTAATAGAAGGGAGAGGGGAGAATGGAGAAGGAAAAGAGGGAAATGTGGCGGCACAGAAATCGTATGGGTTTGCGTTGAGAATAGTGAATATGTATCGCTATCTAACGGAAAAACAGCGTGAATACGTTCTGTCAAAACAGGTGCTACGTAGCGGTACTGCTATTGGAGCTTTATATGCGGAGTGCCAACACGCACAGAGCAAAGCTATTTTATAAACAAAGCAAGTATCGCTCTTAAAGAAGCAAACGAAACTCTTTACTGGCTCCGCCTCCTACATGACTCCAATTATCTTTCTGATGACATATTTCAATCTATCTATCAAGATGCTGACGAACTTGTAGCCCTTTTGGTCACAATTGTAAAATCGGCAAAGAAAAACATGGGGAGTTATTGAAGGGAGAGGGGAGAATGGAGAAGTAAGCTGCGCTATCATGCTGCATAGTACTTCTCCCTTCTCCATTCTCCCCTCTCAATTCTATCTAATCTCTTCCACCTCTTCAGGAGTCAACGGAATTTTCTTACCTAAGCGACGGGCACCGGTCTCAGTTATCAGATAATCCTCTTCATTACGAATTCCTCCAAAGTTCTTATAAGTATCTACTTTATCATAATTGATAAAATCAGCAAACTTTTTATCGGCTTTCCACATATCAATAAGTTCAGGGATAAAATAAATACCCGGCTCTACAGTGTGTACAAAGCCCGGCTCCAAAGGAATGGCCAAACGCTGCGACTTACGACCGAACTGAGTACTCTTCGGTTCGCCATTATACCCTACCCAAAGTTCACCCAGATTCTCCATATCATGTACATCCAGTCCCATCATATGTCCTAATCCATGTGGATAAAACAAAGCATGTGCTCCTTCACGTACTGCATCATCGGCATTACCCTTCATCAAACCCAGTCCTTTCAGGCCCTCTACCATCACACGGGCTGACAAGTCGTACACATCCATATAAGGAATACCCGGACGAAGCGCTTTCACTGATTCCAGATGCATTGCATTTTGAATCTCATAGACTTCACGCTGGCGGGTAGTAAATTTCTTATCAGCAGGTATAGTAGACGACATATCTCCGGCATATCCCATTTCTGTTTCAGCTCCTGCATCAATCAGGAACAGATCTCCGGACTTTACGGTATTACCATGGTAATGGTTGTGCAAGGTCTGCCCATTGATGGTGGCAATGGTTGCAAAAGAAAGTTCACAACCTGCAGCGGCAGCAACAGCCTCCATAGCAGCTACTACTTCAAACTCTTTCATACCCGGACGAAGCACCTTCATTGCAGTAATATGCATATCTGCAGTCACATCACAAGCCTTCTCTATTTCAATAATTTCCTCAGCTGATTTATGATTACGCTGTTCAACTACCGCACGGATAAAAGGTACCGAACCTTCCTGACGTACAGGAGGTATACCCAACCAATCCATCAGTTTCAGTTTATGCTCAGCGCGATAAGGAGGAAGATAATGAATTGATTTACCCTTTTGTACACACTGATGCAAATAGTTTACAATTTCAACAGATGGTAAAGTACGCGTCACTCCTACACGTTCACTCTTCTCTTTCAGAGTAGGCTGGACACCCATCCATACAATATCATCAATTGTCAGTTCATCACCGAATATAATTTCTTTTTCATCGTCAATATCGATAATGGCAGAAAGTCCTGCAAACGGAAGACCGAAATAATAAAGAAAAGTAGAATCCTGACGATAACGGAAGGTATTACTCTCATAATTCAGCCCACACTCGTCGTTCCCCAGGAACAACAACACCCCGGAGCCTAATTTCTTTTTCAGCAGGGCCCGGCGCTGCACATACGTTTCTTTACCAAACATAATGTTCTATTTTTTAAGTTAGTGCAACAAAGATAGAGAATTTAGCGTTATAGAAAGAAAAATAATCCTTCTAATCTGTGTAATCTGTGGTGAAAAAGTTACTTTTGTAGCGAGATATAACCGAATGTAGAAAATAAAATATTTATGGCACAAGGTTCCCGTCAAATACAATCCCAGGCGCAGCAGCAGATACAAACGCTCTCTCCGCAGCAGATTCTGGTAGTAAAGCTATTGGAGCTTCCCGCCGTAGAACTGGAAGACCGTGTACACGCCGAATTATTGGAAAATCCAGCTCTTGAAGAAGGTAGAGAAGAAGCGGCTGCCGATGATCCGGATGAAAGTAACAGTAACGATCCGGAAGCAGAAAGTGATGCCAATGAATATGATTCCCTGGGCGACTATCTAAACGAAGACGACATCCCTGATTATAAATTACAAGAAAACAACCGTTCCAAAGGTGAGCAGGCAGAGGAAATTCCTTTTTCTGACGCTACTTCTTTTTATGAAATATTGAGAGAACAGTTGAGTGAACGTAACCTCACAGAACATCAGCGTGAACTGGCAGAATACCTTATCGGCTCACTGGACGATGACGGCCTGCTCCGCAAATCACTTGAAAGTATCAGCGATGAGCTGGCTATCTATGCAGGTATCAACGCTACCGAAGAGGAACTGGAAGAGGCTTTATGTATTATACAAGACTTCGACCCGGCCGGACTTGGTGCACGTAACCTCCAGGAATGCTTACTTATACAACTCCAACGAAAGCTGGAAAAAGGTAAGCCGGATAAGGCACTTATGCTGGAACAGAGAATTATCAATGAATGTTACGAAGAGTTCACACGTAAACACTGGGATAAGATAATAAAGAAACTGGGATGCGAAGAAGAGCTTTTCAACACTGCCATCTCTGAAATCACAAAGTTAAACCCTCGGCCGGGTGCTTCATTGGGTGAAGCCATCGGTCGTAACATGCAGCAAATCGTTCCCGACTTTATTGTAGATACCTATGATGACGGCTCTATCAGCGTCAATCTCAATAACCGGAATATACCGGAACTTCGTATGAGCCGTGACTTCACCGAAATGGTAGAGGAGCATACGAAAAACAGAGCCAATCAATCTAAAGAATCCAAAGAAGCAATGATGTTTCTGAAACAGAAAATGGATGCTGCCCAGGGATTTATCGATGCAGTAAAGCAACGTCAGAATACATTAATGACTACCATGCAGGCTATTATCGACCTGCAACGCCCTTTCTTTCTTGAAGGGGACGAATCATTGCTTCGCCCTATGATCCTGAAAGACGTGGCCGAACGTACGGGACTGGATATCTCAACCATATCACGTGTTAGCAACAGCAAGTATGTGCAAACAAATTTTGGAATCTATCCGCTGAAATTTTTCTTCAGTGATGGATATACTACCGAAGACGGCGAGGAAATGTCAGTACGTGAAATACGTAAAATACTAAAAGAGTGTATTGACAACGAAGATAAAAAGAAACCACTGACTGACGATGAACTGGCCGAGATCTTAAAAGAAAAAGGATATCCTATTGCACGGCGTACCGTAGCTAAATATCGTCAGCAACTGAATATACCAGTGGCCAGACTAAGAAAGTAATTAAAGATATTAATAATTAACAATAAAAGGGCTCCATCATGGGAGAAGCAAACGTAGAGCAACATATCATTGCAGATAAAACGCTTATCAGAACGGCACAGATTACATCGTGGATACTAACCCCGTTTTCTATCCCTTTTCTGGCTTTTCTGGTATTGTTCTTATTCTCTTACCTTCGTATCATGCCCTTGCAGTATAAACTTATTGTATTGGGAATCGTATATTGTTTTACTATACTGATGCCAACCATCACAATTTTCCTGTTTCGCAAAATCAATGGTTTTGCCTTGCAGGAATTGAGTGAACGAAAAAAACGGTACATTCCTTTTACGCTTACCATCATCTCTTATATATTCTGTCTGTTGATGATGCACAAGCTGAATATTCCCTGGTATATGACTGGTATTATACTGTCTGCACTGGTGGTTCAGATTATCTGTATCATTGTAAATCTGAAATGGAAACTCAGTGAACACATGGCTGGCATAGGTGGTATTATTGGTGGATTGATTTCATTCAGCGAATTGTTTGGTTATAATCCTGTCTGGTGGCTATGCCTGTTTATTCTAGTAGCCGGTGTGTTAGGTTCGGCACGGATTATTCTGAGACATCATTCTCTAGGCGAAGTACTCTCGGGCTTCGGTGTAGGATTTATCTGTGCACTATTGGTACTGCATCCACTAAGTAACGTATTATTCCGGATATTTTTATTTTAACATGAATATAAACCCATAAAAACTAATTATTATGAACTTCCCACAAAATTTAAAGTACACCAATGAGCACGAATGGATTCGTGTAGAAGGAGATATGGCTTATGTAGGTATCACTGATTATGCCCAGGAACAATTGGGCGATATTGTATTTGTTGATATCCCCACAGTGGGTGAATCACTGGAGGCGAATGAAACTTTCGGAACAATTGAAGTGGTGAAAACCATCTCTGACCTCTTTCTACCGGTAGCAGGTGAAGTAATAGAACAGAATGAAAGTCTTGAAGAAAATCCTGAACTGGTCAATAAAGATCCATATGGTGAAGGATGGCTTATCAAGATGAAACCTGCCAATCTAAAAGATATTGAAGACCTGCTCGATGCTGAAGCATATAAGGCAGTGATTAACAATTAGTGAATAGTGGTTAGTGATCATCGTACCACTAAATAGTAAATAGTAAATTGTAAATAAAATCATGACCCCAATTGTAAGTATCATCATGGGTAGCACTTCCGACCTTCCTGTAATGGAAAAGGCAGCACAGCTACTCAATGATTTGCATGTACCGTTCGAAATGAACGCTCTTTCTGCACACCGTACTCCGGAAGCAGTAGAGGAGTTTGCTAAAAATGCCCGTTCACGCGGTATTAAAGTTATTATTGCCGCTGCCGGTATGGCTGCTGCCCTTCCAGGCGTAATTGCCGCCAATACCACTTTGCCTGTAATCGGAGTACCTATCAAAGGTTCTGTTCTAGACGGTGTTGACGCCCTGTATTCTATCATCCAGATGCCTCCGGGAATACCGGTAGCTACTGTAGCTATCAACGGAGCAATGAATGCCGCTATCCTGGCAGTACAAATGTTAGCATTAAGCAATACTGAACTGGCTGATACATTTGCAGCTTACAAAGAAGGCTTGAAGAAAAAAATTGTAAAAGCTAACGAGGAACTTAAAGAGGTTAAGTTTGAATATAAAACCAATTAGATTTACGATTGGACGATTTACGATTTACGATTGAAGATGCTAACAAGATGATTAACGCTTCGTCTAATCGGTAGAAGTATCTTCAATCGTAAATCGTTCAATCGTAAATCGTCTAATCGTAAATCGTCTAATCGTAAATAAAATCGTGGATTTATTCAATTACTCCCGGAGAGAAACATCAGAAGTAAATATTGGGGCCGTTCCATTGGGCGGCCCTAATCCTATCCGTATCCAGTCGATGACCAACACATCGACTCAGGACACAGAAGCCTGTGTAGAGCAGGCGAAACGTATTGTAGATTCAGGTGGCGAGTATGTACGCCTTACAACACAAGGTATCAAGGAGGCAGAGAACCTGATGAATATCAACATTGGGCTACGCAGCCAGGGATATATGGTACCACTTGTCGCCGATGTACATTTCAACCCCAAAGTGGCTGATGTGGCAGCACAATATGCCGAAAAAGTACGTATCAATCCGGGAAACTATGTAGATCCGGGACGTACCTTCAAGCAATTGGAATATACGGATGAGGAATACGCGCAAGAATTACAGAAAATCCGTGATCGCTTCATTCCTTTTCTGAATATCTGTAAAGAGAATCATACGGCAATTCGTATCGGAGTAAATCACGGTTCATTATCCGACCGTATCATGTCTCGCTATGGTGATACTCCCGAAGGTATGGTGGAATCATGTATGGAGTTTCTGCGTATCTGTATAGATGAAAAATTTAAGGATGTAGTAATATCCATCAAAGCCTCCAATACG
The DNA here is from genome assembly GCF_964240755.1 of Bacteroides sp. HPS0048. Taxonomy (NCBI): domain Bacteria; kingdom Pseudomonadati; phylum Bacteroidota; class Bacteroidia; order Bacteroidales; family Bacteroidaceae; genus Bacteroides; species Bacteroides sp. HPS0048. The sequence goes on along the minus strand of NZ_CAXSVC010000057.1, from coordinate 1,538 downwards.
GTCGTAATGGTAAAAACTGTTCGTCTGTTGGTAGCCGTAATGGAAAAGGAAGGGATGGCATTTCCTCTACATTTAGGAGTTACAGAAGCAGGAGACGGAGAAGACGGACGCATCAAATCGGCATTGGGAATAGGAGCATTGTTAGCAGATGGATTGGGAGATACCATCCGTGTCTCTTTAAGTGAAGAACCAGAAGCGGAAATTCCTGTAGCACGTAAGTTAGTAGATTACATCCTTACCCGCCAGGATCACCCTTATATCCCCGGAATAGAAACACCTGAATTCAACTACCTCTCTCCTACCCGCCGGGAAACGAATGCCATCCGAAATATTGGTGGAAACAACCTTCCTGTTGTCCTTGCCGACCGCATGGACGGAAAGACAGAAGTCAATCCGCAATTTACACCCGATTATATTTATGCAGGAAGAGAACTTCCCGCCATACGGGAAGCCAATGTTGAATATATCCTTGATGCCGATGTATGGACAGGAGAAGAAGGCACATGGCCGGCATTCAATTACTCTCAACTTCCACTGATGGGCATGTGCCAGGCAGAATTAAAATTCTTATTCATGCCGTATATGGCACAGACAGATGAAGTGATTGCCTGTCTCAAAACACACCCGGAAGTGGTTATTATCTCTCAAAGTAATCATCCGAATCGTATTGGAGAGCACCGTGCCTTAGTACACCAGTTGATGTCCGAAGGATTGAAAAACCCGGTTATCTTCTTTCAGCATTATCAGGAAGAGGATGCGGAAGATTTGCAAATCAAAGCTGCTGCTGATATGGGGGCATTGATATTTGATGGTTTGTGTGATGGTATCTTTCTGTTCAATCAGGGATTACTCCCACATGCTATTGTAGATGCCACCGCTTTCGGTATTCTGCAAGCCGGACGTATCCGTACCTCCAAAACCGAATATATTTCTTGTCCGGGTTGTGGACGAACGTTGTTCAATCTGCAAAGCACCATTGCCCGTATTAAAGAAGCTACTTCTCACCTGAAAGGATTGAAAATAGGTATTATGGGATGCATTGTGAATGGTCCCGGAGAAATGGCAGATGCTGACTATGGATATGTAGGTGCCGGACGAGGCAAAGTCAGCCTCTACAAACAGAAGGAATGCATAGAAAAAAATATTCCGGAAGAAGAAGCTGTAGAGAAATTGATTGAGCTAATTAAGGCGAACGGAGATTATACTGAGCAGAAATGAATCTATTTACGATTAGACGATTTACGATGTACGATTGAAGTTACTCTTTAAAAGCCTGTTTCAGCGATGTTAGAGACAGAGTGATCCCAATCGTACATCGTCAATCGTCTAATCGTAAATAGATTTATATCCAAGAACGAAGATTACAGCCCTATCTTTTCGATGGCCGAAGTGCCCTTAAACGGCATCGATCCCCTTGCCCGGTGTTGTACTTTGGCTTTCTCAGTAAGGAACGTTCCTTTTCTCGGTGCAGGGCCGACGCATTAAATAAATTACTATTGCATATGTACTTTTCTTATTGTTATTTAATTGAATATTAA
>NZ_CAXSVC010000056.1:0-19882 GCF_964240755.1 Bacteroides sp. HPS0048 | reverse complement strand
CAGGGGACTGTGCATACATCGGGTATACTCCACGCCCGGTAACAGGCTGTCAGATTTTTCTCCACTGCTCGATGTCCTCACGGTAGGCGGCAAGATGCTCCCTGGCAAGGTTCTCCAGCAGTCCGGAAACGCTCATGCCACGCCCACCGAGCCTGCGGACGATGGCGTCCAGTTCGTCCCTCACATCCTCACTGACGAACACCGTCTTGCGCTTCCTAATCTTCGGGACGGTGAGGTATGTTTCCCGGTACTCCTCCAGCGAGGCCCTGCGTTGCCTGCCGCTCGTCCTTCTTCTCACGGGGTCTTCCGGTTCCGGCGGGGTGTCCTTTCTTCCCGCTTCCCCGGACACCTCTTCCGCAACGGCCCCGGATGGAATCACCGGTTCCGCATCCGTACCGGCGGATTCTCCCGAACCGGGTTCCATCATGAGTCTTTCCCACCACTCGTCGTGGCCGGCTCCGGGACTACGGCCGTTCTTTCTGTCTGCGGTTTCGGATACCGCCATTTTCTTCCCTTTCGTTTTTTCAGTCGGTTCACTTTTCATTGTACATGGATTTTAGATGGTTGATACTGTGGGCACAGTCTACCCGTTTGCCCGATTGTCGGAAGCAAATAAAACGATAATAACAAGTGCTGTGAAACGGACGGGTCCGATTGGCGGGGTTTGCCGTGTTATTCATATTGTTGGATCAGTCTGACGGTGATGACTTCACAAATATACGCACCGGAAATTTCCCACTCTTCGGGAACGGATCTGAACGTCTGTTTACTAAAAGCAAATGAATATTAAAATCCGATTTCCATGACATCTGATGACATATAATGACATCTGATGAAGGGGCGGAACCATATCCGGGAACAATCATTTACTTTGCAGATGAAACAAGTACGCATATGGTGTCAAAGGTAGTCATCCTGTCTTGAAATTCAGGACGTTCCGCCGGGATTCACTAAATTGCGGAACGGAATCCGGATCCGAAAAGAGAATGAAACAGATGTCAAACCTGAAATTACAGTGATTATGGAAATAGTGAACATTGAGGCAAGGACCTTCGAGGCGATGCTCTCGGCCTTCCGGACGTTTGCGGACCGGCTGGACACCCTCTGCCGGCTGTACGGCGACATGGAGGAGAAGAAATGGCTGGACAACCAGGAGGTGTGCCTGCTGCTGAAGGTCAGCCCGAGAACCCTGCAGACCCTCCGTGACAACGGCACGCTGGCATACACACAGATCTGCCACAAGACATATTACAAGCCCGGGGACGTGGAAAGTATCATCCGGATAGTGGAGGAGCGCCGCAAGCGGGCTGAAAGTATGGGAAGGTCGATCTGAAAGGCCATGAAAAACGAATGTCGAACAAAAAAAAGATCAAGTCATGATGAATACCGATAACCGTCTGCTCACCCGTGAGAGCAGCGAGCATATAAGAGAGTTCTTCTCCACCGTCGAACGTCTCTCCGTTTCCATGGAGCGTCTCTTTGCCGGCAGGTCACCGGCGATGGCGGGCGAGAACTTCTATACGGACCGCGAACTGGCTGAAAAGCTGAAAGTGAGCCGCCGCAGCCTGCAACAGTACCGTGACAGCGGTCTGCTTGCCTTCACCCGGCTGGGCGGCAAGATACTGTACCGTTCTTCCGACATCGAGAAGCTGCTTGACGGCTGCTACCGGGAGGCGAGAACCAGGCCGGAGGAACTTTAGAAAAGTTCCGTACGGGATCGTGAATGAAGGGGCGGTCGGTTGTCATACCGGTCGCTCCTTCATTTTCTTTCCACCGGATGAACGACTTTAATTTGCTCGTAAAATACTTATACACAGAGTGTTTTTTTCTTTATGAATTATGATCCGGTGACAACATTGGCATAACATGGCGGGACATGGAAACATTTTTCCGATATGGCAATAAGATACGGGGATTCCATTATAAAAAAAGACTCTTATTTTATTATGTCATTATGTTATTCTGAAATTGGGGCGGGCCGTTCGTGTACCGGTGGGACGATTCGTTTCCGTAATGGCGGCACATTCCGTACTGGTATCATTATCCTCCGGCAATGCCGTTTCCCGGTCTTTTCGGAGTGACCTTATGCCGGCCGGTGACAACCGCATGTCCGTGTGTAAACATGGCGGCGCATAAAAACAGGCACATCCTCCGGGCTCCTGTCCCGTCGGATGCACCTGTCTCCGTCATGTCATATACAGCCGGACTCCTCCGGCCCATGCCTCTATCTGAGTATCGGATTCGAGAGCAGTATCTTGTAATAGGCCACTCCGCCAATCTCTACCGGTATCCTCGCCATCATGAACTGCACGCTCTTCCTCTCCACCTTCGCCTGCCGCATGAGTCTCTGCACGATAAACCCCGCCGAGAACCTTGCGCATCTTTTATCCTTCCAGACAATGAACCCCTCGCTGTCATCGGCCCGGCAGATGTACCAGTCATCCGTCTCGTCGTCGTGGGCGAAGTTCACCCGTCCGCCACCGAGGATTCCCAATTCGATTGACATCGTCTTTGACAGATAGACGGTCCCCCTGCTGTCAAGGTTGATGGTCCGCTTTCCCTTGTATGTGACTTCCTGCGGACGGGAGTTTTCCCTGTTGTATACTATCAGTGCCATAACTTTCTTACTTTTCCGTTAAACAATTTTTTCAATACATGAAGCTTTCCACCGCCAGCATCTGACTTCTCCATGCGAAACCGCTGTGGGTACGTACCGCGTCCACTATCCTGCATACTTTCTGCGATATGGCCGATGCCGAGATACCCATGCATTCCGCCAGTGCCTTGAACGAGAACTGCGCCTCATAGAACCTGAGCATGAACATCCGGTACTCCTCGTAGGAGAACTTCTGCCTTACGAAACGCAGTATGTCTCTTACCAGCCGCTCGCACCCGTTCAGGTCGTCCTCGGAAAGGAATTTTGCCTCTTCGCCACATCGGAGGAAGAAATCATCTTCAGGGTGTGCATACCGATTCTCCCTTTTAATCTTTACCAGGGCCGCCTTTTTGTAGCATCCGATGAAATACGCGTCATAGTCCGTTATGTCCTTTCCGGGAACCAGCACCTGCCTTCTTACAAAAAGGTAGGTGTCATGGAAATTGTCCTCGTCCAGCATTCCGTACCGGCGTAACGTCCCTCTCAACCTGTCATAGGATGCAGTGAACCACTCGTTGAACAGTCTTTCCTTTTCTGCGCTCTTGTCTGCCATAGCTTTATAATTTTTTGAGTTATACATGGCCTACACGGGTAGGCATTCTTATTTCTTGTGCTTCCTCCAGTTTGTTTTTCGGCGGTCTCCGGCAAGGCTTGCCGTGAAAAAATACGCTCACGCGAAGCGTGAGGAAGATTTTTTCACGTGCAACCAGCCCGAAGGGCCGCCTTGCGGGACCGGCCTGAAAAACAACTATTTTTGCCGCAAGAAATGAGGATGATGGATTCCTTCCTTCTATCTATTGTCTGTCCGGTGAGAATTTAGATTCCATGCAGCTTTTCTGTCTTTGGTATGTTTGGAGAAATATTCAAGGATATGAAATGAGAACGGCAATACGTGATGTTGCGGAAGGAGCAGATATGGGATTGGAAACAGGAAGCGTGCCCGGGCTTTCATGCAGTTTATACGGCGGTGTTGATTTTGGGGAGGATTACAGGGAAGTGACAGGAAAGTCGGCCGTTCCGGAGAAATTGTATGTGTACGTTGTTCCTTCCGAAATACGGAGTCTTTTAAAATCATGGAAGACCTCATTCGGGAGTGTGTCTCGATATTTGCCTGAGACAAAATTATAAGTCGCCTATTCATGGATAAGTATTTGGAATATATCAACGACATGCTACGATGCAATAAAGAGAATCGGAACGGCAGACTGAAACTCGCAATCTGCTGATAATGCGGACTATTCTAAAACAAGTGTGGAAAACTTGAAGACATCCGACGGAAAACCTTGGAAAAAGAAGAACCGGACAAAGTCTCCGCCTTCAAAATAATGCTCTATTATGCCACAGGTGCGGCATTACTTGTCATTCCGGATTGGCTTCCCATGAAATCCACCGCCCGCCATCAAGAAAACGGCCGGTGCCATATGGCAGGTAATCGTAGCGACAGCCTGTCTTTGGAACCCGTTGTCACCCTAAAGGATTTTACTGATATATTATTATGTCAGTCCTTTTTCAAATCAAAATACAGCAAACGGGTTTTCAAAGGTTCATCTTGCGGAATATCATAATATTGCTTTTCTATCACGTCTGTTTTATAGAGTGGAACGAAACCGTTTCTTTCATAATACCTGAGAATCTTTTCCTCATTGTATGCATCCACCACGATAAAACGGCATCCTGTCTTGTTGTCCTCATGACGGAACCAGTCTTTTATGAAAGCCATCAGTTGCCGTCCTACGTGGCTTGATGTACCCTGATATTCCAGGTTGACCCCCAGTCTTCCTATCAGCACGGCCGGATAGCTGCGTCCACGTTTAGGATTTACAATATTGCGTTGCAGCCTGTTTTTATCATTGGGGGATATTAATCTGGTCTTGATACTGTCATTGGACAAGGTAAACAAGGCCACAATACGATGCGGGATTTCAGTCGTCACCCAACAATATGTTTTCCCAAGGAGTTCATCCGCATACAGATCGGCATCATTGAGAAAAAAATCATCAAGGTCATTCTCGCCACAAGTGAAAGGAAGGCAATTCCTCCGTACTTCCTTGTTATAGGCAAGCATGACACAATCATCATATAAAGAAATACCGTCCATTGCTGTTAATTGAACCGGAATGAACGGGATTTCTCCAATACTTTTCGCAACCGTTTCTTTGCCTCCACTGATAACCGGGGTGTTACCTTTGCGGCGTTCTTGTCTGCACTGCGTACGAAATCTTCCGCCGTAACGCCCTCCAAAACCGGAATGTTCTTGATAGTTATAGCCATAATATTATTTTTTGCAAAAATACAACTTTGTTGTTATACAGCCAAATAATAGCCCGTCTTCCACTCTTTTTTCCGGAATGTTCCTCCATATCCGGAAAAGTCTGTGTCACGCCACCCGTTGCGGTAAGCCGTTTTTCTCAAGGAAAGGGCAGGCAATACCGGCGGACGTGGATATGGGCAAAACAACCCGCATATGCAATGCAGAGGGAGCAGGAGAGCCTTCACCACAGCCGGAGAGAAAAGTGGTTTCATGCCGGGGTACGGCATGAAAAGGGGGCTCCCGGACAGTTCTTTTCCTTGTCGCACATGCACTACGTCGGTCGCAGTTTTCGCCTTCTGAATCCCTCTTACGTCCGTCCCTGCGCTTTCGGAGCGTTTTTCCGGCAGAAAATTTCGCCGTACGGAAATTTTCTGCCGGAAACCGAAGGGAAAACGCGGAGTCCCGCAGGGACGGACGAACTTTGATGAGGAAGGGGAAAATCATCCGTTTCATAAATACCATTTCCTCAGATGGCATCGCATATTTCCTTCTCCATCTTTTCCAGCTTATGGGACAGGATTTCCATGTCGCTGCTGATCTTCTGGTTGGTTATCCGGGCATATATCTGGGTGGTTTTCAAATCCGTATGCCCCAAAAGACGGCTTACGGTCTCGATGGGTACACCGTGCGAGAGCAGCACGGTGGTGGCGTTCGTATGCCGGGCCACATGATAGGTCAGCCGTATCTTGAAACCGCACTGCCTGCCAAGTTCCTTCAATATGGTGTTGCATCTGCCGTTGCTCGGTACCGGAAATACATGACCGTCCTTGGACAGTCCCTTATACTTCTCTATGATGCGCTTGGGCACGTCCAGCAGGCGGATGTTGGACTCGGTGTTTGTCTTGCGACGGCGGGTGATAATCCAGAGGTTGCCGTCGAAGAAGGTCTGGAGCCGGTCGGTCGTCAGTGCCTTCACGTCCGCGTATGCCAGTCCGGTGAACACAGAGAAGATGAAGAGGTCGCGTACCAGTTCGCAGGTCCCGCTTTTCACCGGGGTCTCCATCAACGTCTGTATCTCACGCTCCGTCAGGTAGCCTCGGTCAACGCTCTCGGGGGAATTGATGTACCCGGCGAAGGGGTTGAAGGGAAGCGCACCGCTGTTGCGGGCGATGGAGATGACGTGCTTGAGCCCGATCATGTAACCCCATACGGTATTGGTGCGGCATTTCTTCTCCGTACGCAGGAAATACTCGAAGTTGTTGATGAAGGTCAGGTTGAGTTCCTTCAGGGGGATGTCGTCACGGCGGTATACTTTCGGGACGAACTCGCAAAGGTGCCTGTATATGGTACGGTAGCGGTTGTATGTTCCCTGCACGCGGCTGTGTCCCACTTTCTTGATGAACTCCTCGTTGTGCTGCTCGAAGAGCTTCAGCAGCGTCTCGCGTTTCACGCCCAGCCCGAGGCAGGCGTCCCTCAGCCTGGCGGCGGTGACATAGCCGTCGGACTGCATCAGTTCCTGGTAACGGCGGTTCACGTCCACGCGTATCCGGTCAACCGCCGCATTGATTTTCTGCGCCTCGGCGCTCTTGCCCGTGGCACGTGCCGTTTTCACGTCCCAAAGTTTCGGGGGCACGTCCAGCTTGCAGCTGAACTGCTTGATTTCGCCGTCTACCGTAAGACGGCACATCAGGGGGAGATAGCCGTTGGCTCTCTCGCTGCCCTTCTTCACGTAGAAGAGGATTTTGAAGGTCGATCTGCTCATACTCGTTTTCATACTTTTTTGATCGTTACAAAGTTAATATCAAGCGAGTTGTCCTCAGGTATGAAAAACTGTGCAAATTACTGAAATAGAATCTGTTGTGCCGTTTCTTGTTCCTGTTATATCAGTAACGATATGGGAACTGAAGTCTTTCGCAGCTTTTATCGGACCTCCTTTTTCAGCTTATGCAGTATTATGAGTTAAACACCTAACCACTTAATAGACTGCATTTTTGCTGTATTATCATCAACCTTGCTTTTTCTTTCTGCGTTTACTTTATTATTCCCTCCACTGATAGACAAATTATGTTCTTGTTGCGGACGATTCTTACGATACATATAATCGTACCAATCGAAATTAGCATAATATTTATAGCTGCCGTCGGGTTGTTGTACTACCCATGGACGTTCAGGATTCTCTGTTTTATCATTTACGCGTGCATAGAGTTCGTCATAATCTTCATCGGTATAATTGGTATAACCATATCCCTTGTAGGGATACATAAACAAGTCATTAATCTTTGCCGACCAATAACCGGTAGTAATATAATCGGTGGAGGTCGTATTTTGTGAAACCCCGAAACGATAAGAGTAGTTAATCTTCGCCACATCCTCGCTACCACTTTTGGTGGTTACCAAAACTACACCTGCCGAAGCTTTTGCACCATAAATGGCTGCTGCCGACGCATCTTTCAGAATTGATACGGATTCAATATCATTGGCATTTAACCGATTCAGACTCCCTTCAACACCATCAATCAGAATAAGAGGAGTAGCACCGCTTGTAAGCGACGATATACCACGTATGTTAATATTATAGCCTGCATCGGGAGATCCGCTGTTAAGGGTTAGGTTCAATCCGGGGTCGGTACCTTGCAAAGCCATGGCGGCCGATGCAACCGAACGATTATTCACATCTTTACTATTAACAACGCTAACAGCTCCCGTCAGATTTACCTTTTTCTGGGTTCCGTAACCCACCACAACAACTTCATTCAACTGCTCATTTTTCTCTTGCAATACAATATTCATATTGCTACCCGCCTTCACCTCTTTGGGCTGATAACCAATGTATGAAATCTGTAAAGAGGCATTCAAAGGAACCTCCATTGAAAATAGTCCGTCAAGATTTGTTACAGTAGCTATCCGGGCACCTTTTACCTGTATATTGGCACCAATAATCGGTTCGCCACCCGGATCTATAACCACTCCCTTTATTTTTATCTTCTTCTCGTCCGGGCTATCCGAAGATTTCTTTTCTTTCTGTTTCGGGAAAAGTAGTATTTCCTGTCCCTCTACTTTAAAATCTATATTAGTAGAGCTTAACATCTTCTCCAATGCTACCGATAGATCGGCATTCTTAACCGACAAGCTTACAAGAGTTTGCATATTCACTGTTTCCTGACTATAGGACACTTGCATATCAACGTACTTGCATATCTGCTCCATAGCGTGCTGCAAAGTGATTCCGGTAAAATCGAACGATACTTTGGGAACCTGTGCCTGAACGTAGAAACTGTAAAAAAGCAAGCCTGACGCAATAACAATCTTTTGAAATAGATTTCTCATAATATTAAAATTAACATGTTGCTTATTAGATTTATCTTGGGTATATACAATAGTGTCCGTCTGAAATTTGCTTTATACGGATAGGGGTTATCATTTCCATCCGCTTAAAAATATTGCCAAACTCTTCCTGTTTACTACGAAATGTATAACTATACTTCAATAATGAGTCATCAACCAGACTGATCGATATATTATATTTGCGTTCGAGTGTTTTTACAACATTACTAATAGAAGTATTAAAAAAGCTCAGATTACCTTCTTTCCAATCTGCACTATAGCCCTTTTCTTTGCTATTCACTATATTACAGTTTTGGCTTGTGACATCATATACGGCTGTTTTTCCTACTACAAGGTCGGCTTCATATTTAGAGTTTCCGGTAAGTTTTAGTTTTACTTTTCCGGTTTCGAGTGACACCGATGCCACGTTCTCATCCGCATAGTCGTGTACATTGAAAGTTGTTCCCAAAACCTCTACTTGCAGATGATTGGTTGTTACAATAAAGGGGTGTTCCGGTTTTTTAGTTACATCAAAGAAACCTTCACCTTCTATATTCACCTGCCGTGTTTTGCCTTTAAATTGCTTTGGATACGAAAGCTTGCTACCAGCATTCAGCCAGACACGTGAACCATCAGGTAAAGCCACTATGTACTTTTCACCATACGCAACTGTTATTTCGCGATACTCTTCAGAGATATCACCGGTGAAGTGAAATACGGAAAATACTCCTATCAGGAGAACTACGGCAGCAGCAATATTTAGTTTCCATCGACGTCTTATAACACGTTGACGTTCAATACGTACCAACACTTTCTCTAAACTACGATACAAAATAGAATCTTCGTCGGGACCAGGCTGAGTACTATCTACCAACTGATCAATACGTTCGATCGTTTTATCTATCGCGTCGTTCCACTTATCTATGTCGTCATTTTTATACTTCATGTCTTCGTTTTAAGTTGCTTTATATATAGAAGACAACGCCGCACCAAAAAGTATTAGACCAAAAACAAAAAAATCTCTTTACCTTAAAAAAAGATAAAGAAGATCCCAACATAAACCATACGTTCTTTACACCTAAACATACATATATATAGCATGTGACATATCAACTTCTTACATCAGCAAACAGTACTACTCTATTATAAAAACATCCGGATGTTCACATCAAGAACACCCGGATGTTTTATACAATAACATGGGGATGTTCTTTATAAGAACATCCCCATGTTGTGTTTGCTAAACTCAGTTATCCCATCCCGGAAAGCTATGATATGCTTGCAAAGAAGCCTATGGAATACACATGGAATAACGTATTGTCTTTATCTGCTATTCAACCTCATCCATAAAGCCTTATTTATTCGGCTTTATATCCAGCTTCACCGGTTTAATCATATTCTCCGGTTTCAAAATAGTATCGAGATCTTTCTTAGAGAGAATATCATGCTCCAACACCAGTTCATAGACACCCTTTCCGGTTTCAAGAGCCTCTTTGGCAATCTTCGTAGAGTTCTTGTAACCAATCACCGGATTGAGTGCAGTAACCACACCGATACTGTCGTGCACATGACGACGGCAGGTTTCTTCGTTGGCCGTGATACCATCAATGCACAAAGTACGCAAAGTATCAAATCCATTCATCAACAGATCGGCTGATTCAAAGCAACACTGTGCCATGACAGGCTCCATAGCATTCAGCTCCATTTGTGCAGCTTCACCACTCATGGCTACACAAAGATCATTACCTATCACTTTATAAGCTACCTGATTCATTACTTCAGGAATCACCGGATTTACCTTACCCGGCATAATAGACGAACCGGGTTGCATGGCGGGAAGGTTAATCTCACCCAATCCGCAACGCGGACCGGAAGCCAATAAACGCAGGTCATTACAAATCTTATTCATTTTGACGGCCACACGCCGCATTGCTGACGAATACCCTACCATAGAGGAAGTATCCGAAGTAGCCCCTACCAGATCATCGGCCAGTTTTATATTCAGTCCGGTTATTTTCCGCAGGGCTTCAATGCATTTTTCCGCATACCCGGGCTCAGCCGTTATGCCGGTTCCGATAGCAGTAGCTCCCATATTTACCGTCAGAAAGTCCTGAGCTGCAAAATCCAGATTTTTAATTTCATCCCGAAGAATACTTGCAAAACCATTGAAAGTCTGCCCTAAAGTCATCGGTACGGCATCTTCCAGCTGAGTACGTCCCATTTTAATGATATGTGCAAACTCTCCGGCTTTCTTCTGGAAAGCTTCAATAAGTTCATTAAAATGTTTCATTAGTTTGAGATGGGTATAATACAGACCAATATGGATAGCTGTAGGATAAGCATCATTGGTAGATTGCGAACGGTTGACATGATCATTGGGCGAGCAATACTGATATTCTCCCCGCTTATGTCCCATCAACTCAAGAGCACGGTTGGCAATCACCTCATTGGCATTCATATTGGTAGTAGTACCGGCACCTCCCTGAATCATATCTACCGGAAACTGCTCGTGATGCTTACCTTCAAGAATCTCTTTACAGGCTTTCAGAATAACATCTGTTTGTTCTTTGGTCAGTAGATGAAGTTCATAGTTGGCAACCGCTGCTCCCATTTTAGTTATAGCAAGCGCATTTATGAACAAAGGATATTCATTGAGATGAAATTTGCTGATCTGAAAATTCTCAATGCCTCTTAATGTCTGTACACCATACAAAGCACTCTCCGGTACTTCACGACTTCCTATCAAATCACTTTCAGTACGGGTTTCTTTTGATAAATTCTGTTCCATAATATCTCTTTTTTAACAATGACGTTTTATGAGTTTCTGTTATAATAACCAAACCCGGCTCTTATTGTTTTAATAAATATGCGAAAACCATTCAACTTATTTTTTGTTGTTTTATCATATTAGCAGATTTCTGTTATCTTTACCCGACCTTAAAAAAGAAAGATATGATTTTACAATTGGCATTTGTACTAACAGCTATTATTATCGGAGCTCGCTTAGGCGGCATCGGATTGGGAGTAATGGGAGGTGTCGGATTAGCGATACTTACCTTCGTATTCGGTCTGCAACCGACTGCGCCTCCTATTGATGTGATGTTGATGATTGCCGCTGTTATTTCGGCAGCCTCCTGTATGCAAGCGGCCGGAGGGCTCGACTACATGGTAAAATTAGCCGAAAAGCTGCTACGCAAAAACCCTTCGCATGTCACGATCCTCAGCCCGATTGTGACGTATCTGTTCACTTTCGTTGCAGGAACAGGGCACGTAGCCTATTCGGTTCTGCCGGTTATTGCAGAGGTTGCCACTGAAACCAAGATACGCCCGGAAAGACCGCTCGGTATAGCTGTTATTGCATCGCAACAGGCTATTACGGCAAGTCCTATTTCTGCTGCTACAGTTGCTCTGTTGGGATTATTGGCCGGATTCGATATCACTCTGTTCGATATTTTGAAAATAACAATCCCAGCTACAATCATAGGTGTACTGGTAGGTGCTTTTTTCTCCATGCGGGTAGGTAAAGAACTGATAGACGATCCGGAATATCAAAAGCGCGTTGCAGAAGGAATGATAAAAGAGCACAAAGTGAAGATCAAAGATGTGCAGAACAAACGCCATGCGCTGGTTTCGGTACTCATTTTCATATTAGCTACCGTGTTTATTGTATTCTTCGGCTCATTTGAGGGAATGCGCCCTTCATTCCTTATCGACGGAGAAATCGTCACATTAGGCATGTCTTCCATCATAGAGATTGTCATGCTATCAGCCGCCGCCCTTATTCTATTGTTTACTAAGACTGACGGCCTCAAAGCTACACAAGGTTCTGTTTTCCCGGCAGGAATGCAAGCAGTAATCGCTATCTTCGGAATAGCATGGATGGGTGATACATTCCTCCAGGGGAATATGGGCGAACTAACCCAATCCATCGAAGGAGTTGTACGCGAAATGCCCTGGTTATTTGGTATCGCACTATTCGTCATGTCTATCCTGCTTTACAGCCAGGCTGCCACTGTACGTGCACTGATGCCACTGGGTATTGCACTGGGTATCTCACCCTATATGCTGATAGCCATGTTCCCGGCAGTGAATGGATATTTCTTCATTCCGAATTACCCTACCGTAGTAGCAGCTATCAATTTTGACCGTACGGGCACAACAAAAATAGGTAAATATGTGTTGAATCATTCCTTTATGATGCCCGGCATTGTATCTACGGTGGTAGCAATCGTACTGGGACTCTTATTCATACAATTTTATTAAACCGAAAATATTATTAACCTAAACAACCATTTAGTCATGAAAGAATTAAAAAAACTGAGTTTGATAGTAGTCTCGTTACTATTCTCCGTCACCCTGGCTTTTGCTGCGGGAAAACCTAATATCCATATTCTTGCTACGGGCGGAACCATTGCCGGAACAGGTACATCGGCCACTTCAACTAACTACACTGCCGGGCAAGTAGCGATCAGCACGCTGCTGGATGCAGTACCCGGATTGAACGACATAGCTAATGTAACCGGTGAACAGATTGTAAAAATCGGTTCGCAGGATATGAATGATGCGGTGTGGTTAACACTTGCAAAAAAGATAAACGAATTGCTGAGACGTCCGGATATAGACGGTATCGTCATCACCCACGGAACGGACACTATGGAGGAAACGGCCTATTTCCTTAACCTGACGGTGAAAAGCTTTAAACCCGTTGTACTGGTAGGCGCCATGCGTCCTTCCACTGCATTGAGTGCTGATGGTCCGTTGAATATATACAATGCCGTAGTTACTGCCGGTGCCAAAGAATCAAGTGGCAAGGGAGTATTGGTTGCAATGAACGGCCTTATCCTCGGAGCAGAGAGTGTACAAAAGATGAACACCATTGATGTACAGACTTTTCAGGCTCCTAACTCTGGTGCGCTGGGATACATCTTCAATGGAAAGGTATTCTACAATCAGTCACCTCTGAAAAAACATACAATGCAGTCCGTTTTTGATGTGACTTACCTGGAATCACTTCCCAAAGTAGGCATCGTTTATAGCTATTCAAATATCGAAGCTGATATGGTGACTCCTTTACTGAACAACGGATACAAAGGTATTATTCATGCCGGCGTAGGCAACGGAAATATCCACAAGAATATCTTCCCGATACTGACAGAAGCCCGCAAAAAGGGAATTCTGGTAGTCCGCTCTTCCAGAGTACCTACCGGCCCGACTACTCTGGACGCAGAGGTAGATGATGCCCAATATCAATTTGTTGCTTCTCAGGAGCTGAATCCGCAGAAAGCACGTGTGTTGTTAATGCTTGCATTGACAAAAACGAACGACTGGAAACAGATTCAGAAATACTTTAATGAATACTAAAAAATGAGTGATTAATGATTAGTGATAAGCGGCTGCGCTTTTACACCGCATGGCACTAATCACTTATCACTAATCACTAACCGCTAACTCACCGATCCGATTATGAAAAAAATAATGTTTATACTGCTCATCATGGGTAGTATCCAGGGGATATATGCCCAAAAGACAGAGAAGAGTAAGAAATTTATGGTTGATAAAACACTATTCGAAGAACTGACGGATGTCAAAAAGAAATCGGATAAGTTCAACCTCTATCTCAATATGCAGGGAAGCTTCGACGCGAACTTCCGGGACGGATTTGAAGAAGGTGCTTTCAAAATGCGCCAGCTCCGTATCGAGATGAAGGGAAATATCAATGACTGGCTTTCGTATCGCTATCGCCAGCGACTGAACCGCTCCAACGAAGGAGGTGGTATGATTGACAATATACCTACCTCAATAGACTACGCCGGAATAGGTATCAAGCTGAATGATCAGTTTAATCTCTTTGCCGGTAAGCAATGTGCTGCTTATGGGGGTATTGAATTCGACTTGAATCCGATAGACATCTACGAGTACAGTGACATGATTGAAAACATGAGTAACTTCATGACCGGATTGAACATCGGTTATAATCTTACTTCGACCCAACAACTCAATCTGCAGATATTGAACAGCCGCAACGGTTCATTCGACAGTACCTATGGTATCACAGAAAATGAAGAGGGGCAACGGCCTGATCTACGCTCCGGTAAATTACCACTGGTGTACACATTGAACTGGAATGGTAATTTCAATGATGTATTCAAGACCCGCTGGTCGGCCTCCGTCCTGAGTGAAGCTAAAAGTAAGAATATGTATTATTATGCATTGGGTAATGAACTGAACCTGGATAAGTTCAATATGTTCCTCGACTTTATGTATTCTCACGAAGATATAGACCGGAATGGAACAATCACCGGTATAGTAGGACGTCCGGACGGTCATAATGCTTTTGATGCCGGATACCTCTCTGTTGTAACCAAACTGAACTATCGGTTCTGCCCCAAATGGAATGCGTTTGTAAAAGGTATGTACGAAACAGCCTCTGTCACCAAAAGTACGGAAGGAATAGCCAGAGGTAATTATCGCACTTCCTGGGGCTACCTCACCGGTATAGAGTATTATCCGATGAAAACCAATCTGCACTTCTTCCTCACCTATGTGGGACGAACCTATAATTTCACTTCCCGTGCCAAAGTATTGGGACAAGAAGATTACAGTACCAACCGTGTATCCGTAGGATTTATCTGGCAGATGCCGGTATTTTGATATATTATAATTAATAAGAAAAATGCCCGATAGCTTATCACTATCGGGCATTTCTTATTTGTATCAGTCTGCTTTCAATCAATATTCCTCTTCATTAAAAAAGAAATCTTCCTTACTTGGATAATCCGGCCAAATATCTTCTATACTCTCATAGATTTCGCCCTCATCTTCCATTTCTTGCAGATTTTCTATCACTTCAAGAGGAGCTCCCGAACGCATGGCATAATCAATTAGTTCATCCTTAGTTGCCGGCCAAGGAGCATCTTCCAGTTTTGATGCTAATTCCAATGTCCAATACATAAGCTATAAGTATTTAAATTGTGAATATTAATCTTAGATTCTCATTTTTCGGCAAAAGTATAACAAAATATTTCACTTGCAACTATTATTCCAAAATATTTCTTCTTTTCCTTCGTTAAAATTGATTTTTCGTGATAAAACGAAGAAATAATCTGATAATCTGTTTACATAAGCCAACAAATCAGAAGAAATTGTACAGGTTTCGGATAAAGCAAGTATCCGACGCTCTGCACGACGGCAAACCGTACGGCAAATATGAGCAACAGCAGCACCAGTAGCACCTCCTGGCAACACAAAGGAGTGTAGAGGGGGAAGAATTTCGTCTGCAGCATCTATCTCATGTTCAATCTGCTCCACATCGTCAGGAATGATGATACTAACTTTATTTAGTTGAACTTTTTCCTGATCGGTAGCCAAATGAGAACCGACAGCAAACAATTTATTTTGAACTTTCTGCAGAAACGTCCTGTCACGTTCATCATTCAAGTACGTTATCAACAATCCAATATTTGAATTCAATTCGTCTATTGTGCCATAAGCTTCCAGACGGATATGAGTCTTCGGGACACGTGTGCCACCAATCAATCCGGTAGTACCCAGATCACCGGTCTTTGTATATACAAGGCTCTTTTTCATAATCTTTATTTTATGAGTGATTCTTTTCTATGGTTAACACACAAAGATAATCAGAAGTTGACTATATAGTGCTGTTTTATCTTTGTTTTATCAAAGAAAAGAATTCCCACGTCATAAAGATCAAATGTAATGCCTACTTTATCATCGGTTTTCAAGCGTTTCCAAAGCTGTTTCATCGCTCCGGAATAATGTATGCCACCGATAACAAAAACACTTTGCTGCGTAGAACGGGCCGCACAGATGCGAAATACCTCTTCTACAAAAGATGGATCCTTCGCCTTATGAATATAGAGGAGATCAACCGGCACACCTGCCTCCAGAAATAACTCGGAAAGCTCCGAAGCAAATGTATAATCGGCCGTTGCTTTTCCGGATTGCAGATAGAGCGAGGAGGAGGAAGGTACGCCTGCGTCTACAATAGTATCGGGCTGTATTCTGTTGACCAGGCGGAACAGCAGCCGCTTCACTTTCCGGGATTCACTTTTCCAACCCTTACCGTGATTCCGTTTCTGTTTCTTCTCTTCCGCTTCCAGTTCTTTATAAGCATAGTAAGGTGTTTTCTCGTAAATGAGGCAAGTAATCAGCTCAAAAGCAAAGGGGGAATGTACTCCGTATCCGCAACGATGGCGAATGCGGGAAAGCCAGATAAAAGGACGTTTCAAAGTCAGTATAAGATTCATCGTTTGCTATATTGGAATTTTCATGCAAAGATATAGTTTTTTCGTTTATCATCCAGCCTGAACCCCAATAGACTCTAAGCAAAAAAAATGAGCCGACTCGTTTGCAACCGGGCCGACTCATTTATTAAATCATTTAAAAGACCTTACTGTAATCTGAACGTCACAGGCACTGTGTATTTCACTCTGACCGCTTGGTTTCTCTGCATTCCGGGAGTCCATTTCGGCATAGCTTTAATAACACGAAGCGCTTCCTTATCCAGATAAGGGTCTACACTACGTACTACTACAGGGTCGGTAATTGTTCCATCTCTGTCAACAACAAACTGGATAATTACTTTTCCCTGAATCCCTTGTTCCTGAGGGACCACAGGATACTTAATGTTTTTGTTCAGGTATTGGAACAATGCTCCGTCTCCACCCGGAAACGCCGGCATCTTTTCAACAAGAACAAAAATTTCATTCTCGACTGGCTCGTTTTCTGGTTCTACCACAACCGGTTTGTATTTTATCACAACCGGGTCCCTTAGATCCTCAGAGCCTATAATCACTGCATCTGCTTCCAAATCGGTATCATCAACTATTTCGAGCAATTCTGCCACTTTCATAGCGGGTGGTGGAGGCGGTTCCAGCTTCTCTTCAGGATACGTAATAGGGAGAAGTGTCTCAACGAAAACGGGTTCATCGGCGAGCGAGCCGGTAGCAACTTTGATGTCATGTTGTGTCCATTCGAACGTAACGAACATGAAAGCAAGCACTACAACAAAACCCACAAGCAACCAAGTGCCGCGTTGGCTCTCAATCGCTGCTCTTTTGGATTTCTTTACTTCCATAAAAAATGAATTTAAGTAATTAATAATAGAAAATATATATAGTATATACTATCTCTTGCTCAGATTACTTAACGCGCTTTTTTATTTGTTGTGAATATAGCATTTTTACCGATAGGGTGTTCATTGTCAAATGATTATTTAAGAAATAAGTGCGTTATTTTCTTAAAATTAAGCTAAAAACAGTATCTTTGCCTCAGAGAATATAAACTTTTGATTTTATGGAGACAAAAAACAAAGCCTGGAAAACCCTCAGCAGTGAATATATCTTCCGTCGTCCCTGGCTTACCGTACGCCAGGATGAGTTCTTGCTACCCACAGGTAACCGTATTCCGGAGTATTATATTCTGGAATATCCGGATTGGGTAAATATGATTGCGATCACCCGCGACGGACGCTTTGTTTTTGTACGACAATACAGACCCGGAATTGCGCGAACATGTTATGAACTCTGCGCAGGAGTATGTGAGAAAGAAGATGCCTCTCCACTCATTTCGGCACAACGTGAACTGCTGGAAGAGACAGGATACGGCAATGGAAACTGGCAGGAATATATGGTAATTTCTCCGAATCCCAGTACACATACCAATACCACATATTGCTTTTTAGCCACAGACGTGGAACTCATTTCATCGCAGCATCTCGAAGATACCGAAGATCTGACAGTACATCTGTTCACACTGGAAGAGGTGAAACAATTGTTACTGGACAACGAAATAATTCAATCATTGCATGCTGCACCGCTTTGGAAGTACATAGCAGAACAACGACTTACCTGAAAACGCCTCAACGAATAGCAGATATGAAAAAAACAATCACGACACTCTTGCTCCTGTCACTCTCACTCCGTATGACGGGACAAATCGACTATCTGGAACCGATCAAAGACTACTCTAAGTATAAGAGTGAATTAAGCGGATATTATAGCAATGTACTCTCACTGCTGAGTACAGGACTGAGCAAAAAGCCCTACGCCTGTTATGCAGTGATCCCCTCCTTTTCGCCGGAATATACAGTATCAGCAGAAACAAAAAACGGTAAATATTATCTGATTTCAAATACATTGTCTCAAAATAGTTGGCAGGCTGAAAAAAGTACAATAAAAGTAAATACAAAATCTACAGAAATAAGCAAAACACTCTATCAGGCATTAGGCGAACTCCTGCAGATGGCTACTCTTCAAATTCAGGACATGGACGGCTCAACAACAGGACTGGATGGAACGACTTATTATTTTAGTACTACCAATGGTAAGGGAGAAGTTCTGACCGGAAAAAAATGGTCGCCGGACAGAGCCACATTAATGGGGCGCCTGGTACAGATCTATGAATCAGTCTATGCACTGTCGACAGGGAAAGCCATTCCGGAAAGTCTTATTATAAACGATGCCAGGATCTTATTAAAAGATTTGCAGGAGAGAAGTAAAGCCTTTCCCGATGAATATAAGCAACCTAAATACGCCGGAATCTTTCCTGCCGGTCTGTGGCAAAGCATAGAATCGGGCAGAGAGTTGGAGTCTGTTCCTGAATTTCCTGATTATACACCCGAGAGTTATGCAGCGAAACATCTGATATACCCTCCAACCCTGTTAGCTAAAGCAGCAAAAGGATACGCCTTATGCCAATTCACAATCAACAGAGAGGGAGAGGTTATTAATGCACACATATTGAAATACTCCCATTCTGAGTTCGCAAACGAAGCGTTGAGAATTGTTAAAAGTATGCCTAAAGCGGTTCCGGCTATGTCTGAAGGTAGTCCGGTGGCATGTAACTATGTACTTTATATCCCTTTTCGTCCCACACTTGCCCGCCATTAACAAAAAGATAACGTAACGATAACAATGCGATAACATACTAATGAGTTTGAGTACCCTACCTTTGCAACATCAAAAGGAACAAAAACTTAAAAAAATAAATAGTATGAACGCAACAGTTATTCTTTCAGCAGTAATGGCAATGGCTACATCAGTAGCTTCTGTATCAAATTTCGCCTACAACAGTGAAATTAATAATGGTAAAGTAGAATCGCAAACCGTATACGAAGTACAAAACCAGCAGTATCTGCAGCCTCATCTAAAGTATAACTATACGTATGACGAGCAGAATCGCCTCATACAAAAAGAAGTGCTGAAATGGAATAAGCAAGCGCAAAAGTACGATAAAGACCGTTGCCTGACCATAACGTACGGTACTGACGAGACAGCCGTTGAATATGCCTCCTGGAATGCCAAAACAAACGCCTATTCAAATATTAAAGAAAAAGCTGTATATCGTGAAAATGCAATGGGAATGGCCGAAAACTATCAGAGTTATGCATGGAATGAGCGACAGAACGAATGGAACCTGGTAGTAGAACATGCTACACTCAATTGGGAAGAGGCACTACTAACGATGAAATAAAAAGATCCGGGAAAAAGACAATTTGTCATGATTTAAAAATATAAAATTACAGTTCGTCTCGTTCCTCGTAGAAGAACGAGGCGTTTCTCTACCATTATCTTTGCCATGGAAAACATAGTTCTTTATGAACGTTAATAAGAATAAATTTCTTAATATTG
>NZ_CAXSVC010000055.1:0-21821 GCF_964240755.1 Bacteroides sp. HPS0048 | reverse complement strand
GCTGACCGATACCGGTGGCGGAGTAATCGGAGGCATCGTTTTCGTGATGACCGGCATGGAACACGATGGCGATAACGTTCTTACCGTTCTCCGGCTGCGGCTTGGTCTCTGCCCACTCCATCGTGCCGTCGGCATAGAGCTTGCGCAGGCCACCGTCGCTCCAGGTGCCGTCGGAGTAGTAATAGTCGCCGATTTTCGGTTCTGTTTCCGTGCCGTCATAGGTGATGGTCACGCCCACATTCTCGCTGCCGCCGGCGTTCCACGTTCCGCCCTTGGCTGCGGTCACCTCTATGCCACTGGCTTTCACGGTGATGGTGTAGGCATACCGCTTGCCACCGAAAAACCCAAATTTGCCGGCAGCTTCTGTTTCGGGAGTGTAGGTAAAGTCATTGCTGCCTATGCTGATTCGGATGAGCGGCTTGCCCGTCATATCCTGCGGCGGCACTAACGCCTCGTATTTCTTCGTTGCGGCATCGTAATAGGGCTTTATCTCGCCGTCCGATTGGTCACCCGGTGATACCAAGCCGGCGGTTGAGTGCGTTAGCGGGTCTCCGAAAATGGTGACGGTCGCACCCTCCAACTCCTCTTCCGTAATGCCTTCGCCAGCTTTGAGAATTACTTCGATTTTCGCCATGCGGTGGATGAAACGGAGATTTATGGCTTGGTCATAACGCCCTATGGCACTGGCGTACAGGACATCGAAAGCGGCGTACCCGCCACTTTGGTCGGAAATATCCGTTTCCGATTCTATGTCCGGGGTCCATGCACTGACGCGGGCTTCATCGGTGTTCTTCCAATAGAAGGCATTATCGGCATCCTTCGGGCTTGCATTGCCCGATGCGTCCATCACGTATGTTTTGTTACCAAACACGCCTTCCAGTGACACTCTAATCTCCTCGCCGCCCGTCCACGCATCCTTACCTCCGGCGCGGGTCTGCGGCTGCGCCACCTCCGCCGTCAGTTGCAGCGGGTACTTGCCGTCGGGCAGGGGCGCGGTGCTTTCATCCTCACTGCTACAGGAAGCGAGCACCCCACAGATGAGCATCATAACCGGCAACCAGCCGCCGATGCGCGGCCACGGCCTTCTCGCTATGTTCCTTATTATTTTCATATTGTCTTTATTTATTTCGTTTTGTGCCACTGCCCGTTGCGACGCGGGCTGCCGCACCATTTATTATATATGGCGTGCCTCCGTCTTACGCCTGATGCACGGCAGTGGCTTTCAGACACACTACATTTTTGCATCACCCGCATGGCTACCACCGTCGTTCCAGTTTTCGATGGTGCTTCCGCTAAGGGTCAGCCCCGTCTTCTTCACCGTGATGGTGTAGGTATAAGAATAACCGGCCTCCAACGCGGGTTTGATCATGTCCTTGTTGGAGTAGCTCTGGTATTCCTCGTCATCGGGAGATATCTCAAGCACCAAAGCGTTGGCGAGTGTCTGCGGGAGCAGGATCATGGTGAAAGTCATCACGCCCGTGGCGGCGTCAAAGGTTGCCACGCACTTGTCCGTGGCCGTCTTCGGGGCACCGGTGCACTGGCGTAACATCCAGTCGCTCACAACGCTGCCCGCGGTCGCGGCGGTACCGGTCTTCACATCGAACGTTCCCTCGTGAACCAGGCCGCCCAGCTTGTAGTCGGCGAATTCCAGCACGGCAGTGTCGTCGAAACCGTCGGTGTTCGACACCTGCACCTTGAGGATAAGACGGGCCATCTTGTGCTTGAAGGAGCAGTCGCTGCCGCCCGCGGCGGTGTTGTCCGTGAAGCTGACGGTCGGGCTGTCTTTATCGGCCTTGGCTCCCGTGGCATGGATGTAGTCCACCTTCTCCTGTTCCGTGGTCGTGGGCTGGTTGCTTGTATTTACCGTAATCTTCCCGTCTGTACCAGGCAGGGTGGAGGCGTTTGCGCCCGATGCGTAAGGCGCGTAGGCGGCAAAAGTAAACTCGAGGAAAGCATCCTCGAAGAAGATGCCGCCACCCGCCGTCATCGGGGTGAAGTCCGCGTTGGTGCCGGTACTCGTGGTCGCGTATCCCACGTTCTTGTACTTGCCGCCCATGGTCGTGGTCGTGCCAGGGGCATCCACCACCATCACGCCGATTCGGTCGGCGTTCCACCCGTTGTCCACAGCACGGGTCTTCGGCCCGCTCACGCCTGCCGTGATTCGTGCTTCCACCGGATTGTTCTGTACCTCGTTCTCTTGTGTACACGCAGCCAATAGCGTTGCTGCTGCAATAATGAAAAACCTCATGTTCATTGTCATAATCTTGTTTTTTTGATTAAAATATTTATCGTCAGTTAGCATCCCCATTGCCGCTTTCTACCTCGTTCCAGCCCGTGATGGTTGCGCCCGTTACCCCGGCCTCTACGGGCAAAAGCAGATTACCCGTGAGTTTAACCGGTTTGGTGCCGTTATTGAAGTCCCTTATGGCCTCGGTAAGGTCGCTCACTACCCGCTGCGTGTCACCGTTGTTGAAAGTGATGTCCACCGTCAGCGTATGCGTTTCCGTCGGGACGATGCCGAGCAGTCGGAAAAAGATTGTGAACTTGTTGCCGTCCTGCCTGAAAGCGTTTGTTACTTGTGCCGCTGCACTCCGGTCGCCTGTTGCCATATCCGCTGCCGAAGCCACGCCGGAGAGCGTTGCCGTAGCCGACTGTACACGGCTGTAGTCGCCTTCCGTGGCGGTCAGTTCGATGTCGAGCCTGCGCACGTATTGTCTCATCGGGGCGGTGACGTGCAGGGTGTCATCCGCCACGACGCTGATGTCCTGGTGCGAGGCGAAGAGGTAGCCGGGGTGCGGCTCTATTGCACCCGTCAGATCCACCGGATTCACCGTTGCCTTGTTTCCGTCGATACTAATCCCCTCCGGGGAGTTGTACACCGTCAGGCCGTAGCCACCGGGCGCGAGCAGCGCGTCGAACACGTTGGTCGCCGCACTCACGTTCTGTTCCCTCCCGCCGATGCGCAGTGTGTATGCCTGCGGTATGTCCGCCTCGGTGCTCTTTCCGCTCCAGTCTGTGGTTACGACCACCGCCCCACGGTCGGGGTGCGGCGTGTCATAGAGGTCGTCCTTCACGCACGAGGTCAGTATGGCCACCGCACCTATTAGATATAATAAGGTATAAGCCTTTCCGTATGCTCCCGTATATTCCTTTATCTGTCGTATGATTATCGTTGTATTCATTGTTCCTCCTTTCCGCTAAAAGATGTTCCACACCAGGGTGACACCCGCCGAAACAGGACCCCACCAGTTCTTTGTTCCGCTGCCGCGCCTTACCCTCACGCCGTTGATGACCACATACTTGTCATAGTCGGCATGGATATAGCCGATGCCGAGGTTGAAATCAAGAGAAAGGGCATTGTTGAGTTTCAGCTGATAACCTCCGACGATACCACCGCCCATGAGGTCGCCCTGACGGCCTGTTTCGGACAGCTTGTAGTTGAACTGCCCGGCCTTGTACATCGCACCGATATAGCCCCGTTTCTCCTTGCCGAGATACCATCGCACTTCGGGGGCCACTTCCCAAAGGGCATAGCGGCGGTTCTTGTCGTCCCAGCTCCATGAAGCCCACGTACCGTTCACGGCAATACCCACATGGCGGTTGATGCGCCACTCGATACCCAAATCGGGAGTGAGGGTTGCCCAACGCAGGAGGTTGGCACGCAAGGCAAAATGATACGGGGTGGCTATTGCCGTTTCTTCAGCTTGCAGGCGGGCTTGTTCCTCCGCTTCCAGACGCTCTTTTTCGACTTGTTCCGCTGCCATGCGTTCACGCTCCATCCGTTCCGCCTCGGCTTTCTCTCGGGCTGCCTGCTCTGCAGCGATACGCTCCTGTTCTGCCTTTTCCTTGGCAGTCTGTTCCGCTTTTGCCTGCTCTTTCGCTGCCATACGTTCGCGCTCCGCCTCGCCAGACACCTCTTTGTTATAGGCTTCCACTCTGGCGGCGGCTTCCGCACCGGCTATCTCCGCCACTTTCTCAACAGAGGCAGGGAGGGTGACGATGACCATGTTGTGCAGGGATTTTCCGTTCCCGTCCGTATAGGCTTCGTCAAACAACTGGTCGGTGACGAAGTTCGACTCTTTTATCTTGCCGCGCACAATCAGTTCCGACTTCACACGATTGCGGCGTGTCTTTGCCACTTGCGCCGCAGTCTGTTCTTCGTTGCCGTCCGTAGCGTAGCTTGTCACTAAAAGATACATTTGTCCGGCTTCGATGGCGGGGCGGTGTTCGTCGATGGCTGCAAGCAACCGCTCAAGTTCCTGTCCGTTGCCGCTCCACGGGGAGAAGAACATATCGTTCTCTGCCACGAACCGGAAACGGTAGGCAGTGGAGTCCGGCTTCTCCTGTGCCGAAAGCGACAATCCTGTAACGGCAAGAAAGACCGTCAATAATATTCGTTTTATCACTGTCATATTTGATAAGATTTGTTGTTACGGGTTAATAAAAAAGCATATCGGCGGCGTATGCGGGCATTGTTGTTCCATGCTCCGGCATACACCGCCGACGGATATGACGATACGCGCCCCCGATTGGTGAGGGCGGCATGTAAAGGTTCGGATAATAACGTGGAAAGGAGAGATATTCCGGAAAACGGACTCTCCGTAAGTGATTGGTATTTAAGGAATATTTTGTATATTGACGCGCGTAGCCATGAGAGAGAGAGAGAGAGAGAGAGAGAGAGAGAGTAACCGAATTATCTGAATATCCAAATAATCGGCACACATTTTAAGCGCATCGGACAAATATTTTCCGGATATGGAAACAACTTTACGAAACGGTAATGACACGAAAAAAGCCTCCGTCTTATAGGACGAAGCACCGCCTGAACAAAAAATATTTGTTATATACGGGTGGTATTTATATGTGCTTTTATTGCCGTTCATACATCGTTAACAAAACATTCTCGAAATACAATAGCAAAAGTACAAATAATTTCTCATTCCGCAATGAATTGAATGATATTATTTTGCAGAAACTTTTCCGGCAAGGCGGTTCCACTTTTTCATATTTGCTTTTGCCTGTCTTATACCCCTATCGGATTGACTTTCATCGTTTCTAAGTTCAGGAACAGCCCGTGATGCTCAATCATCCCGTGGCGGAACATTTTCCAGAGGATATTGCAGCCGAGTTGCGCCAGCGTGGAGTTGATAAACAGATCCTGTTTTTCCAATGCCTCTGCCAGTGAGCAACTCGGTCCGGAATCCACTTCTTTCACTCTCGCATATTTCACAAAACGGGTAATGACTTTCAGTGAGCCGACCGTTTCATACATCGTGGAAACCGGCTGTTTGATTTTCTTCGGCACGGTTCCCAGTACAACCTGCCCGGCGGTCTTTGTATTCCCGAAATCCATCCAGTAGAGCGGCGTGTTATTGTCCGTATAGGAGGATGAAGGAACTTTCGCAAGCACGTTCCACAAATCGAGTCTGGATTTTATATTATCCGTACAGGTAATGGTGATGTTCGCAATTTCGGTCCGCTTTACCTCCTTCAATACCGACGGATAGAAACTCGCCTCCGCTTTCCAGTCGTTTCCGAAAAAATTGTTTATCCTTGTGACCAGACATTGTGACTTGTTCAGTCCCAGGTCCGACGGTCCGAAGAGCTGCCGCCCAATGTTTGCGTCCGTCACGATGTCTGGATCGTAGACCGTTACGAACAATCCCGGATGTCCGAGTGCACGGAGCGTGACATCCAGTCTTGCCATACCGGTCAGCACTTGCGAGCCTGTACCGCCCGCGCCTATGATGTTTACCGTCACCGGATGTTGCGGGTTCATCAGGTAACTGTCTGTATAATGTACTCTTTTCATCGCAATATGTCTTTTAGTTTCAGTTTTTTTAAAGGTTGCAGTTCGTCAAGGTCAAAAGGCTTGTCCTTTGCCGCTTTCGTTACCAGTACCAGATTGGATTTCGTGGGGTTCCCACCTCCACCCAGATGGGAGAACTCCGTCAGCCAGAACCTCTTTTCCCAATACTCCAGCAGGTTCGTGTAGGTCAGGTCTTTCGGCTTCTCAATTTTTGCGGAGCCCAGACAGACGCTCGCTCCCGTCACATTGAAGAACGGAGCCGCAAAAAGGTCCGAATTGTCTGTCAGTTCAACATCTGTATAGGCATAGACATTCAGACGGTTTTCTCCGGCCTCATAGATCACGCCCGGCAGGTTGTATTCCGCGCTTTCAATCTTCAGGATGTCATGGAAGAACATCATGCGCTTTTGGGGCGGGTTGTACCAGATGTATTTCTCACTGCCCTTGCGCGGGTCAAACCACAGCAGGTTGGACGGTATCCTGCCGTATGGTGTCACACTGTGGCTTTCGGAATAGCCCCGTACCAGTTCGTTCATGAACTCCACCGTCACCGGACGGCCTTCGCCCATTGTCCCATTTTCGTCTATGTCCCTGACTTCGATAAAATAACCGTCGTCATCCGTGCTGTGGTTGTCATTCTCTTCCGCATAGACAATCAACGCCGCCCTCGGATGAAGCAGCGTCCTCAGTTTTCTTGTAAGTTCATTCGTTTCTACCATAATCTTTCAATATACAATGTTAATAAATTCATCCGCCCACTTGAAGAACCGTTCCGGATAGTCATCCATGATAAACAGGCGGTCGGTTTCCGGTGACAGGGCACAGGTGGTAATCGGGATGATATCGTATGTCTCCTGGCTGTTATTATTGTAATAGTCCACCAGATATTCGGACACCATGTCGTCGCAGTCATAGACCACCCTTATCTGCTGATCCAGACGCATCGGCTGAAAATCCGGTTCCTCCTCGTAAAAGGCATCATAGCCGTATTGCATGATACCGTGTTCCGGGTTAAGGAAGGGCAATCCCTTTTTCATCGCTCCGACAATGGAACGCTCGAAGTCGTTTTGCGGGGTGTATTTTTCAAGTGCCTTCGGCAAATCCTTGTAATAGGACTTTTTTTCAACATGCTTTAGCAGCCTGCCGATTTTCCCTTTCTCGTATGACCGTACCAGTTCCAGTCTTTTGACAGTTTCCTCTTCCTCCTCCTGCGAATCATCCTCTTTCAGCCACATGAATATATAATCCGTGTCCTCTTCGTCCAAAATGGTAGAGATTCCGTTTGCCCACATCAGCTTGTTAATGAATGTAATGGAAATCCTCCTGAGCGTAGAATTGAGAGATTCAACGAATTTCATCGGGAAATAGTACAAGGTCAGTTCGCCCCATTTGTGACACTTCCACAGATTGAAATAGAGCCTGCCGTTATCCTGTTCGATATTCACATTCATCCCTTCCCCGACAAGTTTGTCCATCTCGTCGTACAGATTGGCTATGCTTGCCCCGATACTTTTGCCCGGAGTATGCACCGCTTCCTGTTTCAACAAAAGGGCATAGTTGAAAAACGAGTCACGCAGGAACTCGTAGTTTTCCTGCGTAATCACGTTGATGCCATTACTGCCGTATGAATCCACGACAATACTTTTCTGTGCTATCGGGGCAAGTGCCGTATTCAGAAAAGAATTACGGCCCCGCTTGGAGCCGTAATCCGTTCTGTCCTGTTCACACCGTGTCGTACATTCCGTTCTGTCTGGCCGATGATGAGCCTTGCGAGCAGTGCCGACTGATGTTCGTCCAATGGTACACATGATTTCTTCTTTTTATTGTCCTTCTTCATGGTTTCCTATCCTTTTGTCCCGATGGTGGTCTTGAACTCGTACACCGCCTTGTCATTCTTGATGACCGGTCCGTGTACCGTCGCCGTGGTCAGCTCCGGGTAGAAGTTGGAGTAGTAACTCATGACCATTTCGGGGCTGTCCGACGGGTTGGGATCGTCGAGCGTAATCATTCCGCTGCCTTTCTTGAACGTGAACGAGCGTGTCATTCCTGTGATTTCGAGTGCCATAATCTTAAACTGTCTGATAAGGTGAATACTTGGGTTCTAACATGGATTGGGGAAAATCGGGATATTCCTCGTAATCCTTGGGATTGTAATTGATTTCTCCGTCCGCGGGATATTGCGCAGGGTAGTCTTCGGGAGAGAATGCCTGTTCCTGCCAGTGCGTGTCAGACTGTGCCCCGTATGGAGGCTGCGGAGCCGTAGGCTGTTGTCCGGCATATTGCGGCTGTGGCGGAAGCGGTCTTTGCGGCGGTTGTTGCGGTGGCCACATCGAAGGCTGTTGCAGCGGTTGTGCCGTCATAGGCCGCTGCGGTTGTCCTGCTATCGGTCTCGGAGCCTGGGGCTGCGGCGGATAGGGCGGTTGCTGCATGGGAACTGCCATTGGTCGTGGCTGTGGCTGTTGTGCCGTTGCCGCCATAGGTTGCGGTTGCTGCTGTGGCTGTGGCTGCGGTTGCGGTGCCGGTTCATCCATCAGCTCGAACAGGCTGCCCTTGTTCATCGCCTTCTTCTGTTCCTCCACCATGCTGTCAATCTTCTTCAGGTCTTGCGGCTTGGCATGGAGGCGTGCCTGGCCGAGTGCGGAGACAGCCTCGCTGTGCTTCCCGGCGGCAATCAGTTCCTCCGCCTTCTTGAGATGCTTCTCGTACTTCTCGCGTTTCTCCTTCTCCTCCTTCGTCTCTTTGGCTTTTTCTTCCTTCGCCGCCTTGCTGTCGGCAGCGGCCTTGTCAGCCTGCGCCTCGAACTGCGCCATGTTGGTGATCAGTCCCGCCACCTTCTGTATCGGCCGGGCGACGGTTTGCAGGAATCCCGCGTCCAGTTCCTCCGGCAGTCCGCTGACCGTCAGGGGCACGATGTGGTTCTGGGCCTCGTCCTTCAGCCCGTTCGACTTCGGCAGTGTGGATACCGCCATTTGTCCGTTCGCTTTGCGGATGACTATCGTGAGGTCCACGCCCTCGGTCATCATCTGGTTGATTGCTGTAAAAAACATAACTGTAATAATTTAAAGTGTGAATAATCGTATTTTTTATCGGTTGAAGAACTCCGCCAGCAGCCTGTCCCTGTCGGGATGGTGGCATATTTCCAGGATGGGGTTCAGCAGCGTGGAGATGTGTACCGGTCCTGTGCCTCTTGGCGGGAACTTGACTACGGGATTCGGCTCCACTGTCCTTTTTCTTCTTGTTGCGGGCATCGGCATCTGCACCGGTGCCATCGGCGGTCTTGAGATGATTGCTTGGTTCATGACTTTATAATTTTAATTGTGAATATCCGGGCTTTGGCAGCCCGTTGAACTACAAGGGCTTTACGGTAAACGCTTCCGGAAAGGCAAGGCTTTCGGGAAAAATACCGGAGCGCAGCGAGGATGATTTTTCCGCGAAACCCGAAGGGCCCGGCCTTGCCGTCCGAAAAGAAGCGTTTGCCAACTTTGCCCTGTAGTTCACGGTCTGTCAATGGCTGTATGCGCTTCCCTGTCTTTTCCATGCGTGTCCTCGTCATTCTCATTTCCATAAGGCATGGGAAACAAAAAGAGCCGCCCGAAAGGACAGCCCTGTTCCGCGAGGTGATATTTGGACCTGTATGGTATATCCGCTTCATATGTCTGTATCTTTAGAAAACCAGATAGCTGAGAATGCAGAAAAGTATAGCCGCCGCTACCAGCAGGCAGGCTATTTTATATAAAAACCTGAAGAATCCCTTGAAACACACGATGGCGACTGCCGCCCATACGGGCGATATTCCTCTTGAGTGGAGATAGCTGAACACGATGAAGGCGACAATGGCCAATGCCATAATCCTTATCCATTTGGCTGTCCTGAGTTTTTCGATACATTCCCTTGTTTTCATGACCGTATATGGTTAATGGGTGAAACATGTCATTTCCAATTTCAGGGGCCGGAAAGCGGACCGCCTCCACCGGCAAGGTTTTCGGGGAAAATACCGGAACGCGAGTGAGGATGATTTTCCCCGAAACCTGCAAGGCCCGACCTTGCGGGTGGAAACGGGCGGTTCCGCTACCTTTGCCCTTGAATTGGAATGGCAGTGCATTATTTCCCCTTCCCTCCCTTGGGCTTGGGGAACGAGAGTTTCAGGTTGAAGTCCGCGTCAAAGGCTACCGCGGCGTCGAAAGAGGCCCCTTTCTTGCCCTTGACCCCCTTGATCAGCCTGGTGGAGCCGGAAGAGAAAAGCTGTTCCAGATGCTGGTCGGTCAGCTCCTTGTTCAGGAAACGGCGGAACACCAGCAGTCCGCACCCCTCATGGTCGCACTTGGCGACTTTTGCCTTCACTATCACATTGCCGGTCTTGCACTTGGGGCAGGTAAAGGCGCGTGACGACGGTTCGGGGAATTTGAGACGCAGTATCTCACCGGTCACTTTCCCGGTGTATTCCCGGATGGAGAGCATGAAGCTTTCCGGATCGAGGGTGTGCCCCTCTATCTGTGCCAGTGCCTTCTCCCATGTACCGGTCAGTTCGGCATCGGCCACCATCATGCCCTTGACCGACTCGTAGAGGTAAAGCCCCTTTTCCGTCGGGCGGATGCTCTTGCCGGAACGCTCGATATAGTCACGCTTGAAAAGGGTCGTGATGATGGCGGCACGGGTAGCGGGCGTGCCGATGCCCAGCTCCTTCACCGCTTCCCGTGCCTGTCCGTCAGCGATTTCCTTACCGCAGTTCTCCATGGCGGTGAGCAAGGTCGCTTCCGTGTAAAGGGGTCTGGGCAGGGTCTTTTTCTGTGCCAGCCCGTATCCCATGACCGGGATTTCCTCGCCTTCGGCAAACACCGCCGTTCCCCCGTTACCTTCCGGCTCGTCCTTTTCACGGTCTTCCTTCCGGGAGAACACGGCACGCCAGCCGGGATTGACGATGACGGCGGATTGTGAGCGGAAATCCATACCCTCGCACACGCACTCCATCTTCAGTGACTCTTTCTCGCAGCGTGGAGAGAAGGCTTCCAGCATCCTTCCGGCTATCATCTCATAAACAACCGCTTCCGCCTCGGACAGCCCTTCGGGAACGACGCCCGTGACGATCAGTGCATGGTGGTCGGTCACTTTCGTGGCGTCCACGCTCCGGGTGTTCAGGCCGGAAAGGTCGAAAGTCCGTCCGTATTCCCTGAACCAGGGCATGGTGATGACCTTTTCCAGCAAGGCCGGGACATGTGCCATGACATCCTCCGGGATATAACGGCTGCCCGTTCTCGGGTAGGAGACCAGTTTCTTTTCGTACAGGGACTGGGCGATGGAAAGGGTCTTGTCCGCCGAAAGGTCGTGGTGGATGTTGCAGTCCTTCTGTAGTGCGGTAAGGTCATACAGAAGCGGAGCCTGCTGAAATACCGTCTTTCGTTCTACCTTATTTATGGTCACCACAGAGTCGGAAGTAATGCGCCTGTACGCGGCCTCCGCCCCATTCTTGTCCCTGAAGTCCTCCGGGTGGAAGAACTGCCGGTGCACGTCGTCTTTTTTCAGCGCGATATGCAGCTGCCAGTATGGAGTGGAGACGAAGTTCCGGTTTTCCTTGAAGCGTGCGCATATCATGGCGAGCGTGGGAGTCTGCACACGGCCTATGGAGTTGTTCGCCGATCCGGAGGCTGTCGCCAGGGCGCGGCTCGCGTTCATGCCCACCAGCCAGTCGGCCTTCGCACGGCTGTCGGCGGCGGCATAGAGGCTGTCGTATCCGCTTCCCTCCCTGAGGTTCGCCATGCCCTCGCGGATGGCCTCGTCGGTAAGCGAGGAGATCCACAGCCGTCTGAAGGGCTTGGTATAGCCCAGATAAGAATATATCCACCGGAAGATAAGTTCCCCCTCGCGGCCCGCGTCCGTTGCCACGATGATGCTGTCGCATTTGGAGAATACTTCATCAATGATTTTGAGCTGTTTGCCGGCGGCGATGTCCGTCACCATCCCCCTGTCCGTGCGTATCTGCCGTGGCACAAGGCGGAACGGTTCGGGAATCATCGGGAGGTCTTCGGCGGTGGTCCTCGTGTAGCCGTATGTTCCCGGCAATGCCAGCGACACTAAATGTCCCAGCGCCCATGTCACCATGTAGCCGTTTCCTGTTATGTAGCCGTCCATTTTTTCTGTAGCCCCGACTACGCGGGCTATGTCCTGACCGACACTCGGTTTCTCTGCTATGATTGCTATCATGATTCGGATAAAATTTAAGCCGTTTCCCGCTTGCCGGTACGCGAAGACGGGAAACGGCGGTTATACATTCGGTTTACATATTATAAGAAGGCGGGGTTACTGTTCCACGGGCTTGATACCGAGGATTTCGAGCAGCGGGTCGCCGTCCTTGCGTACCAACTGGAGTGTGGCGTCCATCACCACGTCCACGCCGAGCAGCACCAGGCTGAGCGATACCACGTTTGTCTTCTCACCGCTGAGCAGCGTATCGAGTTCCCCGGCCATTTCCAGTTCATCCTTCAGGATGCCGATGGCTGCCAGCTCGTCCCAGTTCACGTCTTCCGCCTTGAAAGGCGTGTTGTTTTCCTTGTTCATTTCCATGTTCTGATTCTTTTGGGTTCAACATTCGTTTTGCTTTGACCGTCAGGCTATGCTCGCCCCCCTGGATTGGCGGTTTTCCTCTCCCTGTCTTTGTGTGGCGGACACCACGTTGCGCTGCGAGGCGTCGCGTCTGCGGTCGGGATTCTCGTTGTAGAAGTCCAGTCTGCCCTGGTTGAAGTTCGCCTTGACGTACTGCGAGATGGTCTTTCCGTCATACCCCTTGATGCCCTCGACCAGCACCGCCTTGCCGCTCTGGAGGTCGGCACGCTGCTTGCGGGTAAGCTCTACGTCCCATACCTTGGCCGGTATCTTGAACTCCTCGCGCTGGTCGAAGCCGTCCCGGGTGCGCGAGTAGCTCAGCCTGCCCGTTTCGAGGTCTGCCTTGATGAACGAGGAGAATTCCTCTCCCTTGCGGTTCACCATGTCGTTGAGGAAGATGGGCTTCCCTTCGCGCAACTCTTTCTGTTCCTCGGGAGTGATTTTCACGCCATTGATTTCATTCGGGATGTAGATTTCCCGTGCGCCTTCCGGGGAGTCGGGATTGTAGCGGGTGTAGGACGGGCGGCCTGTCGCCTCGTCGAGTTTCACGTAGGAGGAGAACAGTTCCCCGTCCTTGCGCTTCATGCCCTCCACGAAGATGGCCTTGCCCTCGTTCAGGTCGTCAATCTGCTTCTTGGTCAGTTCGACGCCTCCCAAAGACTGCCGGTTGAAGAGCTTGTCGTTCTCGAAGATGAATTCCACGCCCCTGCGCTCGGCGTTGACCTGGAGGTGGGCGTCGAACGGGTTGCCCGATCTGGCTGTCATTCCTTCGACGAATATCTTCTTGCCTTCCCGCAGGTCGTTCTGCTCCTGCTCGGTCAGTTCAACTCCGCTGATTTCACGCGGTATGAAGACATTCTCGGCTTTCATCGCCACCACCTCGTTGGTCAGCTTGTCGATGCTGACGAAAGAGGGGACATACTCGCCGTTGCGGTTCTTCAGTTCCACGACACGCCCCATGTTGCCCGTCTCAAGCAAATTTTTCTTGTCCTCGTCCGAGAAGATGTGCCCGAAGTAGGGACGGTCGAGGTCGGGTTTCTGCCGGATACCGTGGATGCCCAGCACGATGTCTCCGGAGCGGGACTGCTGGAACGAGAGCCTCGCGTCGGTGCGTAGCACGGCGGAGCCGAAGTTCATGCTGATGGGCACGACCTGGTTGGTCTTGTAGCCCCTGAGCATCTGGTCGAGCAGCCCCCGTTCCTGGAGTTCTTCACGGGAGAGCCCGAAGTTCTTCAGCTGCTCCCAGTTGATCATGGACTCGTTGTAGCGGTACTGGGGCTGCTGCTGCGTGCCGTCACCTTGGGCGGCCTGCTGCTGTGTTTCGTTTTTCTTTGCCATTTCTTCTTGATTTTGATGGTTGATACTTTGGTTTTCCTTGTCGCGGGGGACAATCTCGTACTGTTTGAGGAATTCCTCCACCGCGTCTGTCTTTTTTCCGGCGGCGAGGTCTTCGACGGCCTGCCGCACTTTCGGGTCGTCCAGCGTGTCTTCCTTGATGGAAAGGATGCCGAAGCGTGTCGGGTCCTTGAGCTGGCTCCAGAAGTTCTTCAGGAAATTCTCGAACATGTTCGCGTAACGGTCGATTTTGAGGAAGGAGTTGCGGTGCTCCTTGTCTGCCGGCACTGTTTCGTACCTGCCGTCCTTGTCGAGCTTGCTGACCGCCTGGAGGAGCAGCTCCATCTTGTCGAGGATAAGGACGATGTCACTCATCTGCTCGTTCTCGGTGACTTGCGGTTTGAGGGGTTCGTCCCTCACGTTTTTCTTTGCCATAACTTTGAGTTTTTAGCGTTGATAATTGTTGTTGTCACCGCAAATATATAGGCATAATTTTGATAAATGACTATGTTTCAATGCGTTAGGCTATCCATTTCATCAAGTGTCATCATGTTTC
Source organism: Bacteroides sp. HPS0048 (assembly GCF_964240755.1). NCBI lineage: Bacteria > Pseudomonadati > Bacteroidota > Bacteroidia > Bacteroidales > Bacteroidaceae > Bacteroides > Bacteroides sp. HPS0048. The sequence goes on along the minus strand of NZ_CAXSVC010000055.1, from coordinate 7,524 downwards.
ACCGCGAGAGGAAAGAGTGTGGGCCGGAAAATGGGAAAAACGGAGGGAGAAGCCGGAACAACGCACCAAAGCCCGAAAGCGGAAAAAAGGGGGAAGCGTACGGACAGCCGCAACCAATCGAGGAAAAACGGCAGGGACGACACGGAAAACGGAGGCAAACCGCAAGGACGGCACGCAAACGGCAAAGGAAAAACTGTAATATGCAGAGTTGGGAGCGAGCGCAGCCCTTGTCCCCGTTTGAGGTATCCCCTGATGGGACAGGAAGAAGATTTTGTTTGGAAAACTCCGGGTGGCGTGACCCATTGGGATATCATAACGCGGCAAAATATCCCCCGGCAGATTTTTTCATTGACCTTGTATTATGCGTCGTAGGTCGCTTCGCTTGCCAAGTCCCAAACCTTTCCGCAACTCGGACGGCAATACCGGAGCGTTTTTTCGGGCGGAAAATTACCGCAGGGAATTTTATGTCCCGAAAACCGAAGGCTTGAACGTGCAGGTATTCGCCTTCCGAGTTACCTTCTTGATGGGACTTGGTAAGGGAAGCGACATTAATAAGCCCGGCTATTGCTATTGGAGAAATTTGGTACTTTTCCCATTTTTTTCCAATAGAATAATCGCACTACAGATAATTTTTACTACTTTTGCAACATGAAAATACCAAGAGACAAATACTTACAAGAGCTGCAAAGTGTGATGCACAACGGAATGATTAAGATTATTACCGGTGTACGACGTTGTGGAAAATCTTACCTTCTATTTGAGTTATTCAAACAATCATTACTTGATAATGGCGTGAATGAAGATCATGTTATTCAAGTAGATTTGGAAAACCGACGTAGTAAAGATCTCAGGAATCCGGACACATTATTGGATTATATTGACGGGCATATTGTAGATAACGATATGTACTACATACTATTGGATGAGATTCAACTTGTTCCAGAATTTGAAGATGTACTCAATAGCTATCTGAAAATTAAAAATGCAGATGTATATGTGACCGGTAGTAATAGTCGAATGCTATCCAGTGATGTAAAAACCGAATTTCGTGGTCGAGGATATGAAATCAGAGTACATCCTTTAAGTTTTTCGGAATTTCTCAAGACAGGACAGTACGCAAGCGAACTTAACGCTCTGCAAGACTATATGATTTATGGAGGAATGCCGCAGATTGTGTCTTTTTCTGACAAAAAGAAGAAAGAAAACTATCTTAAATCATTGTTTCAGGGTACTTATATACGCGATATAAAAGAACGGTATAATATTAGGAATGATGATGATTTGAACGAACTTATAGACATTATAGCTTCTAATATCGGTTGCCTGACAAATCCGACAAACCTTGAAAATACATTCAAATCTGTGAAAGGTCATAGTATCTCAGATACAACCATACAGAGTTATCTCGGGATGTTACAAGATGCGTTTATGGTGGAAAAAGCCATTCGGTATGACATTAAAGGTAAGCATTACATCAATACACCTTCAAAATACTATTTTGAAGATGTAGGATTGCGCAATGCCCGTCTGAATTATCGTCAGATTGACGGTGGCCACCTTATGGAAAATATTATATATAATGAACTGCGTATCAGAGGGTATTCTGTTGATGTCGGGCAAGTGGAGGTGAGAACAACAAATGCCGAAGGAAAGAAAATACGAAAACTATTGGAAGTGGATTTTATTTGTAACAGTGGGAACAAACGTATGTATATACAATCAGCACTTGATATGCCTACTCCTGAGAAAATTGATCAGGAAACAAATTCACTTCGTCATATCAATGATGGATTCCCTAAAATAGTCATAGTTGGAGGCTTAACCCCTTCTTATGTGAATACTGATGGCATATCAATCATGAATGTGATTGACTTCCTTAAAGATACAGAAATGGGGCTATTGTAAATAATTACAATATGGGCAAAATGGTGTGCTAAAAATGGTGCGTAGGTCTCTATACAAGATGACCTACGCATCATTTTTATAATCCAGGATTCCTTTTAGAGATATACAAGTTCAAGTATGTATACTCCAGCCGTGTATGGGAGTCAGTGTAACCGCATAAGACTGGTCCGGTTTTCCATGGTAAAGCAATCCTCCGACAATACCGCTGCTTCCGTTAGCGGCCACTTCCGCAAAACCGAATGAATGTGGGGCGAAATCCCGGTAGAGTTCAATTTCATACCTGCCGTTTGAGTTCTTCTCCCATTGTTTGAGGCGTTCAATGCAATTCTGAAATGTTGTGTCGCCGATACTTTTGGCGTACTCCACTACCTTATCGTAGTGTTCCTGACATCTGATTTTCATAACATGATTTAATTGGATTTATAATAGTTCTTCGTATGTTCCGAAACCGATACACTCTGCTATGGTGAAATCTTCCCTGCCTTTGTCCGCCATGGATTTCATATCATTCAGGCTGTCGCAGTAGAAGAATATTTCATCGTCCTTTTCCGTATCGGCATCCATAGCCAAAGCAATTCTTGCCTCTTCCGTTTCCAACGTATCGTTCCACCGTATCACGCAATCCGCGTAATGAGGTTCACATCCTTTTTCTGTATAGAATTTAAGATAATGGCTTCCGATTTCCTTTCTGACCTCATCCGGCTTTTTCCATGAACTGTCATCCACGATTTCAAAACCCAGCCCTTCGACCAGCAGGCAAGTACCATTATCATATACCATCATGGTGCGTTTGCCGATGTGTTTTTTACGCATTTCCGCCCAGTCGGGTATATCCCAACGCTCGGTAGTCCATACCCCGCGATAGGCTTCAGATATGGAATTGTATTCGCTTAATGTTATCTTCTTCATGTCAATGTTTTTATAGGATACAGAAAGTTACCTTATAAGTCTTGCACGCCTTTCCGAATGCCGGATTGGTGTCGAATTCGTTGTATGACTCCCAATCCACCGACATGGTGTAACCGTTCGGAAAGTTTTCAACGATGAACTTGGTTATCATCTCCTTGTCTTCATCGGGCAGGAACAGTTCCTCGTCGATGCCGTACTCCAATGAAAAAATCGCCCATTCGGGAATGTTGTCCCAAACGATCGTCTTGCTGTTATTGTTATTCATAGTCCTGCTGATTATTGGGGTGAAACCATAAGTCTTTTTATAATTTCGTCAAGCTCCGTTTCCCACTTGTCCGCCCCCTCAATGAGTGACGGGTAGGTCAGCTGTTTCCACTGTCGGTAATCGAACAGTTTCATCCGTAGCGGATAGTAGTCGAACAGCTTCCTGTTGTCAGCGAATATTCTCAGGTGGTTGGTTCCCACCTCCATCAGTTTCAGTCCGTATCGGTCGATTATCTCTTTGAACCGTCCCATCGGTGTAAAGTTGCTTCTGCTCATACCTTTTGTTTTTTGAGTTAGACATCCCCGGCTTTGTAGAGCCGAGATTTTATTTCTTGCCTGCCCCGCCGTTCCGTGCCGGATTGCGCAAGGCTTTCGGGAAAAATACCGCAAGCGCAGCGAGGATGATTTTTCCGCGAAACCCGAAGGGCCCGGCCTTGCACAATCCATAAGGCACGGGACGAACTTTGCAGGCTGAAATAAAACAGCGGTGTCCTATTCCTCTTTTTTTCCGTCCTCCTGTGGAATCAGGTGTTTCAAATCCGGGTCATTGGCAATTCTTTCCATCTCATCTTCAATTATTTGCAGTACGTCCGCCTTGATACGGGAGTAGTTGCGGTCTATCTGCTGCTGCATGATGTCGTTACCGTCTGCATCCTTGAACTCGTTGATGACAGGGATTTTTTTGTAGGCTCTGGTCTCCGCCGCCACCTTCTCGTTATCGACGATGATACGGGCATGGAAAATCTTCTGCTCGATTTCCTCACCGAAGTTGTCCGCCACGCTGCCCACGAATGTACCCTGCGAGAGGTTGGCAATCTTGGAAGCGGGTATCAGGGAATCCAATTGCGTGTTGATGGAGGTGGATGTGTCCTGCCGGTTGATGGATATGGACTGCCTTTGCTGAAGGATTTTGCCGAAACGCTCCGAAAGGTTCTTTGCCGTTTCGCCTACCACCTGTCCGGAGAAAATATTGCCGACTGTATTTTGGATCACTTTCGCCTCTTTTTCACCGTAGTCACGGGTCAGCTGCGAGAAGTCCTGGAAGCCGAGACATACCGCCACCTTGTTGCTTCGGGCGGTGGCTATCAGGTTGTCGATGCCGCGGAAATAGATGGTCGGTAGCTCGTCTATAATAATGGAACTCTTCAGCTGTCCCTTCTTGTTCACCAACTTCACGATACGGGAATTGTACAGTCCCAAGGCCGCCGAATAGATGTTCTGCCTGTCAGGATTGTTTCCCACACAGAGGATTTTGGGCTGTTCCGGATTGTTCAGATCAAGTGTAAAATCATCGCCCGTCATCACCCAATACAACTGGGGTGAAATCATCCTCGAAAGCGGAATTTTTGCGGACGCTATCTGGCCCTGGAGCTGATCTTGCGCTCCAGATTGCCAGGCATCCATGAATGGGGAAAGGTAGTTTTCCAGCGAGGGATAAGAGGTAAGAATCGTGAAGATATCGGCATACGGCTTGTTAAGAAATTCTATCGCGTGGGGGAAGGTGCAATACTTGCCGTCTTTGTAAATCCGCAAGTACCAGATAATCGCCGCGAGCAGGATAATCGGTGACTCCACGAAGAAATCACCCTGTTTCTGTATCCAGGTCTTGTTCAAATTGAGCATTATCGTGTAGGCGGATTCGTAGGCATCGGAAATATCCACCATGAATTTGGGATTGATGGGATTGCACCTGTGCGAGCGTCGGGGGTCATCGAAGTTTATGACATAGAACTCCGGTTTAACCTTGTAATGTTCCTTGTGTTTAAGCAGGTGATTATAAGCTATTTCGGATAAATCCGGAAACTTGTAATCATAAATGTACATGGCAAAGGATTTCTCGATTTGCTGTTTGATGTAGTTGTTTACCACCGCGTAGGATTTCCCGCTGCCCGGTGTTCCAAGCACGATGGACGCACGAAAAACGTTTACAACGTTGATCCATCCGTCCCATTCCTTGCCCTGATACACGAACTTGGTCGGCAGGTTGACGGAATACTCGTTTTCCATAAAGCGGGTTTCCTGCATGAAACTCTCGTTGGCGGTGTTGAACACGTCCTCCATAAGGTTGTGTTTCAGCATACGGCTTATCCATACGCCCGACATCAAAAGAAGGATGTACCCGGCGGTCAGCGTTACCGTGTAAATGGCGGCATTGACCGTAGGATTGAACGGCAAATCAAGCATCCACCAGTTCATGAAGAACAATACAAGCCCCGAAAGGAAGGCGGTATATATCTTCCGCCAGGTCATCTTCTGGTTCTTCACGCCCTTCGTGCCCAAACATGACAGGGCAAGGAATATGACGGCGAATACTTTTGTCACCAGCAGGTTGCTGAAAAGCCCCGCCGTCCTCTGGAAATTCAGGAGTATCTTATCGACCACTCCGATGTTGATACCCGCATCCACGAATGCCCGGTAACAGAACCAATAAACGTGGATGACGACAAACACGATGGATATGGCACGCATGAACTCCATGACCTTTGCCAATCCTCTCAAATCATCTTCTTGTTGCATATTGAATAATTTTAATGGTGAATGAATACTGTTTTCAGGAGATACCCCGTGAGCGGCGTTTCTTTTTCTTCTTGCGTTGCAGCCTGCGTGCGAGAGCCTCTTCCTGCGGGTCGGGACCATTGGCTTCAAAATCGAAGATTCCGAAAGCCTGCCCGATGGCGTTTTCCATGTCGGCAGAGAAACTGCTTTGCCTGCTGATTTCCGGTGTGGGAGCATCCAAGTCAGGAATATTGTTCGGCCCATTGAACAATCGTTCAAAGGCATTTGCCGAGAACTCCTTTCCGAGCCGCGAGCCGTTATACACCTCCCTGTTCTTGTGGTCGATGAAAGTAGCACCGTAAATGCGGCCTTCATTATTTTCACGGAATACCACGTCTATTCCCTGCCTGTTGAGCAGGCGGATGAAGTCCTCCCGGTTGCCCCGGCAGCCGTGCATGGCGAGTGCGACACCGTTCCGTATCTTGGGCTGCCATTTCTTGTCCTTGTATTCACGGGCATTGAATCCGATACGCTTTTCCAGTCCTTCATAGCCGAAGCGTTTTCCGATAAGGGAGGACTTGATGGGCGTACATACCGGCTTGCCTGTATCGTCTGTCATGGTATAGACAATGCCGTTGTAAGGCGTCCCTTCAAATTCGCCCCTGACCTGCTTCGCCTCGATGTTGAAGCAGGACAGCAACGCGCTGTACTCCCCGAATGACTGAAAGCGGTAAGTGGAGAACACGCTCTTGAGGATGTTGGAAACTTGTTGCTTTACATCGCCATTCTGATAGTCTGCTTTTTTCAGATATGGTTCCAACATTTCCCTGCGTTTGTCCTCCACCTGCTTCAGTCCGAACTTGCGTTCCAGTTCCCGGCAGGCTTTCATCGAGCGATTCCACTCGTAGGCGTCATCTATCTTTTCCCCTTTCTCGTTCACGCAGGTGGAAACGATATGGATATGCCTGCGGTCTATGTCCTCGTGGATATACACGATGTAAGGCTGGTCGCCGTAGCCCATGCGTTGCATATACTCCCTTGCCAAATCCGCAAACTGGCTATCGGTCAGTTTGTCGTCCACAGAAGGATTAAGGGATATATGCAGTATGGGCTTTTCCGTATTCTTGTTGGCGAGCAGGTAGTTCTCGAATGCCCAAAGCGTGTTCCTCATGACCTGCTCCGGATTACCCGTGACATCGGCAATCATGCGGTTGCCCGAAATGATGCGTGCCGTGGAGTCGTCCACTTTCTGCTGGTTGTAGATGACAGCCCCATAGAGCGAGGCGCCCCTGTTGATTTTCGCCACCATGTCATTCCTCCTCCCTCTGCTTTTTGATAAGGTAGGTTTCCTCAAACTCATGGGTCAGCATGATGATCCGCTTGCTCAGCACCACCAGATCTATGGTCGTCTTTTCCAGATTGCGGAGCAGGGCGTATGCCCGTTTCTCCCCGAAATTGTTCTTGATTGCCTTGACCGTCTGGTTGTAGTTGTTGCCGATGGCCTGGAACTGGTGGTAGAAATTGGTAAGGCGGACATAGTAGTCCATCGTCGCCTTGTCGATTCTGACCACCTTGATTTCCTTTCCGAAAATCATTGCCTTGATGAATTTGGAGCGTTCCCTCAGTCCCGATTTTTGAAACTGGATATCGAACTTTACGTTCTCTTCCGAGTTTAGCCGCACCACATAACGGTACACGGCAGGGTCGGTTTTCGGTTTCCGCCCTACACCTTTTCTTGTTTTTCTGTTCTTGTTTTCTTCCATACGCATTGATGTTTTTTGTTTCTGATCTTCCGTCATGGATTCACGACTTTGGAGTGAATCCCACCCCGAGCCGGCAGGCGAGCGGCAAGTTGTTTTGAGTGCCCGAATTCATTTCGGGTGCCTCAAAACACAACTTGCTATTACCGCTTGGTAATGAATTTTCCTTCGTCAAATTAAATTTTGACCT
>NZ_CAXSVC010000054.1:0-22725 GCF_964240755.1 Bacteroides sp. HPS0048 | reverse complement strand
ATATTTTGTAGTATTGCTTTGGTTGTTTATATATGAAACCTTTATAGGACTCATTTTAATGTAATATGTTGATTGTGTGGTTGTTTGTTGCATGAGGGACTATGCGCAATTATAAAATGGATGAATTTCTTTTATCTCTTCTATGTTTTCTTGAATTTTGATTTTTTTTCAATGGCTTTTGTTTTCCATTTCAGTTTTATTAATGGATTGTTGGGGGCAAGCCGTATTTCTTTCTTTCGTGTAGTAGGATATGGATAAGCATGTACGAAGATTATATTTTTATTCATCTTATATAATTACATTTATATAAGATGAATAGTGTCTGTATTTCTTGAATATGTTAATTTATTAACTTTTTCAAGAATGCCAGTATATGAATTATGTGTAACTAATTATTTAATAATATGTGTTTCTGTATTATTTACATTATTCTTTGCCGATGTTTTTTAATTAGTCTCGTATTCGGTGGACGTTTTTATCGATTTCTTTCTATTCTTTATTTGCAAAGCGGTGATTAAGATTTTAATGGCAGATAGAGACTGCTGTTTTCTCCATTGAGGCGGATAAGAAGTTGTGCCACCATAAAAACCAAATACAGCTCCTATTCCGGATATAAGATGGGTGTGAAGGAGATGCCGGTTAGTGGCAATCCATTTTTCTTGTTTGGATACTGACATCCCGATAAATAGTACATCAGGTTTAAATTCGTTTATAGCTGTTATCATTTTATTTGTTTCTTCTTTAGAGAAACTGTCACGATAAGGAGGGCTATATGTTTTTACTCGGATATTTGGATATTCTGTGAGAATACGTTCGGTAATAAGAGTAAGAGTCCGGTCAGAAGCTCCAAGATAGAATACTGATCCTGCTACTTTATCAAGGTGTTGAAGTATAGACAGATGTAGGTCATCACGCGATACATTGTGAATCTGCTTTCCTGTGAGCCAACGGGCAGCAAGCGTTATGCCTGCTCCGTTTGGAACTAATATATCACTTTGGAGGAGTGCTTGCTTGAGTTCTTTATCCTCATTGGCCATGAGCCAGATATGTGAGTCTATGGCATGTATCACCATTTGCTGGTCGGGGATAGAGTCAAACTGGTAGTTATTGGTGATTATGAAGTCTCCCATTGGGATTGATTCGGTTTGTTTTAATAGTTTCTTATTTAAGCTTTGAGCTCTTCTTTTTTTCCGTTTGTTGAGGTATACGTTACATAAAATACCCGCTATAAGATCAATGGCCAATATCAGATTGATATTGAGTAACTCATGTAAAAGGATATTGCACGCTGTAATGAAGAGCGTAGTTATGGTGAGGGTCAAAGTGATTTTGCGGTGACTAAATCCCAGGTCGAGCAATTTGTGATGGATATGATTGCGATCCGGATGGAAAAGTGATTTTCCCTGGCTGGCTCGCGTATACATAACCCGAGCTGTATCAAACAGTGGAATAAACAAGACCGACCATGCTATAATAATAGATGGTATGCCTGTTGAAATTGCTTCGGAAGAATTCCTCATGCTATAATACACTGCAAGAAAGGCAAGTATGTAACCCAGGGTGAGCGATCCTGTATCGCCCATGAATAGTTTTCTTCGGGCTATGATATTATAATATAAAAATGGAATGAGTGTACCGACTACAGAGAAAGTAAGAATAGGCATTGTGTAATTGCCTGCAATAATGAAACCGATGCCGAGAATGGCTGTAGCTGAGATACTGAGACTCGCTGCAAGTCCGTCTACTCCGTCAATAAGATTAATAGAATTAATGATATATACAATCAGCAGAGCTGTGAAGGGTATTCCGATATAGGGTGATAATTCGTATATGCCAAAAAGCCCATATAGGTTATTGATGTAAGTTCCGGATGCTATCAGTAAAAGGGCAGATAAGGTCTGAATAATGAATTTATGTGAATAGCGTGCGCCAATCAAGTCGTCTTTGACTCCCATCAATACCAAAGGAAGAATGCCGCATATCATAAAAGAAAGGTGAATGAAGGACTCGGAAGAATGACTGATACTAGATGTTCCCAACCATATAGCCTGTAGCCCTGCTATGGGCAGAAAGCTAAGAAGAATAACAGGACAGAAAGTGATACCGGCCAATCTAGGGATAGGGTTGACGTGGGATTTACGCTTGTCAGGCATATCATATAGACGTTTTCTCCTGGAGATGAGAAGAACGCGTGGTAGCGTGATAAATTCTATAAAGATGGCTACAACAAGTGCTGCAATACAGCATACGATTACACTAAATATAGGATTAATTAAAATATTCATTGTCTGTTTAATATTTGTTCCATTACTTATTAGGTAAGGGAATCTCAAATATCAAAAAGTTCAAAGAAAGTCGTTTTAGTGTTAATATAGTCTAACGAAAAAGGCGGTTTAGAAAGGAAAAACTGTCTGTTTTATTGAATTCTGTTTGATGTAACATTTGTAATTACATCAAACAGAATTTTCATATCAAATCTTCGTTTATTGAACAATAGGTTTAAACTGGTGTATTTATTATGTTAAATTGGTTTTTTTTGAAAAAAAGATCAAGCTTTATTGTGTTAGATAGAAATTTTATCCCTAATTTTGCAGCGACAAGAAAAAATAATAGTCGTTCTCTTACCTAATAAGTAAGGGAACTCTTTTTGAGTATCATTTTTTTCTTAGAAGTCACTGCTGAGATAATTTTTTTGTTTGCTTCACTCATCGTTTTGTTATCCAGCGATTCCAGATATACATATGTTACTTTTTCCGATGAATGTCCCATTCCTGTACTGATGATTGAGACAGGAATTCCTTTTTCCCTTGCTGTACTTGCCCAGGTGTGCCTTGCTACGTATGAAGTAAGGTGTGGCGTTATCTGTATCATTTCCGATATCTGATGTAAATGCTTGTTATACAGCCGCAATGCGCTTTTGTATTGCTTGTATCCTTGTTCTCCTACAGCATTTAGTATCGGTAGCAAGTAAGCAGAGCTTTTGCATTCACGTGCATAGCGTTTAATGATCTTGTGCGCACAATTTTCAACGGTAATATACAGCTGTTGCCGGGTTTTATGGCGGCGGTAAACCAGTATGTTTCCATTGACATTACTTTTACGCAGATATGCCAAGTCTACGAATGGGATTCCCTGTAAGTAGAAACTTAGCAGAAACAGGTCACGACTAAATTCCAGCTGCGGGTATCGACTAAAATCTGCTTCCCGTAATTGGTTGATTATAATCGGTTTGATAGCCCGTTTGGCGGTCGTATCGCAACCTACAAAAACATTCTCAAAGATGTCTTTGGTGTTTATTGTAGCTACTCCGGCAGCCACTGCCTGATTAAAGATAGAGCGCAACATGCGCATGTACAAAGAGATCGTGTTTTCATACAACCCCTTCAGAAAGAGATGCTGCTCAAACCCTTTAATAAGTTGAGGAGTAATCTCGTCAAAACGGGTAGATGGAGTACCTGTAAACAATTGTAAACTGTGCAGCGTACTTAGATAACTATCTGCGGTACTATACCTTCCAGACAGTTTTGCTTTTTCAATCAATGATTTTGTGAAGATTTGTATTTCCATTTCTATGCTTCCTTTTAGGTTTGTTCAATAAACAAAGAATAAGATCGAAATGATTTTGGTTGTTTAGATAATGAGTTGGTAAAGATAGGATAAAGATATGGTAAAAAAAAGAGCGATTTGCATATTTTTTGCTATGATTTTATTTTGAATACCTGGAAAATAGAGAAATAAAAGAATCTCTAACGAGGATGATATATTATAATATTTACTGTTTTTTCGCGGTGTATTAATCATTTTAATCGAGAAAATTATGGTAATAGCTTATTTGAGAGTAAGTACAGAAAAACAGTTTTTAGCCAATCAGAAAGAAGAGATTTTAAGATTCGCAGAGAAGAATGGGTTGGCTATTGATAAATGGTACACCGAGACGGTGAGTGGAAGTGTAAGTACGAAAGAGCGAAAACTGGCGCCGTTGTTGCGACAGATGAAGCCGGGAGATACGCTGATTGTTACAGAGATTTCAAGATTAAGCAGGACACTATTGGAGATTATGACTATTTTAAATTCATGCATTAAGAAGCAGGTAGTGTTGTATAGCACTAAAGAGGGGTATGTCTTTCAGAATGATATAAACAGTAAAGTATTAGGGTTTGCATTTGGTTTGATGGCAGAAATAGAGCGTAATCTTATTTCCATGCGTACAAAAGAGGCTTTGGCAAGGCGTAAGCAGGAAGGAGTTGCATTAGGGAGGAGAAAAGGAGATAATCCTAAATTGCAATTATTGCATGATAACAGAAAATATATTTTAAAACAAGCGCGGGGTGGAGCCAAACACGCGAAATTAGCGCGTGAGTTTGGTGTGTCCAGAACGACCATGTTTCGGTTTCTGAAAGCGGAAGGAATGACGGCAAACGCTTGACGAACTTAAAAAATGTGAATTGAGAATTTGGATGTGCTTGACATCTCTTGATAAATCTCAATTCACAAATTTTGAATTTAACAGTTTGTTTTATAGGGGTTTAATTGTTTACTCTTTTATGGAGATTCTTAAGTTCAAATGCAAGCATGAATCTGAAAAGACCGATGATGAGGAAGGTGAACGAAATCATATATACAGCGTATAATGCACCTACTGCCGGTTGCCACAGAATGAGTAAAGAGCATAAAATAGCTAAAATCCCGAATGCCATATACCAGCCCCAATCACGGGTTCCATAACGTTTCAGATCCATGGAGTAGCCTGTGGCAGAAAAACCTCGGAACATAAGCCAGAAAGCGATAAGGAAAGGTATAACTTCCATGCTTACCATTGGGTAAGCTACAAGATAGATACCGATGATGAGATCAATAATGCCTCCGGCGAGATACCAACCCCAACTTGATACGTGTTTATTACTTATAGCAAAAAGAATTTCCAGAATACCACTGACTAACATGGAGATGCTGAAGATGATGCTTAGAGCTACATAACTGCTTAACGGAGCAAACATAAGGCATAACGCTACGCCGATATACAAAATACCTAAAATAAGAGACATCCACCAATTTTTCACTGAATGTTGAATCTCATCGAATACTGTTTTCATACGAATGTGATTTTATTAATTGATACTATAAGTTTGTTAGGGGAGTAACAAATAGAGAGAAAAAAGGTTTGGAATGGCAACTTGATATACAAATCAGTTGATAAGTAAGGTATCCATTATCACAAATTTACGCAAAGAATATCGTCTCTCAAGTACAGCAAGCTATCTCGTTTGCGATAATCTGCGATCATTTGCGTTTTAATAAAAGACTGTCATAGTATGAATTAAATTTGAAGTACTACTTATAGGGCCTGATGTGTTATTCTGTTATTTCTTTGTGAACCTATTGCAAAGTTTAATTGTTCTATACACAAAAGAGCGAAACTTAAGACTCTTTTTTAAAATACTAAATAACTAATAATAATATATCTTATGGCAACAACAAATTTCAAAGGACAACCGGTAAAGCTGATCGGTGAATTTATACAGGTTGGAAAAGTAGCTCCTGATTTCGAACTTGTAAAAACAGATTTATCTTCTTTTTCTCTGAAAGATCTCAAAGGGAAAAATGTGATTCTTAATATTTTCCCAAGTCTGGATACAAGTGTTTGTGCAACCTCTGTACGTAAATTTAATAAAATGGCAGCTGGTTTGAAAGATACAATCGTATTGGCTATCTCCAAAGATCTTCCTTTTGCTCATGCGCGCTTCTGTACTACTGAAGGTATTGAGAATGTAATTCCATTGTCGGATTTCCGCTATTCGGATTTTGATGAGAGTTATGGTGTACGTATGGCAGATGGTCCGCTTGCCGGCTTGTTGGCGCGTTCGGTGGTGGTGATTGGTAAAGATGGTAAGATTGCTTATACAGAGTTAGTACCGGAAGTTACGCAAGAACCTGATTATGATAAAGCACTGGCTGCTGTGAAAGAATAAATTATTAAAGAGAGAGAGCCTGTGCCTTTTAAAGGCACAGGTATTAAAGATTTTGACCTAATAGGGACTGGTTTATAGATATGGTAATATCGCCATCTCTTCAGTTCTTGTTAGGTTGTGTTTTTTTCAGAAATAAATAAAACCTAAACAGAATGAATAGAATGCAATTAATGTCTGTCGCCTTTTTATTTATGGGCGTAGGAACGCTGTCGGCTCAAACAGAGCCTACAAAAGAAGCTTCTCCCTGGACAAGGGAAGGATATGCCGGGTTGAAATTGACCCAGGTAAGTTTAACAAACTGGGCTGCCGGTGGCGACAACTCTGTTGCCTTTGATTTGCAAGGTGCTTATCAGGCTAACTATAAAAAAGGAAAACATCTTTGGAACAATCGTCTCGAATTGGCTTATGGATTAAATAAAACGGGTGAAGACGGTGTAAGGAAAGCGAATGATAAAATCTATCTGAATTCTAATTACGGATATTCTATAGCGAAGAGCTGGTATGCCAGTGCTTTTGCTACTTTTCAGACGCAATTTTCTCCCGGATATGATTATAAGGTAAACAAAGATATCTCTGTTTCAGAGTTTATGTCTCCTGCCTATCTGACCACCGGACTTGGTTTTACTTACGAACCCAATAAGATCTTTACGGTAGTACTGTCTCCGGCTTCCTGGCGTGGTACGTTCGTGCTCAATGATCGTTTATCTGACGAAGGAGCTTACGGTGTAGATCCGGGCAAGCATTTATTGTCGAGCTTCGGAGCAAATCTGAAAGGAGAGGTACGATATGAGTTTATGAAGAATATGACAGTCTATTCCCGTCTGGATCTCTATTCTGATTATCTGGATAAACCGCAGAATGTGGATGTGAATTGGGAGGTGCAGATAAATATGGCAATTAATAAATGGTTCTCAACTACATTAACTACCAATCTGATGTATGATGACGATGTGAAAATAGCCCAGAAAGACGGAACAAAGGGACCACGGGTGCAGTTTAAGGAAATATTAGGAGTGGGATTGCAATTTAATTTCTGAGTTTAGTTTCACCACAGAGGACACAGAGATACTGAATAATTATCTAATTGACTTTAAATAATTAAAACTCTGTGTGACTCTGTGTCCTCTGTGGTGAAATAAACTCAAAACAATACGAAGTCCTTATTTCTTCTTCAGTGCTTTGTAAACCAGGAAACCTACAATAAATACTCCTACAGCGATGAAAAAGTAACCCAGTTCGTGACTGTATTCACCAACGCGTGCTAACAATTGCTCTTCGCTTTCGATACCCGGAACGGAAGCCAGATGGTATCCGATAGCTGCCAGTATACCATTCCATAAGCCAGCTCCAAGAGTGGTGTATAACAGGAAGGTGGAAAGTTTCATACGGGCAAGACCGGCAGGGATAGAGATTAACTGACGTACAGCAGGGATTAGACGGCCTATAAAAGTAGACAATGCGCCGTGCTTATCGAAGTATTCTTCTGCATGTTGCACTTTAGCTTCGTCGATGAGGCACATGTGCCCAAAACGACTGTTGGCAAACTTATAAATGATAGGGCGTCCTAACCAGTAAGCTAAGTAATAGTTGATGATTGCTCCGATATTTGCCCCGATTGTGGCAAACAATACTACCAGATACACATTCATTTCATCATTTACAGCTGCTTTGTAAGCCGCAGGAGGTACAACTACCTCAGACGGAAAGGGTATAAACGAACTCTCGATGGCCATTAACAGGGTAATAGTCCAGTAGTTAAGGTGATCGAGACACCATTGAATGAAGGCTACAGATTCCATTTGCTTAAATTCTGAATGCTAAGTTTATAATTTTAATTATTTTGATTTAGTAGTTAGAATTTAGTAGTCAGTAGATAGAATCGATACACGTGATAATTCTTATGCCGAATGGCTTCCAACTACTATCTACTAACTTCTAATTATTTTCTTCCTCAGTCTCTCCGTCATTTACATCATCAAGTTCATTCATGAATGTTTCCAGATTCTGCAAAATATCTTTGTCGGTATTTTGTGACAACATTTCCTGAATCATCTCTATGTTAAGCGGAGTTTCTGACATTTGATTGTATTTCTGAAATCCCTTGTGATCTCTAAGAATCATACAGATAGAAGCCAGACGGCCATTGATTCCCGGATAATCAGGATCTTGTTTCTTTGCTTCCTCAAAACAGAGGCGGGCATTTTCTACCATACCATAGTCCAGACTGTAGTTGCCTATCTGCACTAATGTTTCGGCTTCGGGTGCATATTGCAATGCTACGGCCCAACACTGTTTAGCTTCCTCAAACTTATCTTCTTCCAGATAAAGCCGTCCTTCTTGCAGATAGATTTCCACACTCTCGGGTAATTGTTTTTTAGCCTTTTCGCAGAGTTGGTGGGCTTCTTCGTATCTGCCTAATTTCGAAAGGCAGAAAATTTCATTGCTGTATATATCCGAAAGGATGGGAGAGTTATCGTCTCCGATAATTTCCATTGCCTGTTCATAACTTCTGTAAGCCAGTTCCCATTTCTCCTGATTGGCGTATGCCAGCCCGATAAACATATGGGCAAAGTCGGGAGGCAGACTTTTGCTCTGCAAGGCCAGTTGATATTCCTGAATAGCTTCGGTCTCATTCTCCAAATGAAAGAGGCTGTGTGCTCTAATGATGTGTGCCTCTCCGAATTTATCATCGGCAGCAAGGGCAAAGTCGCAGGCCTCGACAGCTTTGTCAAATTCCTGCTGGCTGAAATGGCATTTGGCAAGCCCCGTCCAGTAAGAAGGATTGTACGGATTCTTGTCAATCAGCTTGTTGTAGAAACTGATTGCCTTCGTATTACGCTCTCCACTACGATAGCAATCGGCCATGGCTGCAAGGAATTCTTCGTTTTCCTTATATTCTTCCAGTCCGAGTGTAAGCCATGGTAATGCCTTCTCCGGATATCCCATGTCCATATAAAGATATGCTACATCGATGATTGTTTCCAGTGATTTTTCTTCTTCGATGGAGTTGAGCAGGGTTTCTGCTTCGTCCAGTTTGCCTTCGTTCAATAGGATTTCGGCTTTTAGCAGTTTGACCTCCGGATCATAATCTTCTGCGATGCTGCCAACTACGGCTATGGCCTTTTGAAGTTGCATCGTATCCAGATACAGATAAGCTTGCTCTATCAGGAGGTCTGTGTGTCCCGGATGGAGTTCAAGACCGTAGCTGATCACTTCTTGTGCTTCGTCAAAACGGCGGTCCGTGGCATATTTGTCTGCAATGTCTGCAAGTTGGTCTCCGTCCAGGTAAAGCTGTCTGTTTTCAGCTTTCGCTGTTTCGTAACTTGCGATGAGTTCATTCAATTCTTGTTCTTTATCTGTAGATGGGTTTTTTCTGGCCATTTGATTAATTAAAAATGAGAATTAAAAATTAAAAACGAAATTGGAGGAAGAAAGAAACGGACTGTACTTTTGTGTATGTGCAGTCCGCTTTTATTTTCCAACTTTTAATTTTTAATTTTGAATGTATCTTTCAACCCCACGGTACGGTTGAATATAAGTTTGTCGGGAGCCGACTCTTTGTCTATGTTGAAGTATCCTATGCGCTGGAATTGCAAGTAGGAGAGCGTAGGCAATGTAGCTACATACTTTTCTACATAGCAATTATTGAGTATTTGCAAAGAGTCAGGATTAATGATCTCTTTCATAGCCTCCAATGCTTCGCAGTTTTTGGCTTCACGGATGGCAGCCAGTTCGTCACGCGGGTTCTCTACTTTCCAAAGACGGTCATAGAGGCGTACTTCTGCAGAAAGGCAGTGTGCACAACTCAACCAGTGCAAAGTACCTTTTACTTTGCGATTGGCATCGGGCATACCACTTTTTGTATGCGGATCATATTCGCAATATACTTCAGTAATATTACCGTTTTCATCCTTCTTGCATCCGGTACACTTCACGATGTATGCATTTTTGAGGCGTACTTCCTGTCCCGGAGTCATGCGGAAATATTTCTTCGGAGCATCTTCCATAAAGTCTTCGCGTTCAATCCACAGTTCACGGCTGAATTCGATTGTATGGCTGCCTGCTTCCGGATCTTCCGGATTATTAATTGCATCCAGCTCTTCTACTTCTCCCTCGGGATAGTTGGTAATAATCAGTTTCACCGGATTCAATACCGCAGAAACACGGGTAGCACGGGCGTTGAGGTCTTCACGTACAGCACTTTCCAGCAGAGCAAATTCATTGAGAGCATCATAAGTAGTGTAGCCAATTTTGTCAACGAACTTACGGATAGACTCTGGTGAATAGCCACGACGACGGAAACCGCAGATAGTCGGCATGCGTGGATCATCCCAGCCATTTACCAGACCTTCTTTTACGAGTGTGAGCAGATTGCGTTTACTCATCAGCGTATAGCTGAGGTTTAATTTATTGAATTCGTACTGACGGGGACGATTGTCATTCAAGTCATTCCCTTCTTTCAACCAGTCGATAAAGAGATCGTATAACGGACGGTGTACGACGAATTCCAGTGTACAGAGTGAGTGAGTCACTCCTTCAAAGAAGTCACTTTGTCCGTGTGCGAAGTCATACATCGGATAGGCTTTCCAGGTAGTACCTGTACGGTGATGCGGATGTTTCACTACACGGTAGATAATCGGGTCACGAAAATGCATGTTCGGATTTGCCATGTCTATTTTAGCACGGAGTACCATAGCACCTTCTTCTATTTCGCCACTGTTCATTTTTTCAAATAAGGCAAGATTCTCCTCAATGGGGCGGTTGCGATAGGGGCTTTCAGTTCCCGGTTGAGTCGGAGTTCCTTTTTGTGCGGCAATCTGTTCGGAAGTCTGTTCGTCAATGTAGGCTTTACCTTCTTTGATAAGACGCACGGCAAAATCCCAAAGTTGCTGGAAGTAATCCGAAGCATAATATACATTTCCCCATTCAAAGCCGAGCCATTTGATATCTTCTTCGATGGCTTCTACATACTCCACATCTTCTTTGGTTGGATTGGTGTCATCAAAACGAAGATTACATACACCGCCATGACGGGCTGCGAGGCCGAAATCGAGGCAAATAGCTTTGGCATGACCTATGTGAAGATAACCATTGGGTTCAGGCGGAAAACGCGTCTGTACCTTTCCTCCGTTTTTGCCCTCTTTTAAATCATTTTCTACAATTTGCTCAATAAAGTTGAGGCTTTTTTTTTCGCTTGTCACCTCTTCGTTTCTAATATCTGTCATAGCGTTTAATGAGTTACGAGTTATGAGCTACAAAAGTATGACATTTTTTTTGCATAACCTTATTTCACCGGAATATATCCACTCTTTTTTATAATATCCTGCCCTTCCTGAGAAAGAATGAAGTCAATAAGAGGTGTTACTGCTTCTTTGTTCTCTGCATTGTAATAGTAATAAAGAGGACGTACGATGGGATAAATTTTACGAGTCGCATTTTCTACATTGGGCTGGGCGTAATGCTTGTTGTCATAAGATACTGACAACGTTTTGATACGTGGTGATACGTAGGCCAACCCGACATAGCCGATCGCTCCTTTTGTCTGGCTTACCGATTGTATGATAGCACCGGTGGCAGGCATAGAGAGACTACTGGACATATAATTCTTATTTTTAAGTACACTTTCTTTAAAGAATTCGTAGGTTCCTGAAGAGGTTTCCCGGGAGTATACAACGATCTTACGGTCTTCGCCACCCACTTGTTTCCAGTTAGTGATTTTACCCCGGAAGATATCCTCCAACTGTTGACGGGTGAGTTGCTTCACCGGGTTTGTCGGGTGTACTACCACGGCAAGGGCATCATATGCAACGATAACCTCCTCTATATTTTTTTGAGCAGCCCTGGCCTTCATCTTTTCACTAAACTTGATAGGGCGGGAAGCCATAGCAATGTCAGTGGTATTATCCATTAAGGCGGAGATGCCTACTCCGGTTCCACCACCTGTGACGGTGACACGGCTATCTGCGTTTCTATTCATAAAGCGTTCGGCAGTTTGCTGGGCAACCGGAAGAACCGTGTCACTACCTTTGATCCGTTGAGCCTGAATACCTGTGGTTATAAGAATCAGACTCAGAAATAATATGCTTTTTGCATTCATAAATTCACTTATAATTGGTATTTCACTCGCAAATTAAAAAAGAAGATGTTACATTCTTGTTATAAAACCTACAATGTTTGCTCTTGTAACATAAATGTAACACTTTTGAAACATTTCCTTCAAGCGGAATTCACACCTCCTTAATATGATACTCTTTTCTTTGCATTCAGAAATCAAACAATAGGTATGAAGAAGATTTTCGAAAAGATTGTAGAGGGAATGCTTACTTGTAGTGGCTTTGTTACAAGTATAACTATCCTGCTTATCGTACTATTCCTGTTTACTGAAGCTTTTGGATTATTTAGCAGTAAAGTGATAGAAGAAGGATATGTATTAGCTTTAAATAAAGACAATAAGGTCAGCCAGCTAAGCCCGGCTCAGATAAAAGATGTTTTTGATGAAGAGATAACGAATTGGAAAGAACTCGGTGGGGAGAATCTCCCTATCCGGGTTTTTCGTTTAGAAGATATCACACAATATTATACGGAAGAAGAGTTGGGAGATGCTTATCAGTATGCCGGGGCACGTATTATGGAACTGATTGAGAAGACTCCGGGGATTGTAGCTTTCGTCCCGCAACAGTTTATTACAACACCGGGTAAGGTACATTTTATCAAGGATAATACCATTTCCGTAAAAGATGTATTTGCCGGTGCCGAATGGTTCCCGACGGCTACTCCCGCTCCGTTGTTTGGCTTTCTGCCTCTTATTACCGGTACCCTTTGGGTGAGCCTTTTCGCTATACTTATCGCTTTGCCGTTCGGGCTTTCCGTATCTATCTATATGTCCGAAGTAGCCAATCCGAAAGTACGTGGCTGGCTGAAGCCTATCATCGAATTATTGAGTGGAATCCCGTCCGTAGTCTATGGCTTTTTCGGGTTGATAGTAATTGTGCCACTTATACAAAAAGTATTCGATTTGCCGGTAGGAGAGAGCGGGTTGGCTGGAAGTATCGTATTGGCCATCATGGCACTGCCTACTATTATTACTGTGACGGAAGATGCAATGCGCAATTGTCCGCGTGCCATGCGTGAAGCCAGTTTGGCGTTGGGAGCCTCACAATGGCAGACTATATATAAGGTCGTTATTCCTTTTTCCATCTCCGGGATCACTTCGGGAGTTGTGCTTGGTATCGGTCGTGCTATTGGTGAAACGATGGCTGTACTCATGGTGACCGGAAATGCAGCGGTAATTCCTACTACAATCCTTGAACCGTTGCGTACCATCCCGGCCACTATTGCTGCCGAACTGGGCGAAGCACCTGCCGGTGGTCCTCATTATCAGGCGCTGTTCCTGTTAGGTGTAGTATTGTTCTTTATCACATTAATTATAAACTTTAGCGTAGAGTACATCTCGTCTAAAGGCGTAAAACGAAGCAAATAACATGGAAATAGCAAGTAATAATAAGGCGAAACGTCGTTCACAAGGCATTGCTTTCGGAATTTTCCGGGCGTTAAGCTTGTGTATCGTACTGATCTTGTTTGCCATATTGGGGTTTATTATATATAAAGGTATAGGAGCTATAAATTGGGATTTTATTACTTCTGCGCCTACCAATGGTATGACGGGAGGAGGCATCTGGCCCGCTATTGTAGGTACGTTCTACCTGATGATAGGAAGTGCACTTTTTGCCTTTCCGGTAGGAGTGATGAGCGGTATCTATATGAATGAGTATGCTCCCAAAGGAAAGCTGGTTCGTTTTATTCGGGTGATGACAAATAACCTGAGTGGCATTCCATCCATTGTTTTCGGATTGTTCGGTATGGCTTTGTTTGTCAATTATCTTGGGTTCGGTGACAGCATTCTGGCCGGTTCGTTAACGTTGGGGTTGCTTTGTGTCCCTTTGGTAATTCGTACCACGGAAGAAGCGTTGAAGGCGATTCCTGATAGCTTACGCGAAGGTAGCAGAGCGTTGGGAGCAACCAAGTTGCAAACGATCTGGCATGTGATTTTACCGATGGGTATGCCCAATATCATTACCGGACTGATCCTTGCCTTAGGGCGTGTTTCCGGTGAGACGGCTCCCATCCTTTTCACGTGTGCAGCCTATTTCCTGCCGCAGTTGCCTACCAGCATTTTTGATCAGTGTATGGCATTACCTTATCACCTTTATGTGATTTCTACCAGCGGTACGAATATGGAAGCTCAATTGCCGTTGGCTTATGGCACTGCTCTGGTGTTGATCCTGATTATTCTGTTGGTAAACTTGTTGGCAAATGCCTTGAGAAAGTATTTTGAGAAAAAAGTAAAAACAAACTAAGTAAGATTTACGATTAGACAATTTACGATTTACGATTGATGTTGCAATTCGTTTCAAGTTGCATCGCATATTGAATCAAGTTGAATCGCATTTTGTAAAATCATAAATAGAAGTAATTTCAATCGTAAATTGTAAATCGTCAAATCGTAAATAAAGAATATGGAAACAATGGTAAGTGCTCGTGATGTGAATTTCTGGTATGGTAACTTTCATGCATTGAAGGGTATCAGTATGGAGATCGAAGAAAAAACGGTAGTAGCGTTTATTGGTCCTTCGGGCTGTGGTAAGTCTACCTTTCTTCGTTTATTTAACCGTATGAACGATTTGATTCCTGACACTCGCCTGACAGGAGAGATTCGAATCGATGGTGAGAATATTTATGATAAAGGCGTACAGGTCGATGAACTCCGTAAGAATGTAGGAATGGTTTTCCAGCGTCCCAATCCGTTTCCTAAAAGCATTTTTGAAAATGTGGCGTATGGTTTGCGGGTGAATGGAGTTAAAGACAATGCTTTTATTCGTCAGCGTGTCGAAGAGACATTGAAAGGAGCAGCACTTTGGGACGAAGTCAAAGACAAGCTCAAAGAGTCAGCTTATGCTCTTTCGGGCGGGCAGCAACAGCGTCTTTGCATTGCACGTGCTATGGCCGTATCTCCTTCTGTATTGCTGATGGATGAACCTGCTTCCGCCCTCGATCCTATTTCTACGGCAAAGGTAGAAGAATTGATTCATGAGTTGAAGAAGCAATATACGATTGTCATCGTGACACACAATATGCAGCAGGCTGCTCGCGTTAGTGATAAAACAGCCTTCTTCTACCTGGGAGAGATGGTAGAATATGACAATACAAAGAAAATCTTTACGAATCCGGAGAAAGAAGCAACACAGAATTACATTACCGGAAGATTCGGATAAAAAAATAATTATTCAATGTACCCATATGCTAATGTGCCGATTATCATGTGGCATGTTGCTATAATACAGTTAATTGGCACATTTTTCAAATTAGCACATTATTAAATTATTATATTATGGTGAAGTTTATAGAATCGGAGCTCATCCTACTGCATAAAGAAGTTGATGAGATGTGGACATTAGTTTATAACCAGTTGGATAGAGCTGGAGAGGCTGTATTGACACTTGATAAAGAACTTGCCCGGCAAGTGATTGTTCGTGAGCGGAGAGTGAATGCTTCCGAGTTGAAAATAGACAGCGATGTGGAGGATGTGATTGCCTTGTATAATCCTGTGGCTATCGATTTACGTTTTGTGCTTGCCATGCTTAAGATTAATACCAATCTGGAACGCTTGGGTGACTTTGCCGAAGGGATTGCCCGTTTTGTGTTGAAGTGTGAGGAGCCTGTTTTGGATGCCGAATTGTTGAAACGTCTTCGTCTGGAAGAGATGTTGGGAGAAGTGCTCTCTATGCTTGAATTGGCAAAGCGTGCTTTGAATGAAGAGAGTATTGAACTGGCTACCGCTGTTTTTTCCAAAGACAACCTGTTGGATGAAATCAATGCTGAAGCCACTACGGTTCTTGCCGGTTATATAAAAGAACATCCTGAAAGTGTACTTTCCTGCTTGAACCTCGTAAGTGTGTTCCGTAAGTTAGAGCGTTCCGGAGATCATATCACTAATATTGCCGAAGAGATAGTGTTCTTTATGGATGCGAAAGTGTTAAAACATAGTGGAAAAACGGATGAACACTATCCGGAAAAGTCATAATATGCAACTTCTTATACAAAAATTAGTAGTACTTAAAAAAAAGTTCTATATTTGTCTGCTGTAACGGGTAGGTAGTGAGGCGGCTATCTTGAAATGATAATAAATCCAAAGAAAATTCAAAAAGATGTTATAAGACATGTTTTAATATTTGGTTCATAACGAGAAAAGCGCCTATATTTGCACCGTTATCCTGAAAACAATCTTTTTACCTTAAAAAAAAACTAATACCTATTGAAAACTGAGAAATGGAGCTTTGTGAAAAGCCCCATTTTTTTATACCTATGTCCTATTAACAATTAACACAGATTATTTGTTTCCTCTACTCTAATCAGTTTCAATTTTGTATCTTTGACCCCATGATCGGAGAGGGTATCTCCAACCGTAAATCGTAAATAGTTAAATCATAAATAGTAAATATCTTTATGTTTTCCGGAATAGTAGAAGAATATGCTACTCTCGTAGCACTGGTAAAAGACCAGGAAAATATACACTTTACTTTTAAGTGTTCGTTTGTAAATGAGTTGAAAATAGACCAGAGTATTGCACACAACGGTGTATGTCTGACAGTTGTTAGCATGACCGATGATACCTATACTGTGACTGCCATGAAGGAGACGCTTGACCGTTCCAACCTTGGCTTGCTTAAAATAGGGGATAAGGTGAACGTGGAACGTAGCATGATGATGAACGGACGTCTGGACGGACATATCGTACAAGGACATGTTGATCAGACTGCTACTTGTGTGGATATCAAAGATGCAGACGGAAGCTGGTATTTCACATTCAAATATGCATTTGATACAGAGATGGCAAAGCGGGGATATATCACTGTAGACAAAGGTTCGGTAACGGTGAACGGCGTCAGCCTGACTGTATGTAACCCTACGGATGATACCTTCCAGGTAGCCATTATACCTTATACTTATGAACATACCAACTTCCATACTTTTGTGATCGGTAGTATGGTAAACATTGAATTCGATATCATCGGCAAGTATATCAGCCGAATGATAGTGTTATAACTTTATAACCTTATAATTCCATAACCCTATAACTTTTTTATGGATTTTCTGCAATTAGTTATGTCACGGCAAAGTGATCGTGCTTATGATAAGGAAC
Source organism: Bacteroides sp. HPS0048 (assembly GCF_964240755.1). Taxonomy (NCBI): domain Bacteria; kingdom Pseudomonadati; phylum Bacteroidota; class Bacteroidia; order Bacteroidales; family Bacteroidaceae; genus Bacteroides; species Bacteroides sp. HPS0048. Next base: position 5,556 of record NZ_CAXSVC010000054.1, on the reverse strand, counting down.
GCTCTGTTGAACCGGAAAAGCTGGAACGGATACTGGAAGCTGCTCGTTTGGCACCTTCAGCTTGCAATGCACAGCCGTGGAAGTTTGTGGTGGTTACGGACAGAGAACTTTCCCGGAAAGTAGGGAAGGCTGCTGCCGGACTTGGTATGAATAAGTTTGCGAAGGACGCACCCGTACATATCCTGATAGTGGAGGAATCTGCCAATATTACTTCTCTTTTGGGAGGTAAAGTGAAAGATAAGCATTTCCCCCTGATTGATGTAGGCATTGCAGCTTCCCATATTGTTCTTGCTGCCGAAAGTGAAGGCTTGGGTTCGTGTATCCTTGGTTGGTTCGATGAAAAGGAAATTAAACAACTGACGGGTATTCCTGCTTCTAAACGACTGTTGCTGGATATTATTGTCGGCTATCCATTGAAAGAGAAGAGGAAGAAAATTCGTAAGGTGAAAGAAAAAGTGATATCTTACAATGGCTATAAGTGAAATAGCAGAGTCCTTCATTTCCCGCATACAAACTTAGTATTTTAACAGTGACTTAAAATGCATATTAATAGTGTGTTAAGTACGTACTTTTGGGGTATCAAAGTACGTACTTTTTTATTGCTTGATTTCCAGATTTTTACGGTCTGTTTTTTACTGTGAAGTCCTGAGTATTTTCAGGATGTATTTCCCCGGTGCCTCAATCCTGCTCCAGTTTGTTTTTGCCAGTATTCTCCATATTTCCGTCCCCTTCCTGCCGTAGTCCGACAATCTCAGTATCGCTTTAATCTCGGTTTTGTCTTTCACATTGTGCAGCCTCAGGCTCTCCAATAGCCCGCTGTAATTGTGTGTTTTCTCATTGAGTGCGTATTCGGGTGGGGGAGGAAGTAAAGAAATATCCTCCTCTTCCTCCTTCTCCCCGTTGGGGGGATCAGAGGGGGGAAGTTCTTTACTTTTCTCTGCTTTACTTTGCTTTACTTTACTTTGTCTGAAATTGTCTGCATTTTCGAGGTTCAACTCCATTTGAGTCGGTAACTTGTCTACATTTTCTGTAGTTGAACTACCGGTTTTGCATACATTTTTTGAGTTCGCACCCTCTGTCAGCATGTAGGGCAGTTTGGTTAAGTCTTTCTTTCTCCGGCTTGTAGCCTCCAACCATACCTTTTGTATCTCCACAGAAGTCAGTACTCCGTGTGTTTCGTAGCTTTTTTTATCGAAAAATTCTTTTTCGATGAGCAGGTTTACGATCTCCTCCACTGTCTTTTTATCGTATTCCGGTCCTAACTTCCTTGCAAAAATCATACATTGGTCTTCTCCCCAATGAATGTAATACCCGTCAGTATATATCTTGCACAGCAACATGATCACCGCATGCGGCCCTTTCACTCCATGTATCGCCGTAATCAGTTCTATCGTATCGCAGTGAAAAAATCCCGTCAGTAGCGGGAAGTAGTTTATTCCATAGTATTCTGTAGCCATAATTTTTTTGAGTAGTAAGTAGTTAGTAGCAAGTAGTAAGTAGTTGATAGTAAGTAGCCGGAATTCTTTTAGCATACCTCTGATACACTGCATAGATTCTGGCTACTGACTACTGGCTACTAACTACTGAATAGGTCTCCATTCCATAAAGTTCTCCACCAGGAACGTCCTCCATCCCTGTTGCTCCACGTCCCAGTAAACGACGGCTCCTTCCACCTTTGTTGGATCGTATGCTTTGTGAAACTCTGCTTCGTAATAGATCAGTGTCCCTTTCACAAACTTGAAATCTCCGTTCTGCTTGTGATAGGCAATCATGGCATGCCCGTACAGCATGTGGTCCAACAATCTTTCCAGTCGTTCTGCCATCCATTGTGCGGTACTCTCCGGGTAACTTTTCTCTATCACGATCCGTCTTTTCCATCTTGCTTTCATTGCTTCACTCTGTGACACCTGCCTTTTCTGCTTTTTCATAATACTGAATTTAAAATGATGAATAATTATTTTTTCAGGTTGATGCTGTATACAAAGAAAGTGCCGCATCCTGAGAAAGCGGCACTCCTACATCTTTCGCTTCAATCTGCTGCGAATGTATGCTTATTATTCTAAAACGAATTAACAAAATAGGTGTCCTGTAATTTCGCTGTCTTTACATAACCGGATTACTATTATTCCTCTTCATTCCATATTTGGGATATGTAGGTTTTTATAGTGCTATATTTTAGTTGTTTGTATTCCCCGTTGACTATATGAATGAGTGTGTTTCTTTCAAAAATAAATCGTGCTAAACTGGCTTGACATGTCTTAAAATCTTCTCCCATTGCTCCTTTTTTGCACAACAATATCATGTCTCTGATATATTCTTCGTGACAGGAAATAATACCACATATTGCTTTCTCCTTTTTTCTTCCTTTCTTTGATTGAATTTCCTGTTTATTAGTTAGTAAAGACTTTTTGTTCTTGTTTTTTTTACTCTTTTACTATTCTCTTTCTGTTGTGGTTTTTGGTTCATAATTTGCGATTTTAATTTTGTTAATGATAAAAATGTTTAAAATCGCGAAAGTAGTTAATTAATTCATTTAGTATGGATTATTTATGAGGTAAAATGATGTAAAATGCTTGTTTTGTGTGGTTATGATATTGAAAATCAATAAAATAACTGTCGAATATAAAAGTGTTTCAATAAACGTTCGTTTAATTGAACGCAAAGATATGAGGTATTTTTATATTGGCAAAATGTTTAATAAAAAAAATGATATTATATTTATCGAATTATCCTCAATGCATTGATTACTAATAATATATAGTATTAAATAAATTGATATTTTAGCTGTATGCTTTTATAAAAATCTCCTTTTATATGATGTGTAAAAAAGCGTTCAATTAAACGAACGTCTATTGAAACACTTGTTACTTTCAGTTGGCTCGTTTATAATAAGTTGTGCATCCCGCTTTGTTTTCGATAAAAACAAGTCCTTGCACATCTCATAAATCCCCTCTTTATGTTCGTTCCCTGTGATAGGGCCACTATTGAGGGCAAGTGTATAACTCATTGATAATCTCTTTTATACACGCTTGACCGGAAGGAGTTTTCACTACCCCGGTGTCCCTAAAGAATATCCAATTGTGAACAAATCCACCGACATACACTGGTATCCTCTTCGCGTCACTTACAGCCGCGAGCTTCTCCTGAAAGAGATTTTAGATGCCGAAAATATTGAGAACTTCATCCCGATGCACTACGAGTACATCCGGAAAGGGGAGCGTAAAGTACGTAAATTGGTCCCCGTGGTACATAACCTTATCTTCGTCCGTTCCTCTTTGGAGTGTATCGAACGTATCCGTCAGTCCATTGCCCTTTCTTTGGCTGTTCGTTATATCTTCAATCAGGAGCTTCGTCGTCCGATCACCATCCCGGATTCCCAGATGCGTAGCTTCATAGCCGTTTCGGGCAATTACGAAGAACAGATCGTTTACCTCGACCCCATCGCCACCGCCTTACAGAAAGGTGACCGTGTCCGTGTCACCGGTGGCATCTTCGAGGGTGTGGAAGGAGTCATCATCCGTGTCAAGGGAGACCGCCGCGTGTCGGTTTGTATTCAGGGAGTCATGGCAGTAGCCACCGCCTACATCCATCCCTCCTTGATAGAACGTATTCCCGATTCTGATTAATAGTAAATTGTAAACTGATAACTACATCATTTTTCAATCGTAAATTGTAAATCGTCAAATTGTAAATCTCTCCATGTTTCTACAATCCCAAATCAATGCCTTGTGCCATATCACGCACGAGCTTCTCAACTTAGGTTTCGATGGTAGCCCCATTTATTCCGACCGTTTCTGTGAACTCAATCTCGAGGTATACCGTCAGTCCGAAGATCTCTACATCCGTCGTAGTTCCGGTGTTGAAGAAGAAGCCCGGCTCTGTTATACCCTTCTGAGTGGTTTCCATGCCACCATTTACGACAATGGCAATAAAAATAAAAAGATCCAGGCGCTTCTTGACCGTAGCTGGAAGGTACTTGATAAACTCCCTGCTTCACTATTGAAGTGTCAGCTTTTAGTAGCTTGTTACGCAGAAACTTTTGATGATGAGTTGGCGAAAGAAGCTCATACAATAATCAATGGTTGGGAAGGTCGTGATTTGACTTTGGCAGAACGGGAGGTTTTTGACTATTTGGAGAGTCTGGAGGCTAATCCGTATCCAAACTGGGAAGAGGTGGAATAAGCTCCTTTATGTAATTCTGAATTAACGATATTTGGACAAGGTGTATAGAAACTAATACTGGTATGTCTATTATACTATTGTTCAGTAAATTATTAATCTGAATTAAGTAAAAAATGATTAATTTTCAGCTGAGGAAAATATTGTTAAATAATAAGAAGGTTTTAGAAAATCTATCGTATATTTCAATATTGCAATTATTCTCTATCTTTTTACCTTTGATTTCTTATCCATATTTGATAAGAGTTTTAGGGTTAGAACTTAATGGGATGATAGTATTTGCTTATTCAATTGTCTCTTATTTGAATTTATTTATTAGTTTTGGTTTCAATTCTTCCACTACAAGAAATATCGCATCTTTAGAAAGTGATAAATGTATTTCAAATATCGTTTTTTCTACCTATTTATGTAAGTTTATACTGTTTTCGTTCTCGGTTTGTTTGTTTCTTTTGGTGATTTCATTTTCACACATACAAATTGAATTTCGTTATATATTATATTCGTCTCTTGGATTATCAATCGGTGAACTATTATTGCCAATTTGGTATTTTCAAGGAGTTGAAAAAATGAAATACTTAACAATTATAAATGTTGGTAGCAGGATTGTTTTTACTGTTTTTATTTTTGTTTTTGTTAAACAAAAGGAAGATTATATTTTAGTTCCCCTATTTAATTCATTAGGTGCTATCTTGGGTGGTGTATATGCTCTTTATGTATTGTTGGCGAAAGAGCGTATAAGGTTTTCAGGGATAAATATATGTTCTATTAAAATGAATTTTCGAGATAGTGCTCCAATGTTTATATCAAGTTTATCTTCTCTTATTTATCTGAATGTAAATAAATTAATCGTAGGTTCTTTTTTAGGGATGTCAGAAGTCTCAATATATGATATAGGAGAAAAAGTAATGAATCTTTTGAAGATTCCTACAATTGTTATTTGTCAATCTGTTTATCCTAAAATGTCACGTGAACTTAATATTAGATACATGAATAGAGTTATGTTAACTTCTTTTTTTTTCATGTTGATTTTGTACATGATAGTGTGTATCTATGCAAAACAAATAATAGAGTTTTTTTTAGGAGAATATAATTCCACTGGTGTAATTTTAATTTGTATTTTATCTTTTTCTTCAGTTTTATTGACTTTGAATTCAATGTTGGGGGGGAATAGATTGATCCCATTTGGTTATGCCAGACAGCTTATGAAAATTATGATTATTAATTTACTTTTCTATATTTCATTGCTGAGTATTATTATTTTGTCCGATAAAATAAATATGTTTAATTTAGCTATTTGTACAGTTTTTATAGAACTTATTTGTGTTATAATGTTGATGTTGAAAAATAAAAAATTGAAAATATTAAGATGATACTGAT
>NZ_CAXSVC010000053.1:21164-23843 GCF_964240755.1 Bacteroides sp. HPS0048 | reverse complement strand
ACTCCACCTGGGCGAAGGCGGTCAAGGTATTGCCGAACTACAGCATCGTGCATAAGCAGGACTTCTTCATCGAAGAGGGTTACAGGCCGGACATCTGCAAGGAAGACCTGAGTTTTCTGAGCCGCAGTTTCGAGCGGCATTTCAACGAACGGCCGTACTTGCAGCACACCTGTTACCTTTTCCTGACGAAGACCACGAAAGAGCACAGCCGGACAACCAGCAGTTTCAACGCGCTTACACGGGGATTCATCATTCCCAAAGAGATGCAGGACAAGGAAACCGTTACCCGTTTTATGGAAAGTTGCGGGCAGTTCGAGCGCATCGTGAACGACAGCGGTCTGATCCGTATCATCCGCCTGACGGATGAGGAAATTATCGGAACCAAGAATTCAGCCGGCATCATAGAGAAATATTTTTCCATGTCCCAGGAAGACACCACCTGCTTGCAGGATCTGTCTCTCGGTGCAGGGGAAATGAAGGTCGGGGACAATTACCTTTGCCTTCATACGCTTTCCGATCCGGAAGACCTGCCGTCAAACGTATCCACCGACTGCCGGTATGAACGGCTTTCGACAGACCGGAGCGACTGCCGCCTGTCCTTTGCCGCACCGATAGGCATCCTGCTCACGTGCAACCATATCGTGAACCAGTACCTCTTCATCGACGATTCGGCGGAGATTCTCAGGAAGTTCGAGCAGACCGCCCGGAACATGCACTCGCTTTCCCGTTACAGCCGTTCCAACCAGATCAACCGCGAATGGATTGAGGAGTATCTGAACGAGGCGCACAGCAAGGGGCTGGTTTCCATCCGTGCGCACTGCAATGTCATGGCATGGAGCGATGACCGGGAAAAGCTCAAGCGCATCAAGAACGATGTGGGCAGCCAACTGGCGTTGATGGAAGCCAAACCGCGCCACAACACGGTGGATGTGCCGACCCTGTTCTGGGCGGCGATACCCGGCAATGCCGGAGATTTCCCGTCCGAGGAGAGTTTCCACACCTTTATCGAGCAGGCCCTGTGCCTGTTCATCGGGGAAACCTCCTACAAGGACTCGCTCTCTCCGTTTGGCATCCGCATGGTGGACCGCCTGACCGGAAAACCCGTCCATCTGGATATTTCCGACCTGCCGATGAAGAACGGCACAATCACCAACCGGAACAAATTCATCCTCGGCCCTTCGGGCAGCGGGAAATCTTTTTTCACCAACCACATGGTACGCCAGTATTACGAGCAGGGTGCGCATGTGCTGTTAGTGGATACCGGAAACTCCTATCAGGGACTGTGCAGCCTTATCCATGCGCGTACACACGGCGAGGACGGGATTTATTTCACTTATGAAGAAAAAGACCCGATAGCTTTCAATCCTTTTTACGTGGAAGACGGGATTTTCGATATCGAGAAGAAAGAATCCGTCAAGACGCTTATCCTTACCCTGTGGAAGCGTGACGACGAGCCGCCGACACGTGCCGAGGAAGTGGCGCTATCCAATGCGGTCAATCTCTTTCTGGAGAAAATCCGCAGGGACAGCAGCATAAAACCCTCCTTCAATACCTTCTATGAATTTATCCGTGACGAGTATCAGGATATCCTGAAAGAGAAGCGAACCCGTGAGAAGGATTTTGATGTATGGGGATTCCTGAATGTGCTGGAACCCTATTACCGTGGCGGTGAATATGACTTCCTGCTCAACTCCGACAAGCAGTTGGACTTGCTGAACAGACGCTTCATCGTTTTTGAGCTGGACAACATTCGCGATAACAAAGTGCTGCTTCCGATTGTCACCATCATCATCATGGAGACTTTTATCACCAAGATGCGCAAGTTGAAAGGTATCCGGAAAATAATCCTTATCGAAGAGTGCTGGAAGGCATTGGCATCCGCCAATATGAGCAATTACATCCGCTATCTTTTCAAGACCGTCAGAAAATTTTTCGGCGAGGCCGTGGTCGTGACCCAGGAAGTGGAGGACATCATTTCTTCTCCGATTGTCAAGGGTACCATCATTAATAATAGTGACTGTAAGATTCTGCTTGACCAGCGCAAGTATATGAACAAGTTCGATGAGATCCAAGCGTTGCTCGGTCTGACCGACAAGGAGCGGGCACAGATACTTTCCATCAATATGGCGAACAATCCGTCCAGAAAGTACAAGGAAGTCTGGATTGGTCTGGGCGGTACGCAGTCGGCGGTCTATGCCACGGAAGTCTCACTTGAGGAGTACATATGCTACACTACTGAAGAAACCGAGAAACTTGAACTTATGCGGCTTACGGAAAGAATCGGTGGCAACATCGAACTTGCCATCAAGCAGTTGGCAGAAAGCAAGCGAAACAAGTGATAGGGATTGAAATCATATGGAAACCGAAAAACAATCATGAATCATGGGAATGGAAGAATGGATAAAAGAACAGCAACGCCGCTATCTGGACGAGCCACGCCTCAAGGAGTTGACGGAAGTGATGAAACAGATAAGAAAGTTCGTCCGGGAAAAGGAGTACCGGAAGCTGACGGAACTGGTCAGGCGGTACAGGAAGTCCGAGGATGTGATTACCCAAGTTGCCTGCCTGTTGTCAAACTCGCACCTGTTCCCGACACCGGAAAAAACGGTGGAAACGGACAGGTCAGAATTGATGACGGCATTGAAAAACACGTATTTCATGGAGAAGAACGGTTGCTGG
>NZ_CAXSVC010000053.1:19481-21068 GCF_964240755.1 Bacteroides sp. HPS0048 | reverse complement strand
TGGCTTGCGGATGTCAATCCCGAAAAAGCCGATTCCGTCCACGGAATGCTCGCCATGCACACGTTCATGCGGGATGCTTACTTGAAGGTATATCCTGAAAGCAAGCAGGAACGGCCGTCACCGGAAGAAGTACGGTCATCTGTACGGATTCTGGATTTCCATCGGAAAGAGAGTGACGTGTGGGAACTCTGCAACCTGGCTGTGTATCTTATGCCGCCCTCACGGTATGTGGCACTCAGGTACGGGCTTGCGGATGATTATGACAGGCTTGACAGACTGCACCGTTCCGGACCGGAACCGGCATATGACGAGGGGGTGGCATTGGAAAGCCGCCTGTGCAGGAATGCGGAAAAGGCAGCGGAAAGCATCGGGGATGTCCGTCTGCCGGATTTCTACCTGGAAAAGCTGAATGGGGAACTGGAGAATTTGGGACGGATTGCGGCCTCGCCGGATGCCGTCCACGACATACTGCATATCAGTCCTGACTTTCTCACCAAGTACGGCATAGACAAGAACGCTTCCGCGACGGAACGCTCGTGCCAGGCGGAGAAAGCCTACCGGGAGCTGGACGCCCGTTTCGTCAGAATGACCGGACGCAGGCCGTATGCAGACGAATTCTTCGCATTCCTCAGACACGGGAAAGAAAAAGTGGCAGAGGTAGACCGTCCGAGACCGGTACACAAGCCTATCCTCCGGAACCCGCCGTCCAAAGGACGGAAAATGGGAATCTGACTTTTAACAGAATTATTCACAATTAAAAACAGGAACATCATGAAAAAGAAAATTCTTATGCTGTGCATGGGCTGTTTCCTTGTCAGCCTCACAGCGAAAGCCCAATGGGTAGTGAGCGACCCGGGCAATCTGGCGCAGGGAATCATCAATGCCGCCAAGAACATCGTTCACACGTCCTCCACTGCCACCAATATGGCGAATAGTTTTCAGGAAACCGTGAAAATCTACCGGCAGGGCAAGGAGTATTACGACGGGCTTCGCAAGGTCAAGAACCTTGTCCGGGATGCCCGCAAGGTTCAGCAGACCATCCTGATGGTGGGCGATATCACGGACATCTATGTCACCAGCTTCGAGCGTATGCTCAGCGACCCGTATTTTACGCCGGAAGAACTGAGCGCGATTGCTTTGGGGTACACCAAACTGCTGGAAGAAAGTGCCCATCTGCTGAACGATTTGAAGACGGTGGTCAACGAGAACGGGCTTTCCATGAACGACAAGGAAAGGATGGATATCATCGACCGCTGCTACAACGACATGTTGCAAAACCGCAGTCTGGTACAGTATTACACCAACAAGAACATCGGGGTGTCCTACCTGCGCGCCAAGAAACGGAACGACCTGGACCGCGTGATGGCACTCTACGGCTCACCGAACGAACGTTATTGGTAATTATTCCTAATCCGCTTTCATTATGTTATTGTTGGCTATAGATTTTGACAACCTGCATCAGATTTTACAGAATCTGTATGTGGAAATGATGCCGCTCTGCTCAAAGATGACCGGTGTGGCAAGAGGCCTTGCCGGTTTGGGAGCGCTTTTCTATGTGGCGTATCGTGTATGGCAGGCTCTGGCCCC
>NZ_CAXSVC010000053.1:18294-19387 GCF_964240755.1 Bacteroides sp. HPS0048 | reverse complement strand
GTCCGTGCCGAGCCTGTGGATGTCTTTCCGCTTTTGCGTCCGTTCGCCTTGGGGCTTTGTATCATGTTCTTTCCGACACTCGTTCTGGGTACGCTGAACAGCATCCTCTCGCCCGTCGTGAAAGGGACCCATACCATATTGGAGTCGCAGACCTTTGACATGAACGAGTACAGGGCGCAGAAGGACAAGCTGGAGACTGAGGCGATGAAACGGAATCCCGAGACAGCCTATCTGGTCGACAAGGAGACTTTTGACAACAGGCTGGACGAGCTGGGCGCGTTTGACGCTATAGAAGCCTGCGGAATGTATGTGGACCGTGCCATGTACAACATGAAAAGGGCCGTGCAGAATTTCTTCCGCGAACTGCTGGAACTCCTGTTCAATGCGGCGGCGCTGGTCATCGACACGCTGAGGACATTCTTCCTGATCGTGCTTTCGATACTCGGTCCCGTTTCCTTTGCCATCTCCTGCTGGGACGGTTTCCAGGCTTCTCTCAGCCAGTGGTTCGTCCGCTACATCAGTATCTACCTGTGGCTTCCCGTAAGCGACCTGTTCAGCAGCGTGCTGGCGAGAATCCAGATATTGATGCTGCAGAGGGACATCGAACAGCTTTCCGACCCGGATTTCATCCCCGACAGCTCAAACGGGGTTTACATCACTTTCCTCATTATCGGCATCATCGGGTATTTCACCATCCCGACCGTATCGAACTGGATTGTGCAGGCCGGAGGCGGTGCGGGCAATTATGGAAAGAACGTGAACCAGGCGGCATCCAAGACAGGCTCCGTGGTGGCCGGGACTGCCGGAGCGGCGGTGGGAAACATTGCCGGCAGGCTTATCAAGTAATAACAGTATAAAACATTTACAGAATGGAATTCAAATCATTGAAAAATATCGAGAGCAGCTTCCGACACCTGCGTCTGTTCGGAATCGTCTATCTGTGTGTATGCACCCTGCTTGTGGGATTTTCCGTATGGAAGGCTTACAGTTTCGCGGAAGCGCAACGGGAGAAGATCTATGTGCTGGATGAAGGCAAGTCACTGATGCTGGCCCTTTCACAAGACCTGGAGCAGAACCGCCCGGTGGAAGCAAG
>NZ_CAXSVC010000053.1:16361-18196 GCF_964240755.1 Bacteroides sp. HPS0048 | reverse complement strand
GAAAAAAATGCGGGATTCAACACCGAGCTTCCCGATCCGAGGGAAGCGGGCATAGAAGGGGACAAGATTGCCGCCTATGAGCAGGCTGACATGAAACGCAAACAGACGGAAAAACTGCGTACGCTGGAGGATTTCTCCGGGATGGCAGACGGGAACTCCGGGACTGTCGTGGAATTGTCACCGGATGCGGATGCCAAGGATGGCAGTTCTCGTGAAGGTGACAGAAGGAATGAAGCCTGTTCTTCATCCGTCTCCGCCTACAATGACATCAACAGGACGCTCGGCAACTTTTACGAGTCACCGCAGGAAGATCCGGAGAAGGAGGCGTTGAAAGCCGAGGTGGAACAACTCAAGCAGGCGGTCGCCGCACAGAACGCGCAGCCGGGTTACGAGGAGCAGGTAGCTCTCCTGGAAAAATCCTATGAGCTTGCGGCCAGGTATATGCCGGGCAATGGCAGTGTGAATACGGACAGCCGTTCCGATAATGAAAGTCCCGGGCGGAACGGAAAGGCGAAAGCCGTTCCCGTGGGGCTGGTTTCCACACCGGTGGTATCATCGTTGCCGCAGCCTGTCAGTGATTCTATACAGCTTACAGGAATGGCACAACCGGAAAGATTCCACACGCCAATCGGTCATAAAGAAGAGAGAAATGTGAGGAATACCATCCGGGCCTGCATCCACGGGGACCAGACCGTCATCAGCGGTCAGGGAGTGAGGATGAGACTGCTGGAGCCAATGCGTGTAGGGAAGCATATCCTGCCCAAAAACTCCCTGCTTACCGGAGAAGGGCGCATACAGGGTGAAAGGCTTCACGTCAATATCCTTCAGGTGGAATATGGCGGTACCATCATCCCCGTGGAACTTGCCGTGTATGACAATGACGGACAGGGCGGCATCTTCATTCCGGGGTCAATGGAGGCTAACGCCGTCAGGGAGGTTGCCGCCAATCTGGGGCAGAATCTCGGCACGAGCATCTCCATCACCAACCAGTCGGCAGGTGACCAGCTGCTTTCCGAACTCGGAAAGGGTGCCATACAAGGTGTCTCGCAGTACATATCCCGGAAGATGCGTGAAGAGAAGGCGCATCTCAAGTCAGGCTATACCCTGATGCTTTATCAAGACAACGATCAATAACAATCCATTAAAATTCAATCGACATGAAAAAGTTTTTTGTAATGCTTGCCCTTGCATGGGGCACTGTGGGCGCTTTCGCCCAAAATGAAGCCGACAGCGTAGCGGCGGTAAACAATGCCGTCACACTGGCCAAGGAAGTGTATCCTCAAAAAGAGGAGGACGGAGACCTCTATCACGGTCTGACCCGTAAACTCACCTTTGACAGGATGATACCTCCATACGGGCTGGAAGTGACCTATGGAAAGACCACGCACATCATTTTCCCGTCATCGGTGCGTTATGTGGATCTCGGTTCTCCGAACCTCATTGCAGGCAAGGCGGACGGTGCGGAGAATGTCATCCGTGTAAAGACCACCGTGAAGGACTTCCGTGAGGAGACCAACATGTCCGTGATTACCGAAAGCGGAAGTTTTTACACCTTCAATGTGAAGTATGCGGAAGAGCCGCTGCTGCTGAATATCGAGATGAAGGATTTCATTCATGACGGAAGTGAGGTGAACCGCCCCAACAACGCCCTTGACATCTACCTGAAGGAATTGGGCTGTGAATCGCCTAAATTGGTACACCTTATCTCGAAGTCCATCCACAAGGACAACAGACGGCACATCAAGCATATCGGAAGCAAGGCGTTCGGCATCCAGTACCTGCTCCGCGGACTCTATACGCACAACGGCTTGCTTTATTTTCATACACAGATAAAG
>NZ_CAXSVC010000053.1:14179-16263 GCF_964240755.1 Bacteroides sp. HPS0048 | reverse complement strand
AAACCGGTCCAACGTGCCTTATGAGGTGGATTTCGTGACTTTTAAAATTGTGGACAAGAAGCTGATGAAACGTACCGCCATTCAGGAACAGGTGATATTCCCACTGCGTGCTTACGACTATGTAACGTCCGTCGCGGGGAAAAAGGACGGGCGCACCGTTTTCGTCTTCGACAAATTCACCATCCCCTCGGACAAGGTGCTGATGGTGGAGATGCACGAGAAAGGCGGTGGCAGACACCAGACCTTCACCGTGGAAAGTGAGGACATCGTGAGAGCCGGGGTTATCAACGAACTTAAAGTGAAGTAGCCATGAAGAAGTATCTGTTCCTTTTTGTTACAGCCGTGTCGCTTGCCCTGTTTTCAGGGCGGGCGCACGCCCAGCGGTACCTGCCCGGGATGAAGGGCGTGGAACTGCGCGGAGGATTTGCGAACGGCTCAAAGTCCCCCTTGAATTATTATACCGGATTTGCCGTTTCCGGATACACCCCAAAAGCCAACCGCTGGGTCATAGGCGCCGAGTATCTGATGAAGAATTATGGGTATCGGGATGCGAGCGTACCCCGTGCGCAGTTCACGGCAGAAGGCGGCTATTATCTGAAATTCCTGTCTGATCCGACAAAGACGGTCTTCCTCTCGGTCGGCGGTTCCGCACTGGCCGGCTATGAGACCGTGAACTGGGGCGAGAGGATACTGTATGACGGTTCGAGGCTGCTCGCCAAGGATGCGTTTGTCTATGGCGGCGCGATAACCCTGGAACTTGAGGCATACGTGACAGACCGCATCGTCCTTCTTGCCGCTATCCGGGAACGTGTATTGTGGGGAAGCTCGCTGGACCTGTTCACGACACAATTCGGTCTGGGTGTCAAATTCATAATCCATTAGAACCGTATCGCTTATGACTATAGAAGAGATAAGAGACATTCCAATCGCCGTTTTTCTGGCACGGATGGGATATGAACCGGCAAGAAGACGGGGGGATGAATATTGGTATCTGGCCCCGTACCGGGAGGAGCGCACCGCCTCGTTCCAGTTGAATGTCCGTAAGGATATATGGCATGACTTCGGTACCGGACAGGGAGGCGACATATTCACCCTTGCGGGGGAGTTTATCGGCAGCGGGGATTTCAAGGCGCAGGCCAGGTTCATCACAGGGATATGGGGCGGTCTTGCTCCCGAACACAAGACCGTTTCCCGTTCCGGGGAAAATGACAGGGAAGATTCCCATAGGCAGGAAAGTTTCACGAAGGTACAGTCCGGACCGCTGCACAACAGCGTCCTGCTCCGTTATCTGGCGGAACGTGGCATTAGCGGTGATGTGGCTATGCCGAACTGCAAGGAGATCAGGTACACCTTGCACGGGAAGCGGTATTTCGCCATCGGTTTCAGGAATGTCAGCGGTGGGTACGAGGTGCGCAACCGCTTTTTTAAGGCCAGTCTCTCTCCGAAAGACATTTCGCTGATGGACAACGGTTCGGATACTTGCAATCTCTTCGAGGGGTTTATCGACTGCCTCTCGTGGATGCAACTCGAATTGGGATGTGGCGACGACTATCTCGTACTGAACTCGGTGGCATTGCTGGAACGCTCGTTCCCCGTTCTTGACAGATATGAGAGAGTCAACTGTTACCTGGACCGGGACGAAGCCGGACGGCGCACGCTGGAGGCGCTCCGCAAACGCTATGCGGATAAAATAGTGGACTGTTCCTCTTTGTACAAAGGATACAAGGATCTGAACGAATACCTGCAGAACAAGTTTCTGTAAAAATAGAATTAAGTATAACGTATTAAAATCTGATTGAATATGAATGCATTGAATAAAAAAAGAGAATTGGCCGGAATGATGGCAATCCTGTTCCTGGGTCTGGCGGCTTGTCTGTTGTCCGCCTGCAATGATGAAATGGATGTACAGCAGTCCTATCCGTTCAAGGTGGAGACCCTGCCTGTCCCCACACGTATTGTGAAAGGTGAGACGGTGGAAATACGGTGTGAACTCAAACGTGAAGGACGGTTTTCCGATGCCCGCTACACCATCCGATATTTCCAGCCGGACGGCAAGGGTACACTCCGTATGGATGACGGGATAG
>NZ_CAXSVC010000053.1:7526-14081 GCF_964240755.1 Bacteroides sp. HPS0048 | reverse complement strand
GTGTTGCTGCCCAATGACCGCTATCCCCTTGACAGGGAGGTGTTCAGGCTATACTACACTTCTGAAAGCGAGAACCAGCAGACGATAGACATCTATTTCGAGGACAACAGCGAACCGGCACAGATTTGCCAATTGACTTTTGATTTCAACAACGAGGCGGAGGACGAGGATTCCGTCGTGACTGCGGATAGCAAGGAATTGCCGGTCACAATTGTCGGACACTAAGCCGGTCCTGCCTATGATGAAGTTAAAAGCAATATGGTTTGCGGTGCTTTCCATCACGGTCTTTTTTCCGGGTATGCCGTCGAGGGCGGAGAATCCGATAAAGGCAAGTCCGGACAGGTTCAGTATTGCGGTCGAGTGTGTCAAGCGATTCGAGGGTTGGCATGGAGAGAAAAAGCATTGGCCTTATGTCGGGTGGGGGCACAAAGTTCTTCCCGGGGAGAGGTTTACCAACAGTATTACAAAAGCACAAGGTGATTCCATTCTGAGAGCAGACCTCCGTAAGTTGTGCCGTATGTTCAGTTATCTGGGACGTGATTCTTTGATCGTTAGTGTTCTTGCGTATAATGTGGGCTGTTCCCGTATCAAAGGGTATGGAAAAATACCCAAGAGCCGGCTGTTGAAAAAACTGGAGTCGGGTGACCGCGATATCTATAAGGAATATGTCTCCTTCAGATGCTACAAGGGGAAAGTGGTTCCGAGCATCGAACGGAGAAGGAAAGTGGAATATATGCTGCTTTTTGAGAAGTAAATGAAAAAGGGAGAATCTTTCAGTTGTTTTCGACTGTCAGGTTCTCCCTTATGCGTATTGTCGGAATCAGGCCATTTGTGCGGCTTGTATGTCAGCTTACCGGAACGGCATCCTGTACTTCAGCTGCTTCCGGCAGATGGGAAAGCAGTAGTTCCGCCATTGCTCCGTTTTGTGGAATCAGTGCCGGGAAGTCCGTTTTTCCGGGCTTGTATATCTCTGTGGCTATATTGTATAGCTCCCAAGCGGTAATCTGCCCTTTGGTCATAGCCAGTTTAAGCACCTCTTCCGTGAATATAGAAATTTGCCCTTGGTTCAGAGGATAGGTTTCCACGGAGGATGACAGATTCCTGTCCGAACTGTCGTGGGAGACGCGCAACGCGGTCAACAGACCTATATACATATAGATTTCCTCCATAGATATAACCCGGCGTTTCAGCCGTTGTATGCGTTCGATGTCCTCGTTCATGTTCACCTCGAAATTGGCAAGCCAGCCGTCCACGGTTTCGAACAACTCTTCCGTCGAGACTTTCTT
Organism: Bacteroides sp. HPS0048; assembly: GCF_964240755.1. Taxonomy (NCBI): domain Bacteria; kingdom Pseudomonadati; phylum Bacteroidota; class Bacteroidia; order Bacteroidales; family Bacteroidaceae; genus Bacteroides; species Bacteroides sp. HPS0048. Next base: position 12,795 of record NZ_CAXSVC010000053.1, on the reverse strand, counting down.
CTTGCCGTAATTGCAGACACTTCGCTCGGGTGAAAGGATACACTGGTTATGACAGATTAGCACGCAGGGACCTATGGCTGCCTGTATGCCGTCCTGGTGGTAGGCGACGACCAATGTTGTGGTCAGTTCGTCCGTCTCCCAGTCCTTGATCCGGATGGTGGCGAAGATACGGCGCAGGATGTGCGCTTCCACGGCTTTTTCGCCATGTGTCTGTTCCACCTGCGGAAGGATGCTTACTCCCGGCTGCGTCTTGTTCCTGTTCTGGGCCGCGAAGATTTCCTCCACCTCATAGTCGAGATTGTATTTCTCGCAGATGTCCATCATGCGCCGGATGACCTGGTAATGGTAGATACCTTGCACCGGGTTGTTGTAGATGTCGTTTTCCTTGTAGGTACGCTGAAGCGTCTCGAAGTTCATCACTTCAATTCCGTTTTTCTGGAAGTCAAACTGCTGTTGTCTTTCCATTACTGCCAATGTCGTTTCCATAATCTTGAATTTTATGAAGTTAATACTGTCGTTTGTCTTTTATCAGGTGTGTATCTGCCATCCGTGGAACGGTTGTAGTGTTACGGCAAAAGAGCGGTCCGGTATTCCGTGATAGAGCAGACCGCCCACGATGCCTGTCCTTCCGTCGGGATAACATTGTGTAAAGCCGAACGAGTACGGGGCATGGTCATAGTAGAGTGAGATTTCGCAGGGATGGTCGGGATTTTCTTCCCAGCTCTTCAACCGCTCCAGGCATTTTTGGAGCGAGGTGTCACCGATGGATTCGGCATAACGCTTTACATTCTCGAAATGTTCTTCATTCAGGATTTTCATGACTTTTGAATTTTATCTGTTAAACACGTCCGGCTCCGGGAGCCGGTATTTTTATTTCTCGCCTGCCAGACTGTCCCGTGATCGTACCCGCAAGGTTTGGCGAAAGAAAATACCGCAGCCGTCAGGCGAGGATGATTTTCTTTCAGCCAACCCCGCAAGGGGCCTGACCTTGACAGGGTACACCGGACACGGGACTACCTTTGCAGGGTGGGAAATAAAATACACGGTAGTGTGCTTTGCATGGTCTGTGGCGATTCTCTTCCTGATTTGTTCGCCATTGCCGGACAAAAGATGTATTTTTGCAATTCTAATTTCAGTTTTATGGAAAACTATATAAAGAAAGCGGCGGATGCTTTCCTTGTGGAGCGTCCGTACGGTATGCGTGTGGATTACAGGAAGAAAGGATTCGTGCTGTTTAACCGTAACCTCAATGTGTTGGGAAATGCGGAACAGACCCGTCTGGAAGAACTGCCTCTGGAGCGGTTCAATGTGGAGGAGATTCCGTTGGAGGGTGAAGTCGTGGAGGAACACTCAGGATTTACCGATGTATTCTTCTATACCGATCTGACCAATCCCTATGCCGGATATGTACTGAATTTGCAAAAGCTTAAAGCCTATAACCGGTTGATGTTTCCGCTGGCAATGGCGCTGAACCGTGAATTGTGAGGCCGGAAGCCGGTAGCGGTAACAGCTGCATGGAGCAGACCGTTACCGCCCCGGATTTAATTATTTGCCCTCTTTTTCTGTAATGAACGCCAGATAGGCGGACACGGCCTTATGGCATCCGGTAAAGTCCGGAGTCCGGCAGCCCTTGATTTTCCGGAAACTGACGGTGCCGTTCCTGTCAATGCCCCTCACATGCCTGTTGAATGTCCCTTTGGTTCTGATATGGATGTCAAAACCGTCCCTTCCGGTGATTTCAACGAACATTTCTCCCGTGATCCGTTCCCCGTCCAGGAATTTCTCTTTCTGTTCATTGAGTAGCCGCTGATGTTGCTCTTCCTGCACTCTGCGCTCTTCCGCCTCTTTCTCCTTCTGCTCCCTGCGTTTCTGCTCCTGTATTCTTTTATATTCCTCACGGGCTTGCACCAGGGAAGTGGTGTCAAGTCCGAGAGCCTCGAACACGCGAACGGAGATCAAATTGACGAAGGCTCCTCTTTCCGCACTTTGAAGCGTATCCGCAATCCAGTTCCTGCAATAGGTGGCGGCTTCCTCTCTGCAATCTTCTCCCTTGAGAAACCGGCGTGAATACTGCCCGCTGGAAAAATAAACGTTTTCAATCCGGCAGACCACATGGAAACAGTCATCGTCTTCATTCCCGTCTTCGTTCTTTCTTGACAGGGAGAGATATACATTCTTCGCATACGGCTCCAGTTCCATATAAGAAGCCACGACGGTATTCCCGTCAGACTTGTACTTGAACACTTTTGCTTTCATTGTTACATTTTTTTTGATTGTCCGTTCATATAATCCGTAATTCTCATTTCCAGTTCATCGTATATCCGGTTGAACAGTTCCTGGTACTCTTCCAGAAAAGCCCCGTCCGTATCGCACATGTCTTCGAGTGTCTTTCCATTTGCACGGCACAGCTCCGTATCGGCCAGCTCACAGACAATCTCGCTGAGCATCGAGCGGTCCTTGTCTTCGGGAAGCAGCCCTCCTTTTTTCAGAAGGCAGTAGTTACGGATATTGATTCGCAAATACAGGTCCGCCTCTTTCCACCGTCCATCGGGAAAAAGAGAGAATGCCTGTTTCAGTCCGTCGGGCTGTCCGCCCCACCATTCGTTCAAATTGTTCGGTTCCATATTGATAAGTTTAATTGATTACTGTCTGTTTGGTTTGCCATTGCCGATGGGCGGTGATGTATTCCTGTCGTTCCTTCTCCAGTAACGCTTCTGCTTCGGGAGTGTAGCCGATAAAACGAATGTAACCGCCGTTATAGCCTGTAAGCTTGCACCGAATACCGGCTTTCTCCAATTTGTCGATCCGTTTCTGAGCCAGTTTCGCGCTTGAATAATCCTTCGGCCAGAAATAATGCTCTCCGTGTGAGCCGTAATGGTCTTCTCCGAATATCATTTCGCCGGAATGCCTCCTGTGCTCGATAAAATCAAAGCGGGCTGTGCCCAACGCCTGCCTGATGGCCTTGTGTGCCGGACCTTCGGGATGCTTGAACACTTCCGGCTTGTCCTTCCCCTTACAGTCAAGTTTCGGCAGTTCCACCTTGTAAGGCTTCCGGTAACTCCCTATAGCCAATGTCAGGTAGAAATTGGTATGGAAATAATCCGTCATCGCATCGCTGTCATCGAAGTTGTATGACATGACAAAGTCACAGACATTCAGCATCACCTCCTTGGCACGGTCTGTAAGATCGGGGTTTCGCTCTATGTTGTAGTGGTTGATATGATCCTGTACTTTGCCGGATTCCCTGGTGAACGCCTCAAAGTCCGCGCTCATCAGTTTGATGTAAATGGAATTGTAGTTCTCCCGTCTGACGGAGAACTTATATCTCGGATAGATTTCCTTTAGCCAAGTTCTCACAAGTTCTACGATTTCAGGGGCATGTTGCCCTTTGTAGTTGCGACCTTTCCAACGGTATTCATTATACACGTACTCGGTATATTCCTTTGCCGTGGCACCCGAATAGTCATGTTCATACCCGGTTGATGCGGCAGAGACATCCGGTTTGTCTTTCCAGACTTCAAAAAGCCTTTCAAACTCGGTGTTCACCTGTTGCATGATGGCAGTGTCGCCACCCTTGTCCGGGTGGTGCTGCAATGCCAGACGGCGGTATTCCTTCTTCAGGTCCGCCAATGAATGTATGTTATGAAAATAAGCCATAGCTATAGGTATTTATGCCCCTGCGAGGCGGTTGATAAAATATTCCTGGTTGTCAAGGTCAAGTCCGAGGTTGCTGCACGCCATTTCGATGTCATCTTCCCTCAGGTCGTCCGCCTCCTGCAACTCGCGCAGGTACCGGATTTCAGAATCCAAGTATTCCTGCGCTTCCATATGGCTGCAACTGCATGAGTTGCTAATCTGTTCAATGATGTTAATCTGCATATTATTCGTTTTTAGAATTATACCTGTTGTAAATTTCCCGTTTATGTTCGTAGTCCCGGCTGTTCCACCATTGGTCTGCCGCATCAATGAATGTCTGCGTGTTTTCGGAAGGCGGAGAGTCACAGACTTTCAACCCTGTGATTTGTTCCTTTGTTTCAAAACCGCACGACTCCCACCAGCCCTGCATCTTTTGTGTGAACTCCGCCTTAGTACAGAAAAAGACCTGAACGCCACATTCTTCGCACCATTTCCCATCGCACCACAGCCCGTTATTGTCATCATGCACATAGCTGATACGTTCATCCGTATTGGCGTTTATCCATGCTTGGATTTCCAACTGCCGTGAACCGCATTCTTTACAGACAAGGATGTCGGAATCGTCCGGCTCTTTTCTGAAAGCCCTGCCGTCATAGAGTGTAACGGCACGTTCCACGAGCAATTTCTGGTTGTTTTCCGATAACTCGGCAAAGAACCGTTCCGCCGCGCCGAATATGGACTTGTCCGCCAATGCGGACCATTTATCCCAGAAGTGCCGGTACATATCTCCAAATACGGCCTTGCATTCTTCCTTGCTCCAGGCGTTCCACATATAGTAGAAGAAGCTGGAGACTGCGTTTTCCGCTTGATATTTCATTGTTCTTCAGTTTGTGGTTCTACTTTTTTGCTCTCTTCCAGTTGCTGCCATACAGCCTCATACATTCCGGAAAGCCAGTCGATGTTACTGGCTCCGAGTTCGAACGGGCTGTAACATTCCACTTCATCACCGCTTTCTTTCTCTTCGGCAAGGACGGTCAGGCTGCTGTCCGTTACCCGGAGTCCTGTCACCCTGCATTCGTAGGGGTCTCCGTTCTTGCCAAACCATATCACCCAGACCGGGTCATAATCCTCTTCCGGAAACCGTATCGCGTTCATGGCATGGTCATGGAGCAACTGCCGTATCGCTTCGATGATGTCTTTTCGCAGTTCTTCGATCCTGTCTCCGAACACCGACATGGGGGATTTCCCGCCTCGCTGCCTTACGGAGAGAACCTGCAAGTCCGGATGACAACCGAACTTCCAGTCCGTCACTTCATCGTCATCCCGCGTTGTGTGGATGTTGCCGCCCAATACCAGACCGCAGTCTTCCGCCACCATGCTTTCCGCTTCTTCACGGTCTTCCGCCACCACTGTGTAAGTACCCTCGAAGATGTACCTTACTTTTACATCGTATTTTTCCATAATCTTCTATGATTTGATTGTTGATTAGTTGATTTTATCAGGATACAATGCGAACCGCATCTCCGAAAAAGGAGTCGTCCACCCCATATACATGCCGGACCGAACAGTCATATTTGGAACGTTCGTCATCCAGCCGGAAGCGGAAACCATGATAGTCCTTGACTTCCAATCT
>NZ_CAXSVC010000053.1:6036-7432 GCF_964240755.1 Bacteroides sp. HPS0048 | reverse complement strand
ATCTCAGCTTTACGTCCCGTTTCAGTTCCATTTCAAGCAGGCTTCCACCACCATACGTCGAACTGAAAAGTCCGCAACAGTTGCCTTTGGGGATAATGACCTCTTTCAATGAAAAGTCGGCTTCATACAGCTCTTTCAGGCTTACCCTGCCGATGTAAGTCAGCAGGTTCGCCCCGCAGCAGGAATTGATAAGTTCCTCGTAGAATTGTTCGTAGGAAACCTGCTCCTTGCCGTTCCGGTTCTTACGGTTCGGGAAACGCCCGTAAGCCCTGTAGCCGTGCTCTGTCAAGATTTTCTTTACTCTCGCCGGATTGAGGTTCAGGCTGTCCACCATGTCCCCGAAGTAGGATTCCTCGTACCTGTAACCGCCTTGCGATTCAAACCAGTTGGAGTTGATGCAGTCATAGTTGGAAAGCATCTCCACACGGATAGGAATGTCGTCCGTGTGCCTTACCAATTCCTTCACCACGTCCGAATCGTTGCGGCTGTAAATCTCGTCACGGATTTCATCTTCGTATTCATCGAAGAAGTCATCGACCGCTTCCCCGTCAAAGTCATGGAATACGGCACATTCCTCTTTCAGTTTCGCAATAATCTCACGGACAGCTTCCCATTCGGCATCGCTGTACCACTCGTCTGCCTTTTCCCACAAATGTTCGCGGCTCTTGCTGTCAAGGCATTTTTGAATCAGTCCGCAATGATTGTCAAGATTGTCATTGTAGTCCGTCCATATTAGTGTATAGGCCGGTTCCATCAGGGATTTGATGAAATCCAATGTCAATGTTTTCTGTTCATCCATTTCTGTTACCTGTGTACGGCAGGATTCCTTTTCCCGTACATACCGTTATAAATGACGGAAGCGGCCTTCAAGCCGCCTCCGTGTTGTTTCCTAACCATACAGTTCCTTCACGATCTTGTCATATATTTCCTTTGCCATTTCCGTATTCCGGTTGAAGTGGAAATAAGCCGTGTATCTGTATCCTGTTCTTGGCACTCCTCCGCACTGCTGTATTGCCCTGTCTATCTCCCAGTCGATATCACCTATGCCAAGAGATATGCTTGTGCCATGCAGCATACACCGTGCGAGTTTCAATGCGGAATCTGTCTTGTCTTCCTTGCGCAACCGGTCGAAAGCCATCAGCGCGATTTGTCTGTTTGAAATCTTTATCTCTTCCATATATTTTGCATCTGTTTGGGTCAGACAATCCCGGTAAGTTGCCTGAATCGCGCAACTATTTCATTGCATTTGCTTTGGGCAAGTTCCTCATATTTTTTGCAAATGGCACAGTATGCCTTCCAAGGTTGGCCTCTAAGCTCGTGCTCGTATGAGGACCTGACCAATTCCGGATATTCTTCAAAAAGTGTCTTGAATGCTTTACGCCATTTGCGCCCTTGC
>NZ_CAXSVC010000053.1:2963-5938 GCF_964240755.1 Bacteroides sp. HPS0048 | reverse complement strand
CTACAATCCGTTTGCTATCAATGTTATGAATTCAAACATCTGTTCGTCTGTTTTCACATCCAATGCATAAAAATGGTCTGTTGTCGGCCACACGTTGTTGGAATGCTGCCAAGTTTCTATCTGCTTGGTTTTGGCATTGTATGCCATTCTTGTAATTACCTGGTGACTCATATTGATATGTTTTTAGTTCATTACCGTATTGTCTCTTTTCCTGTCACGGCTTGCCAGCATCCCGAAATGGATGCTGAATATGCGCCGGCTGAAGCAGAGCGGCGAGTTGTATTCCACCCGTTGCCACAGGGTAAAGTGGTTGTCGGAGAATGACCATCTGAAATATCCTGACAACGAGCCGAATAGCGGATTGGCATTCCTGTTTATCAGGAACCTGTTCACATCCACGATGTGCCCTGCCGTCAGGAGAATGTTCAGTATCTCCACAAACGCCATTTGCGAATAGGGGTCAACCGGCATTACCGGTCCTTTGAAGTTGATTTCCATCTTGTATATGTTTATACGCTTTAATCGTAATTGTCATCGAATACCTCGAAGCGGGGAATACCCGTGTCGAAATAGTTGCTTGATATGCCCGGATAGTACAGCAGGCTGTCATCCCCGCTGTCCGGGCAAGGCTCATCGTCGATATAGGCCGCATTTCCATAAAGTTCGATATAGTGCGCCACCAGCAGGTGCGGGTCTTCCGTACTGATGTCATGCCCGTAACGGTCACACCAGTCGAAGAAGCAATCCTTGTCGGGTTCCTCCAGCTGTTCCATCGCCTCCCTTATCTCGAAGAAGTTGGAACACAGCCATTCCCGGTTGATGAGCAGGTCCGGGATTTCCTCCCATCTCGTGTACCTGTATTCCGGAGTTTCCTCTTCGGGAAACAGTTCGGAGCAGGTGCACAGGAATTCCCCCATGTCGCCGAAGTCGGACATTTGCAGCAGGTTGTCTTTTTCCTGCCCCATGTCTATGAGATGCTGCGTGGTCACTGCCACTTCTGCCTGATTCAAGTCCATGATATTCTTCATTATAGTTTATGATTCGGAACCGGGGATTTCATTCCACAGGCTCCAAAAGGTCCGCACCCCGGCAGTGCAGGGTTTTTCGGGATAATACCGGAGCCTCCGGCGAGGATGATTTTCCCGAAAACCGCTTGCGGCATGACCTTGCCCTGCCGGTAAGGGGGCGGGCTACCTTTGCCTGTGGAATGGAATCTGCGGTTTCTCATTTGTTTTTCCATTTTTCAGTTCATGATGCGCTGGCTTCCCCAGCTGATGTGTATCTTGCCTTCGCTGTCCCGTTCCCTGACCAGCAGGCTCTCGATGACGGACATGGTGACGTCGAACTCCTCGAAGATTTCCGACTGTTCCTTTACTTCGCCCGTCTTGATGAACTCGTTCAGCCGCTCTTTGGTAAGCACCAGCGCCATCAGGTTCTGCTCCACGGAGTCCTTGTAGGTGACATAATGCACGTCCTTCAGCTCTTTGGAGTCGAGACGGATGAAACGGAAGTAGAACTGCTCCATCTTCGGGATGTTCCATTGCAGGGATTCAAGTATCACGTCGTTGCAGGTGGGTATGTTCACCGAACTGCTCAGGCTCTGCTGCGTGCATACCAGTATGCCGTTGATGGTGGAATCGAACTCCGTCACGATGCTTTGCCGTTTCTTGAACGCCACGTCGCCCTTGACCACAAATACGGGACGGTCAGGAAAACATTCGCGAAGACGGCTCTCGTAAAGGTCGAATGCGGCTATGGACGTGCAGCCGACAGCCACCTTGCCGGGTATCTTCCGTACCAGCCTTTCGATGTACCTTGTCTTGTTCGGAATCCCGTCTCCGGAATAGCCCTCTATCAGGTGTGGGACGGAGCAGGCCTTGATGAGCAGCTTGATCTGGCGCATAAGCCGGAGTCCGGCATCCTTCTTTGCATCCCCCGTGCTGTTGTAATACAGTTCGCAGATGCGGCAGAACTCCTCGATGATGACACGGTAAACCTCACGCTCGCCGTCGGACGGGCTGACGGTATGTGTCCGTATCTTGTATTTCTCTCCTGCAAAGTCCCTGAACTTGCGTGTAATGACGGTCTTCCCGATAAGGCCGGCCAGCTCCTCCTTGTTATAGACATCCTGGTTCTGCTTCTCAATGCCGAACACGGTGGATTTCCCCGGACAGTGGCAGGCACGGAAAAGCACATGCCCCCTGAAAGCGGGGAACGGCTCACCATAGTGCGGATTGTTATCTTCCTCTATCTCCTTGTCCCTGTTCTCGTGGTACACACGACTGCTCCAACAGACCATGTTTATGGAATTGTTATATAACAGCTCAAACTGGCTGTACAGTTCGGCGATGTTGTTGCGTGTGGTCGTACCGGTGTCGAGTATCTTGTATTTGAGGCGGCGGAAGAGACCGAGGATATGCCTTGTACGTTGTGACGACGGGTTGGTTATCTCGTCCGACTCGTCGAAAACAAGGCACAGTTTTCTTGAACTGCGTTTGACAAACCTTGCCATGCCCCGTTTCAGCTTGCCGAGCATGGAGGTGGATAGGACGATGAACACGCCTTCCGGCACAGCTTCCAGGTCGGCATTGTTCCTTGCCACCCGGAACTGTTCCCTGTTTATCGAGAGGAAGGGTATCCATGTCATATTGGTGGCGATGGCAGGAGCCAGTATGATGACATTCCGTACTTTGCGGAATTTGAGCAGGTATTTGGCACGATGGTACACGGCGGCTGTCTTGCCAGAGCCTTGCTGCCAGTTCAGCAGCGCGTGGCGTTTCTGCAAGACGAGGTTCAGGTCGTGTTTCTGGAGCGTGGTAAACTCGCAGGTCTCGCCGTCCTTGTTGATGAATGCACACCGGTCCAGGTATTCTTTCAGCCTGCCATCTTCCTCCATTTCCGGGAACTGCCGGTTCTGCATTTCGTACTCTCTCCGCTTGCGTCGGATCAGTTTCTCCGCCGCACGGATTTGGTGC
>NZ_CAXSVC010000053.1:1597-2868 GCF_964240755.1 Bacteroides sp. HPS0048 | reverse complement strand
GTGCATGTTCTTTTCTGTCGGCACTTCCGGCATGGGCAGTTCAGTACGTTCCAGCACGAGGTCGTTGATACTTGCCGCCTTGTGCGGAACTTTGTCAAGGAGTCGCGGAGCATATTGTTTCAGTTTGAAGCCGTATGAGGTCTTCACCAATGCCACTTCCTTGCGAGGTACGGTATTTTGCGAGGTGATGTACCTGCGGATGACGGCAAGCACTTTCTTCGGGGTCAGTTTGTTCTTCTCCCATTGCTCCACCTGCTCCCGCGTGGCGTTCTCAGGCGGTTTCTGGTTACGGAACTTCGTGACCAACGCTTCCGCCTTGTCTATATGTTTGTTCAACTTGGCGTGCGCCTTCAGCTCGTACATGTACTTGGCAAGTTTGTACTCGAACAGCTCAAGTTCTTCCTTGTTGATCCGGTTGGTTTCGCGCATCAGGTCGAAACGCAACCGGTGTTTCATCGCCCTTGCCTCGCCGATGCGCTTTTTCAGCTCGTCCGCCGTTATGAATTCTTCCGCGTTGTAAGCCTGCATCTTGATGTGGCCCGATTTACGGAGAAATACCATGATTTTCGTATTGAAGTCATGGACTCCGACTGCGGCAAAGGCTGACGGGCCCAACTTCGTCTGACCGACAAATGAGAATCTGCCGTTTATACCGGCTATCCGTGTCTTCTCCCAGAACCCGCTCTGCATGAAGGAACAGGGCACGATGACCATCAGGATTCCTGCCGGATTGAGCACATCGTAAGCCTTGTCCATATAGTATTCCTGCGACAGTTTGTAGTCGAACTTCAAGTTAAAAGGAGGATTGCCGATGATAACATCGAAACGTTGTTCCGGATAGTATTGCCGGATGTCGCATTTCTCGATATGGGCTTCCGGGTAGAGGTATCGTGCGACAGACACGGCCTTGCCGTCTATGTCGAAGCCGTAGGCATTATGCGGGTTGGGCAGATGGTTGAAGAAATTGCCCATACCGCAACACATGTCAAGAACCATTTCGGATGAGACAGGACACAGCATATCCACCATGTCCCGGCATATTTCATGCGGGGTGAAGAACTGTCCCATCTCGAACTCCTTCTTCGCTTCGGCATACTCGTGGTAGCTGGCAAAGTCGGACTGTTTGAGGTTGTGCAGCCCTCCGATACCGGTATAGCAGTTGTAGATGCTCTCCGCCGGAATGAGGTTCTTGCCGGAGTCTATGGCGAAAAGTATCTTCTCGTTGACTTCGGCACGCATACCTTGCGGTATCTGTTGGGGGATGATGGTAT
>NZ_CAXSVC010000053.1:0-1501 GCF_964240755.1 Bacteroides sp. HPS0048 | reverse complement strand
ATATTGTTCGGCTTCTTCCTTGAAGACGGCGTACCAGCGGTCAATCTGGTCGAGTGTCTTGTAAAGCAGGTTTTGCTGCGTCTGGCAATAGACACGGTCCTGTTCCGTAATCTTGTCCTCGTTTCTCACTTGTACGCTCAGAATGCCTTGAAGCAGGTCGGGAGCGTTGCCGGCCTTGGGTGCTGTTGTCGTTTGCATATCTGTTAGGGTTAAATGTTAAAAATTATCCGGTTTAATCCGGTAGAAATAAGTGATGTGCTTTTCCATGTCCTTGACTATCTTGACCTGCTCGGGATGGAAGTTGAGCTTTCGCTCTACGGCAGGGATTTTTATCTTTTCCCATTCGGCGGAAGGTAAGAACACATATTCCCGACGGAAACACCATAACACGATTTGATTATCCCAATTTCCCTTGAACACCGTTCCTTCGTAGTCCTTCAGGAACTGCCGGAACTCGGCTTCGTCCCGAAAAGCGATGTCAAAGCCTTGATAGAGATTGCCGTTTTCCGATTCCTCCCTTTTGTGTAGGTAGAACTTCCGGTAGGTCTCGGTCGTGAAATCTCCATACCTGGGATTGGGTTCGGCATAAAACCATAACGGTACCTTAGCCAGAAATGACACCGAACCGTTGGCGCAAGCACCGCAATGCCCCCAGTCCTTGAACACCCCTTCCGTCCATTTCAGGAATTTCAGTTCCTCCGGATTCACGGAATGGAATGCGCCTCCGCTGACACTCAGACGGATATTGCCGTCCTCTTCCCACACGAAAGGCACATACGGCTGTTCGCATACGGAAAGATATCCTTCTTTTGCACTCCTGCTGTCAATAAGGGCGTTTCCGTAATAATCCCCGTGTTCGGTTACATATACCAGCCTGTCTCCGATTTGCGGTGTAATCTTAGAGCGTGTCCGCTCAATGAGTTCCACATAACTGTTGGCCATATCCACATCTTCCTGTGTCAGCCAATGCTGGTGGTCGTATGAAACATTCCGCTCTCTGAGTGTTTCGATACTGTACTTTTCTTTTGTTACCTGCTGTGACATAACAATTTATTTTTAGTGATCCGGCTTTTCGGGGCCGGAGTTCCCGTAACTACAGGCCATAAAAGGTCGTGTCCCGTACATGCAAGGTTGGCGGGAAAAATACCGCAAGCCCTCCGGGCGAGGATGATTTTTCCACGACACCCGGAGGGCTTGACCTTGCTTGTACGAGCAGGACACGGGTTACCTTTGCCTGTGAGTTACGGGGATTCGGCTACGGTATGGCTGTCATGTCCGCTGTATATGTTTCTTGAAATGACCGTGATATTTTATGCCCGAAAATTACCGGCAATCACGAAAAAATGCTACCTTTGCATCAAGAAAAAAGAGTTATTTGAAAGCATGAGGAATATAGTGATTCTAAACAGCTTGGAATTTTCTTATCCGTTGCCCGTTCTCATGCGAGTTTTCTACAAAGCGTTGATAATCAAATAAGATACTTCAGATTACAACAAATATA
>NZ_CAXSVC010000052.1:0-24959 GCF_964240755.1 Bacteroides sp. HPS0048 | reverse complement strand
TTAAAGCAATATTCTGCGGAAACATTTGGTTTTAATAGAGTATACGAGGAACAACCCGAACCTCGTAGAGAAACGACCCGAGACTCTACGAGAAAAAATAAAACCGTCTTAAATAACGTTTTCCGACGCTAACTGACAAGTAAATTCGCTCCAATCTTAACTATTAAAAGTATAATCAAAAAATTCATAAACCTAAATTATGCAATGAATATCCCAAGAAATAAGATGTTTTTGTCATGTAATCCTCTGCAAACCGTACAATGGGAATAATCAAAACCGGAAATGACGAAGATTTTTATCACTTGTGAGAACCCTCCCTTAAATTAGAGGATTACAGAGGATCAGGAATATCATTTTGTCAAATTGTAAATAGGCATGTACTGTATATTTCTATCATAGAACATTCAGAACCGTACAAAAATAAATCTTTCAACTAAATTGCCAAAGAACCACAAATAGCATAGAAAAAGGACTGCCGAAAAGTAAAGTCCCCGCCCCTACCAGATAGAGGTCAATAAACAATTCAACTCATATTCTTTTATACCTTTTTCAATAATATGATCGGTATCATACCAAAGTATTCTGATCGGAGCGAAAGGGTATGTAAAAATCCCGTTTGGAATCTTATATAAAAGAGCACGCTAAGTCTGTTTCGTTTTTCATGTCATTTTATTGTTTCTATTTGTAAAAGAGCTGTACTACAACAGTACATTTGCAGAAATCTCCAGCACGTATTTACATTAATTTATACAAAAAAACATCATTTCTGCTTTTTCCAATTAAAAAAGAACGTCTTTCCTTTTCTTTTCGTATTTTTGCATATCAATTCAGTCAGAACATGAAAAATGAACCCACATATAACTTGCTAAACGCCCTGAATACTCCCGAAGATTTGCGACGGCTCACGCCTGAACAACTGCCTGAAGTATGTGACGAACTAAGGCAAGACATTATTAAAGAAGTTTCCTGCAACCCGGGCCATTTTGCCGCCAGTCTGGGGGTGGTGGAGCTCACGGTGGCTCTGCATTATGTATTCAATACACCTTATGACCGCATCGTCTGGGATGTGGGACATCAGGCTTACGGACACAAAATTCTCACCGGACGCCGCGACACCTTCTCCACCAACCGGAAACTGGGAGGCATCCGTCCCTTCCCATCGCCCGAAGAGAGCGAATATGATACGTTTACTTGTGGGCATGCCTCAAATTCCATTTCGGCTGCGTTGGGTATGGCAGTGGCAGCCATGAAAAAAGGAGAACTGGGCCGCCACGTAGTAGCTGTTATCGGCGATGGTTCAATGAGTGGCGGACTGGCTTTTGAAGGGCTCAACAATGCATCGGCTACCCCAAACAACCTGCTTATCATACTGAATGATAACGACATGGCTATTGACCGTAGCGTAGGTGGAATGAAACAATACCTGTTCAACCTGACCACCTCCAACCGCTACAATCAATTACGGTTCAAAATCTCACGCCTGCTTTTCAAAATAGGACTGCTGAACGAAGATCGCCGGAAAGCACTCATCCGCCTGGGGAACAGCCTGAAATCACTTGTTGCCCAGCAACAGAATATTTTTGAAGGAATGAACATCCGCTATTTCGGGCCGGTGGACGGACATGATGTAAAAAATATCGCCCGTATCCTACGGGATATCAAAGATATGCAAGGGCCTAAAGTGCTCCACCTGCACACCCTGAAAGGGAAAGGATTCGAACCGGCAGAAAAGCACCCGGGTATTTGGCATGCACCCGGCAAGTTTGATCCTAAAACAGGAAAACGTCTGGTTGCCGACACAAACGGATTACCACCACTCTTCCAGGACGTCTTCGGACATACCCTAATTGAGTTGGCACAGCAAAACCCGCGCATTGTAGGAGTCACTCCTGCCATGCCTACAGGATGTTCCATGAACTATATGATGGAACAGATGCCGGATCGTGCATTCGATGTCGGTATAGCCGAAGGACATGCCGTGACTTTCTCCGGAGGAATGGCAAAGGACGGTATGCTGCCTTTCTGCAATATTTACTCCTCTTTTATGCAACGGGCTTATGACAATGTAATTCATGATGTAGCTATTCAGAAACTGCCGGTGGTGTTGTGCCTCGACCGCGCCGGTCTGGTGGGCGAAGACGGCCCAACGCATCACGGCATGTTCGACTTAGCGTATATGCGTCCGATACCCAACCTCACCGTAGCATCGCCCATGAACGAACACGAATTACGCAGACTGATGTATACCGCCCAACTGCCGGATAAAGGACCATTCGTGATACGATATCCACGCGGACGAGGAGTATTGGTAGACTGGAAATGTCCGTTGGAGGAAATTCCTGTAGGACGTGGAAGAAAACTGAAAGAAGGAAACGACTTGGCTGTCATCACCATTGGTCCCATAGGTAATACAGCCGCCAAAGCCATAGCGCGGGTGGAGAAAGAACAGCCCGGAAGAAGTATTGCCCATTATGACCTGCGTTTTCTTAAACCACTGGATGAAGAGCTACTTCATGAAATAGGGAAACAATTCAGACACATCGTGACCATAGAAGACGGAATCAGAGCCGGAGGTATGGGCAGTGCGGTGTTGGAGTTTATGGCAGATCACGAATACACTCCCGAAATACGACGCATAGGTATACAAGATCATTTCGTAGAACATGGAACAGTTGCACAGTTGTATGCACTCTGCGGATTGGATGAAGAAGGAATAGTGAAGGAGTTAGAGAAGGGAGAAGTAGAAAAAATGAAAAAGTGGAAGAAAGATGACAAAGAAAGAAGCTATCAAGCTGTTTGAAGAGAAAAAAGTACGTGCCATGATGGAGTATAAAGTAAGTGCTGGAAATAAATTAAAACGCAGATTAACGCAAATTTTCGCAGACGGTAAGGCTACGTTATATTTGAGGAAAGATATTCTTTACGTTAATCTATGCTAATCTGCGTTTCAAGACTTGTTTAATACTTAAAACAAAAAAAGAACAGCAATAAGCAGAAATGAAAATAATCATAGCCGGTGCCGGTAATGTAGGCACACACCTCGCCAAATTATTATCCCGCGAGAAGCAGGATATCATATTGATGGACGACGACGAAGAGAAACTCAGCGCGTTGAGTAATAACTTTGACCTCATGACTGTCACCGCCTCCCCTTCTTCCATCTCCGGACTGAAAGAGGTAGGAGTAAAGGAAGCCGATCTGTTTGTAGCAGTCACCCCGGACGAGAGCCGGAACATGACAGCCTGTATGCTGGCTCATAATCTGGGAGCACAGAAAACAGTAGCCCGCATTGATAACTACGAATACTTGTTGCCCAAAAACAAAGAGTTTTTCAAGAAATTAGGCGTAGACTCATTGATTTACCCCGAAATGCTGGCAGCCAAAGAAATAGTATCATCTATGAGAATGAGCTGGGTACGCCAGTGGTGGGAGTTCTGTGGCGGAGCGCTTATCTTGATCGGTGCCAAAATGCGTGAAAAAGCCGAAATTCTGAATATACCGCTTCACCAGTTAGGTGGCCCCACTATTCCTTATCACGTGGTAGCCATCAAGCGAGGTACGGATACAATCATCCCCCGGGGAGATGATGTTATTAAACTGAATGACATCGTCTATTTCACTACCACCCGTAAATACATTCCCTACATACGTAAGATAGCGGGTAAGGAAGATTACGCCGATGTGCGTAATGTAATGATTATGGGTGGAAGCCGTATTGCCGTACGTACAGCCCAATATGTGCCGGATTACATGCAAGTGAAAATCGTAGATAATGATATCAGTCGTTGCAACCGACTCACAGAATTGCTGGACGACCGTACCATGATTATCAACGGAGACGGACGCGACATGGATCTACTTATCGAAGAAGGATTAAAAAACACAGAGGCTTTCGTAGCGTTGACCGGAAATTCGGAAACGAATATTCTAGCTTGCCTGGCAGCCAAACGTATGGGTGTTGACAAAACAGTAGCAGAGGTAGAGAATATCGACTATATCGGTATGGCAGAGAGCTTGGATATCGGTACAGTCATCAATAAAAAGATGATTGCCGCCAGCCATATCTATCAAATGATGCTGGACGCAGATGTCAGTAATGTAAAATGCCTTACATTTGCCAACGCAGATGTAGCTGAATTTACAGTTAAAGCTGGTTCTAAAGTAACCAAACATCTCATCAAGGATTTAGGATTGCCCAAAGGAACCACCATTGGAGGTATGATCCGTAACGGAGAAGGTATATTAGTGACCGGTGACACACAAGTAAATGCAGGAGATCACGTAGTGGTGTTCTGCTTGAGTATGATGATAAAGAAAATCGAGAAATACTTTAATTAATGGAAAATTGAAAGTTGAAAATTGAAAATGGCTATGTAGCGTAGGAGTAATGATCAATAAGAAAAGAGGACCTAAAAAATTAAGAAAGCACAAAGCAAACACACTGCACAGCCATCTTCAATTTTCAACTTTCAATTTTCAACTTTCAATTAAACAACGTGATTAATTCAAAAATGATATATCGCATCATAGGGTTTCTGTTATTAATAGAGACAGCTATGTTGTTGTGTTGCGGAGGAGTGTCATTGCTCTATCGGGGAGACGACCTGCCAAGCTTCCTGCAATCGGCGGGTATTACGGCATGTGTAGGATTTCTGTTACTTCTTATCGGACGGGGAGCAGAAAAACGCTTGGGACGTCGTGACGGATATGTCATCGTCAGTGTAGCCTGGGTAGCTTTCTCACTTTTCGGCATGTTGCCATTTTATCTGAGTAGCTATATACCCTCTGTCACAAATGCTTTCTTTGAAACAATGTCCGGTTTCAGCAGCACAGGAGCAACCATACTGGATGACATCGAGCGACTGCCACACGGACTTCTTTTCTGGCGCAGCATGACGCAGTGGATCGGAGGATTGGGAATCGTATTTTTTACAATCGCCGTACTTCCCATTTTCGGAGTAGGTGGTATTCAGGTATTTGCAGCCGAAGCCAGTGGCCCCACACACGATAAGGTGCATCCGCGTATTGGTATCACAGCCAAATGGATCTGGAGTATTTATGCCGGACTGACAGGGGCACTTATCATTTTACTGATGCTGGGAGGTATGGATGTGTTCGATAGTATTTGCCATGCATTTGCTACTACGGGAACAGGCGGTTTCTCTACCAAACAGGCCAGCATTGAATTTTATCATTCTCCTTATATAGAATATGTAATCTCTATATTCATGTTTGTATCGGGTATAAATTTCACCTTATTATTATTGTTTGTCAACGGTAAATTCAGGAAGTTTATTCATGATGCCGAGTTAAAATGGTATCTCTGGTCAGTCATAGGCTTTACCGCTTTCATCGCAATAGTACTTTACTATAATAGTTCAATGGGAGTTGAAGAGGCTTTTCGTAAGTCGCTTTTTCAGGTAGCCTCCCTGCACACTTCTACCGGCTTTGCAACAGCAGACTATATGACATGGCCTTCTGTGTTGTGGGGTACACTAACCGTTATTATGATTATAGGAGCTTGCGCAGGAAGTACTACAGGAGGAATGAAATGCATCCGTTTATTGATATTGGCTAAGATATCCAGAAATGAATTCAAACATATTACACATCCCAATGCAGTGCTTCCGGTGCGTGTAAACAAACAGGTGATATCACCTTCCATACGCTCTACGGTACTGGCATTTTCTTTCTTGTATGCAGTGCTGATTATTGTCGGCACTCTGGCAATGATGGGCATGGGAGTAGGTTTATTAGAGTCATTGGGATGTACTATATCGAGTCTGGGAAACATGGGGCCGGGACTCGGTCTGTGTGGCCCAGCTTATTCATGGAATGAACTGCCCGACATGGGAAAATGGTTAATGTCATTCTTTATGTTACTTGGACGACTCGAACTGTTCACTGTATTATTATTGTTTAGTTCGGATTTTTGGAAAAAGAATTAACCCCAGTTCATATTAGTGAACCAACGTCGCGCTATGTTCTCATGGTACACCAATAAAACGGATAACAACAGAGCTTTTTATTATTGGTTATCAAAGAGAAAGAAGATCTTATCTGTTATCAACCGTTTATCCATCTTATCCGTGTGCCATAGAAATTTGTCGTGAGTTAAAAAAACCTTTTTTGTCATGCAGAGATTGCAAAAAGAATGAATTTAAATCCTATATTTGCAGCCGTTTAAAGAAGAAACATGAAACAAAGCTTAAAATATGGTATATTTTTAATATTTGCTTTGTTACTCCATTCAGCTATGATGGATGTAACAAAGGAGATTGTTATACCTGATATTCACAGCTACGAAGAATGTTCCGTTTCACAGGCGCGCCCCGTGCGAAATGCTATTGAAAAAATTTATCATTTCTATTCTGTACTTTCCTGCGAAATGGGTTATAGTGACCTTTCACACGTGCCCACCGATAAAAATTTTATCAGGCTGACCGCACGCCAGTGTGAATACAAAGGCCTTATCCCTCCCGATTGTATCTATTCATCGCATCAATATACGCACAATCCTGCAGACCCGATAGTGTTCTACATATACGGGCAGAGGAAAATCTTAATTTAGTTTTACCTCCGGATTACACAGGTATGCAATGTTATTGTGCAATATATTCTATTTCACTTATCTGTGTCAGTCTGCGTAATTTACGGTGAATTTCACCTTCCGTTTAGTTTCAGAAAAACGTTTCTCAATCTAAATATATACTTGGATTATGAATTTTACATTGTTAGTTGTTGTTTTGCTAACGGCAATTGCATTTGTCGGCGTGGTTATAGCTCTGTCAAGAGCCATATCTCCACGATCATATAATGCACAAAAGTTCGAAGCTTATGAATGTGGTATTCCTACGCGTGGGAAATCATGGATGCAATTCCGTGTAGGTTACTACCTGTTTGCGATCCTGTTTCTGATGTTCGACGTAGAAACAGTATTTCTCTTTCCATGGGCTGTAGTAGTACGCGACATGGGCGTACAAGCGCTTGTAAGCGTTGTCTTCTTTATAGTAATATTAGTGCTGGGACTTGCTTATGCCTGGCGGAAAGGAGCTTTGGAATGGAAATAACCAAAAAACCAAAAATAAAATCTATCCCGTATGAGGAATTTATCGACAACGAATCGTTGGAGAAGCTGGTTCAGGAACTCAACGCAGGCGGCGCAAACGTCTTCGTGGGAGTGTTGGACGACCTCATCAACTGGGGACGCAGCAACTCGCTGTGGCCGCTTACTTTCGCAACCAGTTGTTGCGGTATCGAATTCATGGCACTGGGTGCCGCGCGTTATGACATGGCCCGTTTCGGGTTTGAAGTAGCCCGTGCCAGTCCGCGTCAGGCAGATATGATCATGGTATGTGGTACTATCACAAACAAAATGGCACCGGTACTGAAACGCCTGTACGATCAGATGGCAGATCCGAAATATGTGATTGCCGTAGGTGGATGTGCCGTTAGCGGCGGACCATTTAAGAAGTCTTATCATGTGCTAAACGGAGTTGACAAAATCTTACCGGTAGATGTGTATATTCCCGGATGTCCGCCCCGCCCTGAAGCTTTTTATTATGGTATGATGCAGTTGCAACGCAAGGTGAAGATTGAAAAATTCTTCGGCGGAACAAATAGAAAGGAAAAGAGAAACAGTGAGTAGTGGTTAATGATTAGTGATTAGTACCATGCGGCGTATATTCATTCACTAATCACTACTCACTTATCATTAATCACTTATCACTAATCACTAATATAGTATGCAAGAAATTAAATATATTAAACCCGCAGCGTTGCGTAAAGAAATGACACGCTTGCGAAACGAACGGAAAATGGATTTCCTCGAAAGCCTCACCGGTATGGACTGGGGAGAGCCTACTGAAGGTGATGCACCGGACGCAATCCGTGGATTGGGAGTGGTCTACCACCTGGAATCGACAACAACCGGAGAACGCATCACTATAAAGACTTCTACCCTCAACCGGGAAAATCCGGAAATACCTTCTGTATGTGATCTTTGGAAAGCAGCAGAGATGAATGAACGTGAGGTGTACGATTTCTTTGGTATTGTCTTTTCAGGCCATCCTGACATGAGACGTCTTTTCCTGCGCAATGACTGGATAGGCTATCCGTTACGTAAGGATAATGATCCGGAAAAGGACAATCCGCTCTGCATGACAAACGAGGACACCATTGATACTACAACAGAAATAGAACTAAATCCGGACGGAACGATCAAAAACAAAGAAACCATTCTCTTTGGAGACGAAGAGTATGTAGTAAACATCGGCCCTCAACACCCGGCAACACATGGTGTACTCCGTTTTCGCGTATCACTGGAAGGTGAAATTATCCACAAGATAGATGCCAACTGTGGCTACATCCACCGGGGTATCGAAAAGATGAACGAAAGCCTCACCTATCCGCAGACTCTGGCGCTAACGGATCGTCTCGACTATTTAGGAGCACATCAGAACCGACATGCCCTGTGTATGTGTATTGAGAAGGCAATGGGAATCGAAGTAAGTGATCGTGTGAAATACATCCGCACCATCATGGATGAATTGCAACGCATCGACTCCCACTTGTTGTTTTACGCCTGCCTATGTATGGACCTGGGAGCACTGACTGCTTTCTTCTACGGTTTCCGCGACAGAGAAAAGATACTGGATATTTTTGAGGAAACTTGTGGCGGCCGACTAATTATGAACTACAACACCATTGGTGGCGTACAGGCAGACCTGCATCCGAATTTCGTAAAACGGGTAAAAGAATTCATTCCTTATATGAGAGGGATCATTCACGAATACCATGACGTCTTTACAGGCAATATAATCGCTCAAAGCCGCTTGAAAGGTGTAGGTGTACTGAGTCGTGAAGATGCAATTTCATTTGGGGCTACCGGTGGTACGGGACGTGCCAGCGGATGGGCTTGTGATGTTCGTAAACGTATCCCTTACGGAGTATATGACAAAGTAGATTTCAAAGAAATTGTCTATACGGAAGGCGATTCTTTTGCCCGCTACATGGTACGTATGGATGAGATTATGGAAAGTCTTAACATCATAGAGCAATTGATTGACAACATCCCCGAAGGTCCTTTCCAGGAGAAGATGAAGCCAATCATCCGTGTCCCCGAAGGTTCATACTACGCTGCCGTAGAGGGGAGCCGCGGTGAATTCGGTGTTTATCTTGAAAGCCGGGGAGACAAAACTCCTTACCGCCTGCACTATCGCTCAACAGGATTGCCATTGGTAAGTGTAGTCGATACCATCTGCCGTGGAGCAAAGATAGCCGACCTGATTGCTATCGGAGGAACATTGGATTATGTGGTACCGGATATTGACAGATAAAGGGATTTACGATTGGACGATTTACGATTTACGATTTTGGCTGCGCGAAGCGGAAAGAGTAAAAAGAGTAAACCGTAAATAAGAAAATCGTAATACAGAGTGTTTTAAATCGTAAATCGTCAACGTTCCTATGTGTTAAAGATTAGATAATGGTCATGACCGTAGGAAATAAATCGTAAATATAGATATGTTTGACTTTAGTATTGTAACAAACTGGATACACCAAATGCTGACTTCTGTCATGTCGGAAGGGTGGGCTGTATTCATCGAATGTGTGGCAATAGGAGTATGCATCATACTGATGTATGCAGTATTGGCCATTGTACTTATATATATGGAACGTAAGGTGTGCGGATTCTTCCAATGCCGTCTTGGTCCGATGCGTGTAGGCCCCTGGGGTTCTATACAGGTAATATGCGACGTGCTGAAAATGCTCACCAAAGAAATTTTCAATCCGAAAGGAGCAGACCAGTTTCTCTATAACCTGGCTCCGTTCATGGTGATTATCGCCTCTTTCCTCACCTTTGCATGTTTACCTATCAATAAAGGTATGGAGGTACTCAACTTTAATGTGGGTGTATTCTTCCTGTTGGCAGCCTCAAGTGTAGGCGTGGTAGGTATCCTGCTTGCCGGATGGGGTTCCAACAATAAATTCTCTCTTATCGGAGCAATGCGTAGTGGTGCACAAATCATCAGTTACGAACTCTCCGTAGGATTGAGCATCCTAACAATGGTAGTGCTGATGGGTACAATGCAATTCTCTGAAATAGTAGAAAGCCAGGCCAATGGCTGGTTCATTTTCAAAGGACACATTCCGGCAGTAATTGCATTTATCATCTATCTGATTGCCGGTAATGCCGAGTGTAATCGTGGTCCATTTGACCTTCCTGAAGCAGAAAGTGAATTGACTGCTGGTTATCATACAGAATATTCGGGTATGCATTTCGGATTCTTCTACCTGGCAGAATACCTGAATCTCTTTATCGTATCGGCTGTAGCTGCTACTATCTTTCTCGGAGGATGGATGCCATTGCACATCTCCGGACTGGACGGATTTAATGCAGTAATGGATTATATACCGGGATTTATCTGGTTTTTCGCAAAGGCATTCTTTGTAGTATTCCTACTGATGTGGGTGAAATGGACTTTCCCGCGTCTGCGTATCGACCAGATTCTGGCATTGGAATGGAAATACCTGGTACCTATCTCATTATTGAACCTGCTACTAATGGTATTAATCGTAGTCTTTGGCCTCCACTTCTAGTGCTTCCCGCACGGGGAGATGCGCCAAGCGGTGATTACGGCACGTGATAATTAATAAAACTACAAAGAAGAATGAAAAAAGAAGAATATACATATTTAGGAGGTCTGTTTAATGGTATCGGCACGCTGCTGACCGGTATGAAGACCACTATGAAGGTGTACTTCCGCAAGAAGATTACAGAGCAATATCCGGAAAACCGGAAGGAGCTGAAGATGTTCGACCGTTTTCGTGGCACACTGAATATGCCACATAACGAAAACAATGAGCATCATTGTATAGCCTGCGGATTGTGTCAGAATGCCTGCCCTAACGATACGATAAGCATCACTACCGAAACAATCGAAACAGCAGAGGGCAAAAAGAAAAAAATACTTGCCAAATACGAATACGACCTCGGTGCATGCATGTTTTGCCAGCTTTGTGTAAACGCTTGTCCACATGATGCTATTACGTTCGACCAGAACTTTGAACATGCCGTATTTGATCGTTCAAAGCTCGTCCTACAGCTAAATCACGAAGGCAGTAAAGTAATAAGTAAATAACGATTAACGTTTAGTAATTAGTGATTAGCAAGTTGCGGTATCTTCTCACTTCCTTATTAATCACTTATCACTGAACACTAAACACTAAATTCATGGAATTTACACTTGAAACAGTAGTATTCTACTTTCTGGCCGTGTTCATCTCAGTGATGTGTATCATGACGGTGACAACACAACGCATCGTGCGTTCGGCCACTTACCTGCTCTTCGTACTATTTGGTACGGCAGGTATCTATTTTCTGCTGGGATACACATTCCTGGCTTCGGTGCAGATAATGGTTTATGCCGGCGGTATTGTGGTACTCTATGTATTCTCCATCCTGCTAACCAGTGGAGAAGGCGACCGTGCCGAAAAGCTGAAACGAAGTAAACTCATAGCCGGACTGGGGACAACAGTAGCAGGAGCAATCATTGTGCTGTTTATTACACTTAGCCACCGCTTTGTATCTGTAGGCAATCCTGAACCTGTAGAGATAACAATCAAGACAATTGGACATGCATTGCTGTCAGGAGACAAGTATGGATATATTCTGCCGTTCGAAGCAGTCAGTATCCTATTATTGGCCTGCATCGTGGGTGGATTGTTAATTGCACGTAAAAGATAAAAAGATTGACGATTGGACGATTAGACAATTGAAGTAAGCTCTTCATAGCCTCGTAAATCGAAGGTAGCTTCAATCGTAAATAATAAATCGTAAATCAAAGTAATCTCAATCGTAAATAGTAAATCGTAAAATCGTAAATAGATATGATGATACACATGGAATATTATCTGGTGGTTTCAACCATCATGATGTTTGCAGGAATTTACGGATTCTTTACACGCCGCAACACGTTGGCTATACTGATATCCGTAGAATTAATGCTGAATGCAACAGATATCAACTTCGCTGTATTCAACCGTTTCCTTTTCCCGGATGGTCTGGAAGGATATTTCTTCGCACTGTTCTCTATTGCTATCTCAGCCGCAGAAACAGCAGTCGCTATCGCGATCATGATCAATATCTACCGTAATATCCGAAGTATCCAGGTGAAGAAACTGGATGATATGAAATGGTGAGAGGGAGAATTTTTAATTTTTAATCTTCAATTTTTAATTTAATCAAATGGAATATACAATATTAATACTTCTCCTGCCTTTCCTCTCTTTCCTGTTATTGGGAATCGGAGGTAAATGGATGACACATCGTACAGCGGGTATCATTGGCACTACTGTGCTGGGAGTGGTAGCTGTGCTGTCATACGTCACTGCAGTGCAATACTTCTCGGCTCCACGCCTGGAAGATGGTACGTTTGCTACATGGATACCTTATAACGTTGAATGGCTTCCTTTCACAGAAACACTGACATTCAACCTGGGAATTTTGCTCGATCCTATTTCAGTAATGATGCTCATCGTCATCTCTACTGTATCACTGATGGTACACATCTACTCCTTCGGCTACATGAAAGGAGAAAAAGGATTCCAGCGTTATTATGCCTTTCTGAGCCTGTTTACCATGTCAATGCTGGGACTGGTAGTAGCCACCAACATTTTCCAGATGTATCTGTTTTGGGAACTGGTAGGTGTTTCATCTTATCTGCTTATTGGTTTCTATTATACCAAACCGTCAGCTATTGCAGCAAGTAAGAAAGCATTTATCGTTACCCGATTTGCCGATCTGGGCTTCCTGATTGGTATCCTTATCTACGGATATTACGGAGGTACATTCGGTTTCACTCCCGACACGGTTTCACTGATCAGCGGAGGAGCTTCCATGTTACCTTTGGCATTAGGACTGATGTTTGTGGGTGGTGCCGGTAAGAGTGCCATGTTCCCGTTACATATCTGGTTACCGGATGCGATGGAAGGTCCGACACCTGTATCCGCCCTGATTCACGCAGCAACCATGGTGGTAGCCGGAGTATACCTGGTGGCACGTATGTTCCCGTTATTCATTGCCTATGCACCGGATGTATTGCACTGGATAGCTTACGTGGGTGCATTCACTGCATTCTATGCAGCGAGCGTAGCTTGTGTGCAGAGCGATATCAAACGCGTACTTGCTTTTTCTACTATCTCACAGATAGGATTTATGATTGTTGCCCTCGGAGTTTGTACTTCTGCCGATCCGCATCACGGAGGATTAGGTTACATGGCTTCCATGTTCCACCTGTTCACACATGCTATGTTTAAAGCATTGTTGTTCCTCGGTGCAGGTAGCATTATCCATGCGGTACACTCCAACGAAATGTCGGCTATGGGCGGATTGCGCAAATATATGCCTGTGACACATATCACATTCCTGATTGCATGTCTGGCCATTGCTGGTATCCCTCCTTTCTCCGGTTTCTTCTCTAAAGATGAAATTCTGGCAGCCTGCTTCGCTTTCAGCCCGGTTATGGGTTGGATTATGACTGTAATTGCGGCAATGACAGCGTTTTACATGTTCCGTCTTTATTACGGTATTTTCTGGGGCGGCGAGGCGCCGAACCGGGTTTCGTCAAGCGATGATAGCCACCACACTCCACATGGAACCGGAGGAGTTCACCCTCATGAGAGTCCGTTGGCTATGACTATCCCTTTGATATTCCTGGCACTTGTCACCTGTGGAGCAGGATTCATTCCTTTCGGACATTTTATTTCGTCCAACGGGGAATCCTATACCATCCATCTGGATTGGACGGTGGCAGGAACAAGTATTATTGTTGCCCTTTTGTCTATCGCACTTGCCACATTTATGTACAAAGGCAAGAGCCAGCCGCTTGCCGACAGTTTACAACACCGCTTTTCCGGTCTGTGGACAGCTGCTTATCATCGCTTCTACATTGATGATGTGTATCAGTTCGTCACTCACCGGATTATTTTCCGTTGCATCAGCAAACCCATTGCCTGGTTTGACCGTCATGTGATAGATGGTACATTCAATTTCATCGCCTGGGCTGCCAATGCAGCAAGTGATTCGATCCGTGGCTTACAAAGTGGTCAGGTACAACAGTATGCTTACGTATTCCTTTGTGGAGCGTTGGCACTTATCCTGTTGCTTATTCTCTGAGAGTAATTTCAATCGTAAATCGTAAATCGTTAAATTGTAAATATAAAGATGAATTTCTTATCAATTTTCGTACTAATTCCCCTTCTGATGCTGTTTGCTCTCTGGCTCAGCCGTAGCATTGCGCAGATACGCACGGTAATGGTAGTCGGCTCTTCGGCACTATTGATTTCGGCCATTGCGTTAACAGTAGGGTATTTGCAGGCACGCGCCGGTGGAGATACCTCCGAGATGCTTTTCCGGGCCGACACAGTCTGGTATGCGCCCCTTCACATAGCTTATTCCGTGGGTGTCGATGGTATCTCTGTAGCTATGTTGCTACTTTCGGCTGTCATCGTATTTACCGGTACATTCGCCTCCTGGCGTTTGCAGCCACTTACCAAAGAATACTTTCTGTGGTTCACCTTGTTGTCTATGGGTGTATTCGGGTTCTTTATCTCAATAGACCTGTTCACAATGTTCATGTTCTATGAAATAGCACTTATTCCGATGTACCTGCTTATTGGTGTATGGGGATCGGGCCGCAAAGAATATGCAGCCATGAAGCTGACACTGATGCTGATGGGCGGTTCTGCCTTTCTGCTGATAGGCATATTAGGTATCTTCTTCGGATCAGGTGGAACAACAATGAATATCCTTGAGATAGCACAGTTACACAATATCCCCTTCTCCCAACAATGCATCTGGTTCCCGCTTACATTCCTTGGATTTGGTGTATTAGGCGCCCTTTTCCCGTTCCATACATGGAGTCCCGACGGTCATGCTTCCGCACCGACAGCTGTATCTATGCTCCACGCCGGAGTATTGATGAAGTTAGGAGGATACGGTTGTTTCCGTATTGCCATGTATCTGATGCCGGAAGCAGCCAACGAACTAAGCTGGATATTCCTGATTCTGACGGGTATCTCCGTTGTGTATGGTGCCTTCTCGGCTTGTGTTCAAACAGACCTGAAATACATCAATGCCTACTCTTCCGTAAGCCACTGCGGTTTGGTACTTTTCGCTATCCTGATGATGAATCAGACAGCCTGCACAGGTGCTGTACTCCAGATGCTTTCACACGGATTAATGACAGCCCTGTTCTTTGCTCTTATCGGTATGATTTACGGACGTACCCACACCCGTGACGTCCGCGAGTTGAGCGGATTAATGAAAGTGATGCCATTTCTTTCGGTATGTTATGTTATTGCCGGTCTTGCCAATTTAGGACTTCCGGGGTTAAGCGGTTTCGTTGCTGAGATGACTATCTTTGTCGGTTCTTTCCAGAATACCGGTGTATTCTACCGCACAATGACCATCATCGCTTGTACAAGTATTGTTATCACGGCCGTATATATCCTGCGTCTCGTAGGTAAAATACTCTACGGAACCTGTACCAACAAACATCACCTGGCGTTGACAGATGCTACCTGGGATGAACGCTTCGCCGTGATCTGCCTCATCATTAGTGTAGCAGGTCTGGGGTTGGCTCCGTTCTGGATAAGTGATATGATCAGTGGTAGTGTTCTGCCTGTAGTATCCAACTTAATCCCGTGATCTCTCTTTAATTTTTAATTATTAATTTAGATTTGATAGAAATGGATTATTCACAATTTCTATATATGAAAGAGGAGTTATCACTGATAGCAGTTATCCTCATTATATTTCTGGCTGACTTGTTTATGGACCCGGAAAAGCGAAATACTCCCGGACATGCACGTTTTGCAACCCTGCTTCCTATCGCATTGCTGATCATTCATACGGTTATCAACCTGGTACCTGCAGCCGGTAATGCGGAAGCTTTTGGCGGAATGTATCAATATACGCCGATGCAAACCATTATCAAAGCAGTGCTCAACATCGGCACGATTATCGTATTCTTTATGGCTGCCGAATGGCTGAAGCTGGAAGATACAGCAATCAAACGCGGTGAATTTTATATCATGACACTCTCCACTTTATTAGGTATGTATCTCATGATATCTGCCGGACACTTCCTGATGTTCTTCATCGGCCTGGAAACAGCCAGTATTCCGATGGCAGCACTGGTTGCTTTCGACAAATACCGTCACCACTCTGCCGAGGCTGGTGCCAAATACATTTTGACAGCCTTATTTTCCAGCGCTTTATTGCTGTTTGGCTTATCGATGATTTATGGCACTTGCGGTACTCTTTACTTCAACGACCTGCCTGCACACATTGATGGTAATATGTTGCAGGTAATGGCATTTGTATTTTTCTTCTCCGGTATGGGATTCAAACTCTCTCTGGTTCCTTTCCATCTTTGGACAGCAGACGTATACGAAGGTGCACCGAGTGTGGTAACAGCCTACCTAAGTGTCATCTCAAAAGGTTCGGCAGCTTTCGTACTTCTCACAGTATTGATTAAAGTATTTGCCCCGATGATAGCAGACTGGCAGGAGGTTCTTTACTGGATCACAATTGTTTCTATTACAATAGCTAACCTGTTTGCGATCCGACAGCAGAACCTGAAACGCCTGATGGCATTTTCCAGTATCTCTCAGGCAGGATATATTATGCTGGGTGTGATTGGCGGTACAGCTTCCGGAATGTCTTCACTGGTATACTACGTATTGGTTTATGCAGTAGCCAATTTAGGCGTATTCGCAGTGATTACTATTGTAGCACTCCGCAGCCAAAGATTCACGCTCGAAGACTATGCAGGACTTTATAAAACAAACCCGAAACTGGCATTCATTATGACCTTGTCTCTATTCTCACTGGCAGGTATTCCACCGTTTGCGGGATTCTTCTCTAAGTTCTTCATCTTCATGTCGGCATTCCAGGCAGGTTTCCATCTGTTGGTGTTCATAGCGCTGATCAACACTGTTATTTCACTATATTACTACCTGTTGATAGTGAAAGCCATGTACATTACTCCTTCAGACAATCCGGCACCGGCATTCCGAAGTGACAACTGTACAAGAATAGGTTTGGCACTTTGTGTATTGGGTATTTTAGGCTTAGGTATTGCAAGTGTAGTTTACCAGACAATAGATAAGTTCGCATTCGGACTGTAAAGACCGGATGATCATCTTTCAAAGCAGAATATCAGAAGCGTGAGAAAGTTATCAACATGTAACTTCTAAACGCAGATTACACAGATTATCGCAAAACTTAAATTCAATTTGCGATAATCTGTGTAATCTGCGTTTTTTAATGTAACTGTTATTCCGTGTAAGTGCAACCATCACTTCGGGATAAGTGCCGATAGCTTCAAGCTGTCCTTACACTATCGGCAATATAAACCAGAAACAGGAGCCTTTACCCGGTTCAGATTCCACTCCGATCTCACCATGCAACTGATCTATAATACTCCGGCAAATAGAAAGCCCCAAACCGGTACCATGAATAAATGAATTCAGCTTCACGAAACGATCAAAAATCTGCACCCGGTATTCTTCCTTAATTCCAATACCCGTATCGGACACATAAAAACGAATTCTACTATCTTCCAGTTGTTCATATCCTACTTTTATAGTTCCTTCCGAAGTAAACTTAGCTGCATTATTCACAAAGTTAGAGATAACCTGGTGCAGACGGTTACGATCACTCATAATATAACATTCCGGCAAATGTTTATCAAATACCAGCTTTACTGTTTCTGTGGTCTTTCCCTGCATACTACGTACAATGTCCTCACATAACAAATTTACATTCACCTCCGTGATAGTAAATTCAAAAGTACCAGCTTCTATTTTCGACAAATCAAGGATATCCGAAATCAACTGTAACAATAGCTCATTATTCTCTTCAACAATACCGATGTACTGTTTGCGTTCTTCCACATCCTCGGTCTCTACCAATAATCCGGAGAAACCTACAATCGCATTCAGCGGAGTACGTATTTCATGACTCATATTAGCCAGGAAAGCACTTTTCAGATGGTCGGCTTCTTCTGCCTTTTCTTTGGCATCAATCAACTTGACTTCGATCTCCTTCATTTCCGTGATATCATAATTGATACCTATTATCTCTATCAGTCCTTCTTCAGGAGCATAATGAGACATCATAATATTCATCCGCACCCAATTCCATTCGGAGAAATCCGGAACTTTGGAATCCTGCATTTCCTCTGCTGTCTTGTGTACACGGACTTCACTACGAAAACTTTTACTACGTCCTTCTATTACCTCCTGATAGAAATTAAGAATCTGTTCACGATCGTCGGGATGTATTTTACTATACACACCTACAATATCTGCCAACGGAGCATCCTCTTCCTCACCCATGTTCTTAAACCACTGCTTTATAGCATATCCTTGCTTATCAAGAAGATTGAGCTTCGCATAGCCTACTTTAGCATAATCAGAAATCAAAAGGAAGAAGTTTTCAAAATCCTGTATCTTTTTGATAGCATCCAATTGCTCGGTGTTATCCATATTCAAAAATATATACCCGAGAAACTTACCATCCTTGCCAAAGAACTTACTCACCTTGGTATAGAGAGCTATATATCCTTTTCTTTCAGATTCATAATATTCTCGTATACTGGTAAACGTATAATTCATACGAAAATCCAGCTTTTCTTCATTGCGCATCCGTTCTCTGATTTCCTCCGATATATTCGGGTTATCAAATACGTTAACACCCAATACATCTGCTTTGTCACGAACCCCGAATATTTCCATGTCTTTATTATTAATATCGATCATGAAACCATTCTGATCATAGATTTCTATACCAACAGGAATATTAGCAAAGACTATACTCAAGAGCTTTTCACTACGGTCCAGTGCCTTGTGTGCCTGTTCAGTCTCTGTTATATCAACAAAGAGTGCCACTATCTCATCTTTTTCAGGAGAATAAACAATACAACGGCTATTTTTACCGGATACAGGAAAAGATACTTCTAATTCTTTATAACCACTCCCATCTATAATATCAGCAATATAATTCAGCTTCTGCTGATAGTTAACATGCAGTTCACTGGCATATTTCCCAATATAATCAGTACTTGGAATCCCCATCAGATCAGTACACATCTGATTCGTATCAGTGACCAGATAATCTATCGGCTTACCCTCAGCATCACGTACAATACTTATATGAATATATCCGATAGGCATATAGTGAAACAAATTGTGCATGAAAGCCTGCTCGTGTTTAGCCTCATCACGGGCATAACGCAGTTCGGTACAAATACTGATAATATTGGCTAATGAAGAGAGCCACTGACAGTCGTCATTGCTCCACATATGAGTACGTTTCACTAAATCCACTCCCAGATACCCACGTACTTTTTCCCCAGATTTGAGAGGGACAACCAACAGCGATTTAATATTCTGCTTACTAAGAATATCATATTCAGCCGGAGCTTTTTCCTTCAGGTCTTCAACAGAATTAAGGATAATTGGCTGCCCGGAAAGAATTCTCTCCGTCCACCATGGAAGTTCCTGAGCCGGGATATTCTGTAAAATATCAATTTCCGGCTTCACTCCATCTGCCAAGACCTCAAAAATACAACTATGATGTTTACACTCCTCGTCATACTCAAAGATATAAACGCGCCCTCCCTGAAAAAACTGAAGTATATCATTCAATATACTATTGATACCGGGTGTAGCATCCGACTCCTGAACAAAATAATAGAGCGATTGTGAAATTGAGTTTTGCCGTGCAAGTTGTTCATTAGTACGTATGGCAAGCCTCGCTGCCATATCTTTTTCTGCTCCTTCCACCTGACGAATATAGCCAAAGGCTATTAATTCACCCGCTTTATTTCTTTTCTTAGAACCCAGATGTGAATGAATCCATATTTCCTTTTCATCAATAAGCAGAGGATAAGTCTGATCATATACATCAATGTATGACAAAGAGATGAATTCACGCTTGGTACGTCCATTATAATCCTGCCGGATCAAACGAGAAAACGAATCAAAACTGATCTCATCGTTTTCCAGTTTAAGTAAATCGCAAATATACTCAGAACAACGAAAAGTTCTGGTAGCAAAATTGGCCTCCCACCAGCCTATTTGTGCTAAAAAAGTAAGCTCACGCAAACGTTCGTAATCGTTGCATTGAAAGTTAGTAGAAACGGCCATACAATACAATTATCTATATTCGGCAAAAGTAATTAATTAATTATATATTATGGCACTAAAAGAGTTTTTTTACATGCAGCATTTTCACCTATCGAAAAACCCATAAAGACACCTGATTGTAACAGAAGTGCAAACCGATTGTATTTCAAGTGTATTACCTATGTAATCCCTTCTCCGCACCTTTGCAACGTCAAAAGAAATACACCTATAATGAATATGAAACAAGCATTTAGAAAAGCAATTTCGTTCTTCTTTTTACTCACCGTACTGACTTTTGCAGCACAAGCAGGTAACATTCATGGTACAGTCACAGACCGGGTTACAAACGAGCCACTGACCGGAGCAACCATACAACTTTCAGGGACTACACTCGGAACAGTTGCCGACATGGACGGCAAGTACCAATTCAACAATCTCAAGAGTGGTATATATACGCTTGAAATAAGATACATAGGATATAAAGACATTATACAGAAAGATATAAAGGTCACCCATGCGCCACTCATACTTAACTTTGAGATGGAGGCTGACGCACAGACGTTGAGTGATGTCACCGTTGTGGCACGCATGAAAAGAAATACCGATGTGGCAATGATGACCGACCAACGCCGAAGCCTGGTAGTACAAAGCGGAGTATCGGCCCAGCAAATCAGTAAAACACAAGACAAAGACGCTTCGGAGGTTATCAAGCGGGTACCAGGTGTATCCATTATCGATGAAAAGTTTGTTATGGTACGCGGACTCTCGCAAAGGTATAATAATGTATGGATAAACGGAGGGGCCGTGCCCAGTTCGGAAGCCGATTCACGTGCTTTCTCATTTGACATCATTCCCAGTTCACAACTTGACAACATGGTGATCGTGAAAAGTCCTGCACCGGAATATCCCTCGGACTTCACAGGAGGTTTTATTATGATCAATACCAAAGATATGCCAAGTGAAAACAGCTTTAACCTCTCTGTGGGTGCGGCAGTAAATGACAATACCCATTTCAGGGATTTCTACTATAACAAGGGAAGCAAAACCGATCTGCTTGGTTTCGACAACGGGCTACGTTCACTACAAGGAGGCATTGACAAAATAATGAATACTTTTGATGGCAAGGCCGTGGATCTGATGAATAACGGATTGAACAATGATTGGACCGTAAAAAGCAAAAAGCCCCTGCCCGATTTGAAACTGAATACTTCCTACAGCCACATCTGGGATACGGAAAGCGGACGCAAATACGGTCTATTGGCTACACTGAACTATAGCAACAGCTATAAAACTTACAAGGATATGGAAAACTCCCTGTTCGGAGCTTATGACGTAACTCATGACCACTCAGTATATCTACGCAGAAGCATAGACAACCAATACAATAACGATGTGCGCCTCGGAGCCATGGCAAATCTTACTTTCCAACCCAAAGACAGCCGTCATCATTTTGAATTCAAGAACATCTTCAACCAGCTTGGCAAAAGTCGGTACACCACCCGCGAAGGTATAGATGCACAGAGCAATAATGAACGGAGTATGGAATATTACTACTCCAGCCGGACTACCTACAACGGGCAATTCACCGGAAAACATACCTTTGACAACGGCAAACTGGATTGGAGTACCGGATATGCATACGCCAACCGTAATATGCCCGACCGTCGCCGCATCCTGTTGAATGATGAACTTGAAAAGGACAGGATAGGGCTAACCAGTGGTTCGGATATCAGCCGTGAGTTCTACAAGCTGGACGAACACATTGCTTCGGCCAACATCAACTATCAACACGAATATTCTTTCGGTACATTCAATCCGACACTGAAAGCCGGTGCTTACAGCGAATACCGTACACGTGAGTTTACCACCCGCCGCTTCTATTATAACTGGAATCAGGCAAGCAACACACTCCCGGCTGACTTTCGCTATATGGATATGATAAATACCGTATTACGTCCGGAGAATTATGGTTTAGACAAACTTCACCTCTTTGAAGAGCCCAACAAACTGAATGACTACAGTGGAAATAATATCCTGGCAGCCGGATACATAGGAGCCAATCTGCCTTTGGGAGCTTTTAATATCTACGCGGGAGTACGTTATGAGTACAATCAAATGGAATTGATCAGCAATACCCGCTCTACAGCCAAAAGCCCCCAAAGCAAGTACTATACCAATAATGACCTGTTTCCGTCTCTGAACATCAGCTATGAACTGACGGAAAAGCAGCAATTGCGTCTGGCTTACGGAAAGTCTGTCAACCGTGCCGAATTCCGTGAAGTTTCCAGCTCCGTATATTATGACTTCGATCTAGCAAGTCCGGTAGAAGGAAATCCGGACTTAAAATCTGCGTATATTCAGAATATAGACTTCCGTTATGAGTATTATCCTTCCGGCGGAGAGGTGATCTCAGTAGCACTTTTCTACAAGAACTTCCAGAATCCGATAGAGTGGACTTATACCGTAAACGGAGGAACAGACCTCACCTATTCTTATAAGAATGCCAAAGCAGCCAACAACTATGGTATCGAACTTGATATCCGTAAGAACCTCGGCTTTATCGGCCTGAAAGATTTAAGCTGGACTTTCAACGGAGCATGGATCAAAAGTAAGGTAGAATTCGATAAGAACAGCATTGAGCTTGACCGCCCCATGCAGGGACAATCTCCTTACCTCATCAATACAGGCCTTTTCTATCAGAATGAGAAGCTGGGACTGAATGCTGCCGTACTTTACAACCGTATCGGAAAACGCATCATC
The DNA here is from genome assembly GCF_964240755.1 of Bacteroides sp. HPS0048. Taxonomy (NCBI): domain Bacteria; kingdom Pseudomonadati; phylum Bacteroidota; class Bacteroidia; order Bacteroidales; family Bacteroidaceae; genus Bacteroides; species Bacteroides sp. HPS0048. The sequence continues at coordinate 2,000 of NZ_CAXSVC010000052.1, read as the reverse complement.
GGAGTAGGCCGCAGTGTAGGAAGTGCCGGAAGTGAAAACACCAACAACTTACCCAACTCCTATGAGATGCCACGTAACACAATAGACCTTTCTCTAAGTAAGAAGTTCGGCCGTTGGGAAGTGAAAGCCGGTGTACGCGATCTGCTTGCCGAAAAAGTTTACTTCAAACAGGTCTCGGAGGTACGCAAAGGTGACGTGAAGTCAGAACATGAAGAGATCACCCGCGCTTATCAGCCCGGAAGAAATATTAATCTGAGTATTAGTTTTAATCTATAATTCATCACTTAAACAAAGAATGACAATGAAAAAGAGTATGTTTGCAGCCCTTTGCCTCTCATCTATATTGGCACTTGGCACCATAACAAGTTGTAGCGATAACGAAAGTGCTCCTTCTTACTTTATCGATCCGAATGAGGACACCAACATTAAAGATCTGGAAGTACTCTTCGGCAATAATGAGGGTGCCCAACAATGGGAAGTGAAACAGAACGTACACATCACCAAAGGTACGTATCTTATGAAAGGCTGGTGTTACATCACTGACGGAGTGACGGTTACCATTGACCCGGGTACGGTAATCCGTGGCGACAAGAGTACAAAAGCCGCTTTAATTGTAGAACGTGGTGGTAAACTGATTGCCGAAGGTACGGCTCAAGAACCGATTGTAATGACTTCCATGATGAAAAAAGGTCTCCGCCGTCCGGGTGACTGGGGTGGACTCATCATCTGCGGAAAGGCAAATAACAATCAGAAAGAGCAGCAAATAGAAGGTGGTCCCAGAACCAAACATGGAGGCAATGACGATAACGATAACTCCGGTATCTTCAAATATATCCGTGTAGAGTTTGCCGGTTTCCCTTTTGAAAAGGATAAGGAAATCAACGGTATCACTTTCGGTTCGGTAGGTAAAGGTACGGTAGTAGACCACCTGCAGGTATCCTATTCTAATGACGATTCTTTTGAATGGTTCGGCGGAAGCGTAAACTGCAAGCACCTGATTGCTTACAAAGGCTGGGACGACGACTTTGATACGGACAATGGATTCTCCGGAAACGTGCAATTCTGCCTGGGCGTGCGTGACCCGAAAATTGCAGACGTATCACAGAGTAACGGATTTGAGTCGGACAACTGTGCTGACGGTAATATCGCAGCCACGCCTATTACGACAGCTGTATTCAGTAATGTTACCTTTGTAGGCCCTGCCACAAAACTCAACGCTGATTTCCAGAATACTTCGGACTACATCAATGCCGGTGATCTCTATCCTAATAACAACTCCGGTCTTGGTAAATTCCAGTCGGCTATGCAGATACGTCGCAGCAGTAACCTGAATTGCGTTAATTCCGTAGCCATCGGCTGGCCTATCGGACTGATCATCGACGGTGAAAAAGGAAATACGGTTGAATCGGCCAAAGAAGGGAAGATCGTATTGCAAAACATCTATCTGGCTTTGGGCAAGAACTCGGTTGTGGGTACGGATGCTAACAAGAAGTACGAAGATGTACTTGGTACATACAGTGACGGTAAGATTACTTACGACGAAACAAAACCGTCTTATTCCAGCACTTTCTTCAAAGCACAGAAAGGAAATACAGTGTTTGAGAACGAAGACGATCTGAAACTAATCGACACGAAAAACGTAGGACAGAAATATGCACCAACAAGCGAAAGTCCACTGCTGGGTAAAGCTTCGTTCGATGCCGTACCCAATGCTACCCAACTGGAAAAAGTTACTTATATCGGTGCTTTCTCCGCACAAGACAACTGGATGGATAACTGGACCAACTTTGATCCGGAAAATACAGACTATTAGTGCTTCCCGCACGGGGAGGTACGCCAGGCGATGAGACTATTTAAATATCAGGTAGACAGGATTGCCCGGGATGGCTCATTGGTTAGGTTAGGAAGGAATGTATTGTTGCCCGGTGCAGGGCCGACGCATTAAATAAATTACTATTGCATATGTACTTTTCTTATTGTTATTTAATTGAATATTAATT
>NZ_CAXSVC010000051.1:0-26211 GCF_964240755.1 Bacteroides sp. HPS0048 | reverse complement strand
ACAATATTAAGAAATTTATTCTTATTAACGTTCATAAAGAACTATGTTTTCCATGGCAAAGATAATGGTAGAGAAACCGAACTTATCATAGCGGGAAAATCAGGATAACATGCCGACTAAATGTGCATAACTATCCAAAAGTGAAAAAATATACAACGCAATACGCATAATAATTTATATTGTTATGCAGTTTATTCTCCAGTTACAGCAATAATTAGAATAAGGGTGTCATGGAAATTAGCCATATAAGAATAAAAAGACAGGCTAACTGCATTTTTTGAAACATTTATTAATTCCATCCTGACATTTCACTCAATGTTAACAAGATTGGCTCATCAGTCTATTAAGGTTCTGTTGCTAACTAAATTGACGAAGAATCCTATTTCTTATTCATTTCGAATACTATATCTTCCATTGAGATACCTTCGCAAGGTTTTCCATTGAGTTTAGCACTTTCAACTATCAGTTTAAATTTCAGTGTCTTGTCTTGATAGGTGAATACTCCTTTGTCCGTAGCAGAAATCGTTGCTTCTATTTCCATAACATCCGGTTGGCCTTCTTCTTTAGAAGGAATTTCGATTGTAAATTTCAGAGGTTTAGGATCTAAAGTCTGCAATATTTGCGTGTAACCTTCATTGAATGCCGGTTTGTAACCTACTTTATAACTGATATCACCTGCGAGTTCAATGATTTCGGGTGCTTTCTCTTCTCCCACAATGTTGGTTATCAAGACATCAGTCGGGAATTTTCCGAAGTAGATTGTATCTTCTTTGAGCGTGGTCTCCACTTCTATTTGGGGAATTGGGGTTGGCGAAGTGCTCGATTCAATGAATGTAATGTTTGCTTTACCCGCATAGCTACCTTCCACATCCTTTACGGATATCACTTCGGGCGTATTTCCGTCGTTACTGCAGGCAGTAAATGTCGTTATGCCGAATGTCAATGTCAGGGCGGCGATAGCAGTTTTGCTATAATTGGTTACTCTCAGGAGATGGTTTACCCTTATGCTTTTCGAGTTATTTACGATTTTCATTTAGATAAAAATTAGATTATTATTTCAATAAATTAAGGTGTACGTACGATTATATAAATGTTGGCTTTGAAGAAATACTGCACCTTATCGGCTAAAAAACTTATCTGCCTCTTCTCTGTTTCGGAGTTTTTCTATATTTTCGCCGTATTAATAATGTGCCGATTATCATTTGGTGTGGTTTCGTAAAATACAACGTAGCCAATCGGCACATTAGCATATTATTCAATTGGTATATTATTATGAACTTTACCACCCTCGTTGAATTACCCAAAGGATTGCCACCTATCACTCATGCCCGGCAATTATTACTGTTAGGGTCCTGTTTTGCAGAGAATATCGGCAATCTGCTGAAAGATAATTTCTTTCGTTGTGATATCAACCCTTTTGGGATACTATATAACCCGTTATCTGTCTCGGAGGCATTAAGACAAATACTTTCGGGAAAAACATATACGACTTCCGATTTATTTTTCTTTCGCGACTGTTGGCATAGTGCGATGCATCACGGAGCATTTTCGGCGGCATTGCCGAATGATGTATTACAGAATATCAATACGCGCTTGCAACAGGCTCATGCCCGAATAAAGGATGTCGATTGGCTGCTGCTCACCTGGGGAACAGCCTGGGTGTATGAACAGGGAGAGAATAAACGCATTGTATCAAACTGCCATAAACAGCCGGAAAAGTTATTTGTACGCCGAAAGCTTACAGTTGAAGAGATCGTGAAGGAATATACATGCCTGCTTCGTGAACTTCGCGAACAGAATCCCGGCTTGAAAGTACTTCTTACTGTTAGTCCCATCCGGCATATACGCGATGGCATGCATGCCAATCAGATTAGTAAAGCCACCCTGTTGCTGGCTACCGAACAACTACAAACTCTTTTCCCTGAATTCGTTTTCTATTTTCCTTCTTATGAGATTGTACTTGATGAGCTTCGCGACTATCGTTTTTATGCCGATGACATGTTGCATCCGTCTCCCGTGGCTATCCGTTATTTGTGGGAACGTTTTTCCGAAGCCTTCTTCTCTGATGAAACAAAAAAGATTATGGAAGAATGTGAAAGTATCCGCAAGGCGCAGGCACACCGCCCCTTTCATCCGGGCTCAGAGGAACATAAAAGATTTTTAGGACAAATTGTGTTAAAAATAGAACGACTTAACCGAAAATACCCGTACTTAGAGTTTGAATAATGTAGAAATAATGTGCCAATGTGCCAATATGCCAATTGGCTGCGCTATATTTTCCGAAGATATGCCGAATGGTACATTGGCATATTTGCACATTATTAAATTGAATAATTATTATGTTGTATACGATTGAAACTATAACCGAATGTATAGGTGCTCGCAGGGTGGGTACCCATGAAGCAACTATTGACTGGCTGTTGACTGACAGTCGTTCTCTCAGCTTCCCCGAAGAAACTCTTTTTTTTGCCCTGACTACCAAACGAAATAAAGGAGCACGTTATATTCCTGAGCTTTATGAACGTGGTGTACGAAATTTTGTTGTCACTCAGGAAGAGTTTAATGAATTGACAGTTGACAATGGACAATTGACAATTGCTATGCAGCATGCAGGCAGCGCAACAACTGTCAATTGTCAACTGTCAACTGTCAATTTTCTAATCGTCGGTAATCCTCTGAAGGCTCTTCAGAAGTTGGCGGAACTACATCGTGAACGATTTCAGATACCGGTTATCGGCATTACCGGAAGTAATGGAAAAACGATTGTAAAGGAGTGGTTGCATCAATTGTTGAGTCCGGATCGGGTGATTGTACGTTCGCCTCGTAGTTATAATTCTCAGATCGGCGTTCCTCTCTCTGTATGGCAGATGAATGAAGAAGCTGAATTGGCAATTTTTGAGGCTGGTATCTCTGAGATGGGAGAGATGCGTGCTTTACAGAATATGATAAAGCCAACTATTGGCATCCTGACCAATATTGGCGGGGCACATCAGGAGAACTTCTTTTCTTTGCAGGAGAAGTGTATGGAAAAACTGAGTCTTTTTAAAAATTGCGATGTCGTAATTTACAATGCCGACAATGAGTTGATAAGCAATTGTGTGAGTAAGTCAATGCTCACTGCCCGTGAGATAGCATGGAGCTGCCGGGATGCAGAACGTCCTTTGTATATAAGCAGGGTGGTAAAAAAGGAAGATCATACGGTAATTTCTTATCGTTATCTGGAGATGGACAATACCTTCTGTATTCCTTTTATTGATGATGCTTCTATTGAAAACTCACTGAATTGCCTTGCTGCCTGTCTTTATCTGATGATGCCTGCCGATCAGATCACAGAACGAATGGTGCGGCTCGAACCTGTGGCCATGCGTCTTGAAGTGAAGGAAGGAAAACATGGATGTGTACTTATCAATGATAGTTATAATTCCGATCTGGCATCGCTTGATATTGCTCTTGACTTTCTCGTAAGGCGCTCTGAAGTAAAAGGAAAAGGGATGAAACGTACACTCATCCTGTCGGATATATTAGAGACCGGACAGAGTACCACGACTCTTTATCGTAAGGTAGCCCAATTGGTACAAAGTCGTGGCATTGACAAAATAATAGGTGTGGGACCGGAGATATTTTCCAGTGCTGCCCGTTTTGAGATAGAGAAGTACTTCTTCCATACTACGGAAGAGTTGATGGAGTCGGATGTGTTTCAAAATCTGCATGATGAGGTGATATTGATTAAAGGTTCCCGTGGATTCAATTTTGATCTTGTTTCTGACAGGTTGGAGTTGAAAGTACACGAAACAATACTGGAGGTAAATCTGGGGGCTATGGTGGCCAATCTGAATCATTATCGCTCTATGCTTCAGCCTGCAACAAAAATGGTATGTATGGTTAAGGCTTCGGCCTATGGAGCCGGTTCTTATGAGATAGCCAAAACATTGCAGGAACACCAGGTGGATTACTTGGCCGTGGCCGTGGCCGATGAAGGAGCGGAACTGCGTAAAGCGGGTATTACTTCTTCTATTATGATTATGGATCCGGAATTGACTGCATTCAAGACAATGTTTGATTACAAGCTCGAGCCTGAAGTTTATAACTTCCACTTGCTCGATGCGCTGGTAAAAGCGGCGGAGAAAGAAGGCATTACAAACTTCCCGGTACATATCAAACTTGATACGGGCATGCATCGTTTGGGTTTCTCCGAAGAAGAAGTGCCTGTGCTGATACGTCGGTTGAAGAATCAGAATGCACTGATTCCGCGTTCGGTATTCTCCCATTTTGTAGGGAGTGATTCTCCTCAGTTCGATGTTTTTACACGTGGTCAGATTGAGATATTCGAACGGGCTTCCAAAGAGCTGCAGGCTGCTTTTCCGCATAAAATCCTGAGGCATATCTGTAATACGGCAGGAATAGAACGTTTTCCTGATGCACAATTTGATATGGTTCGGTTGGGTATAGGACTTTATGGAGTCAGCCCGATTGATAACTCTATTATAAATAATGTCAGTACGCTTAAAACTACTATTCTGCAGATACGGGATGTGCCCGCAGAAGATACGGTGGGATATAGCCGGAAAGGACATCTGACCCGGGCTTCGCGTATTGCTGCTATTCCGATTGGTTATGCAGACGGGTTGAACCGTCATTTAGGGTGTGGACATGCTTATTGTATGGTGAATGGGAAGAAAGCGCCTTATGTGGGTAATATTTGCATGGATGTCTGTATGATTGATGTAACCGATATCGATTGCCAGGAGGGCGATGCAGCCATTATCTTTGGTGATGAACTGCCTATAACTGTGCTTTCGGATACATTGGATACTATTCCTTATGAAATCCTCACAAGCATCTCTACGCGGGTGAAGAGGGTGTATTATCAGGAATAAGAAATGGAGAAGGGAGAAGGGAGAATGGAGAAGTGCCATGCGGCCTAATAGCGCAGTCTCTTTCCTTCTCCCCTCTCCATTCTCCCTTCTCCATTTCCTTTAACTCCATAAAGGAGTTAAAGGTTTTGTCCTCTGTGGTGAAATCACTATATTTGTCCCGAAAAACTTATATATACTATATATCTTATGATAAACTTGTTATTATTAGGCTTCCTGCCCAGTGGTTCCGAATGGATTATTATTGCACTTGTAATTCTGTTACTTTTTGGTGGAAAGAAAATTCCCGAGCTGATGCGTGGCCTTGGTAAAGGTGTGAAAAGCTTCAAAGACGGTGTGAATGAAGCGAAAGATGAAATCAATAAAGCGAAGGACGAGATTGACGAACCGGCTAAAACAACGGACAAGGATAAGAAATAACCATGGCTGAAATGACTTTCTGGGACCATCTGGATGAACTGCGCCGGGTGTTGTTTCGTGTCATTGGAGTCTGGTTTGTGTTGGCGGTGGGATATTTCATCGCTATGCCTTATTTATTTGACAGCGTAGTGCTGGCTCCTTGCCACAATGACTTCGTGTTCTATGATCTGTTGAGGTATATTGGTGAGAAGTTTGACCTGACGGATGACTTTTTTACGCAGGAATTCCAAGTAAAGCTGGTAAATATCAATTTGGCAGCTCCTTTCTTTATACATATGTCTACCGCTTTCTGGATGTCGGTAGTGACTGCTATGCCCTATATTTTCTTTGAAATATGGCGTTTTATCAATCCGGCACTTTATCCTAAAGAGAGGCGTGGTGTGAGGAAAGCGCTTGGTATAGGTACAGTTATGTTTTTTCTGGGTGTATTGCTGGGATATTTTATGGTTTATCCGCTTACACTTCGTTTCCTCTCCACTTATCAGCTTAGTGCGGAGATCGAGAATGTAATCTCATTAAATTCTTATATAGATAACTTTATGATGCTGGTACTCTGTATGGGACTGGCGTTTGAATTGCCTTTGGTCACATGGTTGCTATCACTACTGGGGCTTGTCAATAAAACATTTCTTCGGAAATATCGCCGGCATGCAATTGTCGTGATTGTAATAGCCGCCGCTATCATTACTCCTACAGGTGATCCGTTTACATTGAGCGTTGTGGCAATTCCTCTCTATTTGCTCTATGAAATGAGTATCTTGATGATTAAGGACAAAAAGAGTGATTAGTGAGCAGTGATTAGTGATTAGTGCCATGCGGATCATAGCGCAGCTCACTAATCACTAATCACTATCTCTCCCATCCTTTTTACCTTTCGGAGTCTGGGATGCTCGAAGTTTTCTACAACTTCGTGTTGCCACATCACCTCAAACGGTACATGTACCGCGTATCCGCCAATGGCTAATACCGGCTGGATATCTGATTTTAGGGAGTTACCTATCATCATGAATTTTTCGGGGGGTACTTGCAGTGTATTTATTAGCTTAGCATATTCTTTTTCGGTTTTGTCCGACATGATTTCTACATAATCGAAATAAGAAGCCAACCCCGAACGTTGCAATTTCCGCTGTTGGTCGAGCAGGTCTCCTTTGGTAGCTACTATTAGCCGATGACGATTGCTTTGTTTTAATGTTCGGAGGGTTTCTTCTACTCCTGGCAATAATTCTATCGGCATATTGAGCAGCGACTTGCCCAAAGACAGGATCTCGTTTATTATTTCGGCTGATACTTTGTGGTTACTGATACGCAGGGCAGTTTCTATCATCGACAGCGTAAATCCTTTTGCTCCATAACCATAACACTCTAAGTTATTCATTTCTGTTTTGAATAGTTCGGCAGAAATTTCTTTTGTGTCTTTGTATATGCTTAATAAATCGGCAAATTTCCGTTCAATCTCCTGGAAGAAAGGTTCGTTACTCCATAGGGTGTCGTCAGCGTCGAATGCTATAATCTCTATATCTTTCATCTTTTTTGTATGTTTATGGCAAAAGTACATAATAATCTTCTAAATTAGCAAGATTGGAAAAGATTCCTTTGATAAGTACGTCTATCTTTGCAGTGTGAAATAATCAAAGAATATGGAGCAAAGAACATCAACAACTGAAGAGTATCACAGATGTGTCAATATTGTGATTGAGTACATTAACAATCATTTGGGTGAAGAGATTGACCTGGAAAAGCTGGCCGAAATTTCCCATTTCTCACCCTATCATTTCCACCGCATTATGAAAGCGTTTCTGCATGAACCGTTAGGAGCATTTATTGTACGCACAAGGATCGAGACTGCAGCCCGGTTACTACGTTACAGTTCAATGTCTGTGAGTGATATTGCTTATCAGATAGGTTATGGTTCTCCTTCTTCGTTGTCGAAAATCTTTAAGCAGTTCTATGGTATTTCACCCAATGAGTATAGAAACAATAAAGACCACGTTATTATGAAACCATTAGAAATAAATCCGGCACTGGACGTGACAATGGAAGTACGCGAACAGCAACCGAAACAGGTAATTTATGTTCGATTGACAGGAGCGTATATGGCTCTGGCATATTGCGAAGCATGGAAGAAATTATATGCTTACGTGAGCGAAGAGAAAATAGATACCCGCTATATGGAATATATTTGTATCTACCATGATGATCCAAAGGTGACCGAACCGAAGAATCTGCGGACAGATGTCTGTTTTACTGTGCCCTCACCTGCACAACCCAGAGGAGAGATTGGCGTGAAAGAGATTCCGGGAGGAAAGTACCTGATATTTCGCTACAAAGGACCTTATGCTAATTTGGGTGCCGTATATGACACTATTTACGGGCATTGGATACCACAGGGTGGCTATACGGTCAGCAATTCACGTGGGTATGAATCCTATCTGAATAGTCCGGAATCGACTCCTCCGGAAGAATTATTGACGGAAATATGTATACCGGTAGAATAGCCTATCCGAATGGATAATGAATACCATCTGGCATACTTCTCTTTGCGAGAAGCATAAAAAGCCTCTTCTCTCGAAGGGGCTTTTCTTGTTTACTTGCCTTTAGATTGAAGCGAATTCAATGTATCATGAATTCTTTATGGCAGTAAACGTTAAAGCGAAAAAAAGGGAAGTCTCACGACTTCCGCAATTCTTCTAACCTTAAATCTAAATCTCTATGAAAAAAACGTAGCGCAAATATAGCGGTTTGTTCGCTATTCAGGTGTTAATAAACCGCATAAAGAAAGAATAAAGGCTAATGATTGCAAATGTTATTTAAAACAAACTTGCTTATTTGCCAGTTTTATCAGACTCAGATAGATAGGGTTTAGTTCCAGTAGATCAGGCACTCCGGTGATAAACATTTGTTTCCGGGCACGGGTCATGGCTACGTTTAATTTACGATCTATCAATATTCCATTATCTTCTGTCAGGTTTGAGAGAAATTTGAGCTGATAGGGGTAATTGACGCAAAATGAATAAATAATAATATCCCGTTCACTTCCCTGAAAACGCTCTACAGTATCAATCAATATTTCATTGAGTGCAGGGATGTTCAGCCGGGCTATTTCTTGTTTGATAAGTGCTATCTGACTGCGATAGGGGGTGATGATCCCCAAAGTACGTGTCGTATTGAAGTTCTCTGCTCCTTCTTTTTGATAGATTGTCAGAGCCAAACGGGCTGCGATACGGGCCTCGGAGTGATTCATTTTGGCGGAAGCACCTGCAGGTTCCGGTTCGGAGGGATAAAAAGCAAGGCGGGTAATGGCTGATGAATCTTCCTGTTGATGAGGGAGTCCTACAGGGAGTAGGCGCCCTTCGTAGAAAGTGTGGTTGGCAAAGAGGGCTACTTCCGGGTGCATACGTCCTTGCCGGCAAAGCATATCGAAGGAGAATTGACAATTGACAGTGGACAGTTGACAGTTAGGCAGTTGACAGTTGACAATTGACTGTGGACAGTTGCTGCGCTGTGTGCATGTTGCATCGCAATTGACCACTGTCAATTGTCCACTGTCAATTGTCAACTGTTCATTGTCCATTGTCAATTCTCTAACGGCTCGATAGAGACGTTCAAAGAGAGAGTCTTTGAGATTTGTCAACCCGATGGCACGCAACTGTTCGTCATGTACTTCTGATTGCTCTTCTCGTTGAAGAACTACGGCCGGCAGCTGCTTATGGTCTCCGATAAGGATGAATTTGCCAATGGCATCGTTGCCTGTTGTGTTACGTGCACAGAGAATACCTAACAACTGTGGTTCAAGAATTTGGGTGGCTTCGTCAATGATGGCTACATCAAACGTTTTTAGTCTGAACAATTCCGGTTTACCGGAGATAGAGGCTACTGTACCTACGAATATCCGGCAACGGGTGATCCTTTCCACCACTTCCGAACGGCGGCTACAGAGGGATAGTTCATTTTCTATCAGGTGGTTGCGATAGGCTTCGTCACAGGAAAGTTCACTACCGACACGGATAAAATCTACTTCAGGCTGTATGGAAGAGAGGGATTTACAGATTTCGTCTACAGCCCGATTGGTATATGATAGGAGAAGTATTTGCGTATTCTCTTCCTGATAGAAAGTCTCCACCATTTTTTTCAGGGCACAAGAGGTTTTTCCCGTGCCAGGAGGTCCTATCAGCAGAAAGTAATCCTGTGCTGCCTGTGCTTTGAGAGCAACACGGCTGAAGTCATCCGGTGCAGTAGAAATACGGGTGGAAAAAGTTTCATCGAAAGCGGGAAGACGCTGGGCAAGCAGCAAATCTCTGCGCTTTTGAGTGGCCGATGCAAAAGCCGACAATCCCTGATACATGCTTCGGAAAGTAGTGTCCATTGTATCATGTTCGATAGCGTACAGACTTTCAGGAGGAAGGACGGACGTATTTTGTTGGGTAGCTCTCAACCGGATGTGTATTTCATTTTCGGTGAGAGATTCTATGTTGGCTTTGAATACCATTTTATTGGTGACGTTGTCTGTATCCGTGTTGCGTTCGTATAAGACTATGGCATCCCCTTGGCGGAAATTAGGTAGAGCTTCTTCCCGGATGTCCCCTCTGGATAGGATAATACTTGCTTTGTGTTCATCGGCAGCATGGTTTTCTTTGATACGAAGGTCATATAGAATTTCTCCGGCCTCACATTTTTCAGCCAGTGTTGAAAGCCATAAAGCGGCTGCTCCTGTGCGGCCTTCATAATCTACATCACCTGATTTAGAGGTGTATAGCTCTTTGGTGATGAAGTTGTAGATTGTGTAAAAATAAGCCTGCTCCAAAGAAGAGAGTGCCGAGAGGCGTTGGGCAAATACATCAATGGAAGGACGAAGGAATTGTTCCCAGAAACGTCCATGAAACCCTCGTTCATTTAGTGTTTCGGCATTGATTGACTGTAACTTTTGGGCTGTATATTCCGGACTGTTACGTAACTGAATACCATATTCGTCGGCTACAATGCGATTACGCAAATCGATAACCCGACGTACCATTGCCCATGACGGGCGGGCGGGATAGAGTAACGGATAACGCGTATATAGTAGGTAAGCTTTTACCCGGTGGTGATCCATTTTCATCGAATACTGGAGCACTGCCTGGTAGAGAAGCATCTGTACCTTATTATTTTCTTTGGGTTCTATTTTGTTACGGATACTGTATTCGTCACCTTTTCCGGATTTCATTTCGATGAATGATGACATATCCCGCTGCATGTAGTCCAGACGTCCCTGCAACCCCAATGCTTCGCAAATATAAGAAGGTTCCAGTACGGCATCTGTTTTATCCATTTCATAACCGGGGGCGTGGAAAGTATCGGTCACTACCTCCCGGATATGTTCAAAATGTTTTTTGCAGTCGTCAAAGAACTGCCGTTCTTTTTCCTTATCCTGTAAATCGGCACAAGCTGCCAGTTCGATAGGGTAACGGCGGAAAGCTTTCTGCATACACGAACGGTAGTCCACTTCTCCGTCCGCATGGATCCATTCGTCTAAAAAGAGGTTGGCAATATTTCCCAAGAGTAAGGGACGTGCATTCTCTATGGGTTGCAAACGTGCCAGCAGATAGTTGGCGGGATGGTGCCCGTAGTCGCGAAAACATTCTGCCAGCGAACTGATATCTATCAGGTAATCCGGTTCAAGAACGATGAAAGAGGGAGTGAGTATTCCTTCCTTATCAATAGCCACATCGAGGAGGTTGATTTGTGCATGTCGCCAGAGAAGTTTACAGGTTTCCGTGAACTCTTCATTTATTTGTGGAATGTTGTATCGCACTCGCAATGGTTCGTCGGTAATACTATCCAGCGGATTGACATATAAAAAGAATTCATCTGAATATTGAAAACAGACCCGCATTCTTTCTACTTGTTTGTGAGCCAGTGGAGCAACGATATAAGTAGCATCTGCCTTAGGGAGTAGCCGATACAATGTTTCGGGGATATCGGTTCCGGAAAGTTTCTTCAGGAAAAAGGCAATAGTTTTCGCATCACGCAGTAGTTTCTCTCGTTGGGGAACTTCTCTTCGGTTTAAAACAGCGTTTGAAGTGAGACGGAAGGTATGTAAACGGTTTTGTTCTGCAATGGATAATTCTATGCGTGCTGCTACGAAGCTGATTCGTGCGGACAGATCGGTCATTTGCAGACTTTCATTTGGCATTTGGCTACGACAAAGACGCTCGAGCAGGTCGCGCATTTGTTTATAAGCTATGCCGAGTTTGTCATCCTGAGTACAACAAGCAGTGAGCAGGATGTCGAAAGACTCTTTGATTTCCTCTTTTTCCATGGGGGACAAAGATAAGGAAAAAAAGAGCTGCATCAACCATTCGTTGACACAGCTCTTTGCTATTTATAAATCTTGTGTGTGAAAGATTATTCCAGTACGATAGGTTTGTATTTCGGTACCAAAGCTTTCATTACAATCCAACCAACAAGATAGGCTACTGCGCAAACGCAGAAGATAATGAAATAACCGGCTGGTTTACCGGAGAATCCCATGAATTCCATAGCCGGACGTACAAACTGTGCACCCTGAGCCAGCAAGTCTGGTGTCATTTCCACTTCGTTTCCGTCTACAATTGTTGAACCGGAAGCATATACAAATAAGTTACCTGCTACTTTCTGAAGGATCATAGAGCCGAAACCACCAGCCATACCACCGATACCGGTAATACTTGCAATAGCTGTTTTGGGGAACATATCACTTACAGTAGAGAAGATATTTGCTGACCAGGACTGGTGAGCGGCACCACCTATACCAATCATAATAACAGGAAGCCATGGAGAGATAGTACCCAGCGGTTGAGCCAGCAATACTACCAGCGGGAAGAATGCGAAAATCAACATCGCTTTCATACGGGCTGCATACGGGTTCATACCTGTTTTATTAATAAAGATAGTAGGAAGTTTACCTCCATAGATAGACAACATGGTGATTGCATACAACGTAAAAATCAATCCCATACCCAAACCACTTGAAGTCTTGATACCGAACTGTGTGAACAGATAAGAAGGAGTCCAGAAGAGGAAGAACCACCATACGCCGTCTGTCATAAACTTGCCGAAAGCGAATGCCCAAGTCTGTTTGTAACTGAAACACTGCCAGAATTTCATCTTCTTTTCGTTCTTTTCCTCTACATAAGTACCACCTATTTCGTGTTTGTCCTGTTCGATGTATTCCAACTCAGCCTTATTCACGTGTTTACTCTTTGCGGGAGGAGTATACATGAATACCCAGAAGCCCATCCAGATGAAACCAAGGGCACCAATAACAATGAATGCCATTTCCCAACCCCAGAATTTAGCAAGAACTGGAATGGTTAACGGAGCAATCAACGCACCGATAGAAGCACCGGCATTGAAGATAGAAGTTGCATAAGCGCGGTCCTTCTTAGGGAAGTATTCGGCCGTTACTTTAATAGCTGCAGGGAAGTTACCGGCTTCACCGAGTGCCAATACGCAGCGGGCAGCCAGGAAGCAATACATACTAACGGTAGCAATAGTGACTACAACAGTACCTGTTGCAGCAGCTAGCTCAGCAGCACTGTGAAGACCCACTACATGCTCAGTTACTATACCGCAGACTGCATGAAGACATGCACCTAGTGACCATACACCGATAGCCCAAAGGAAACCTTTCTTTGTTCCCATCCAATCAACGAAACGTCCTGCAAACAACATGCAGATTGCATATACAATGGAAAATACAGAGGTAATAGTACCGTAATGTGATTCGTCCCAGTGGAATTCAGGTTTGATAAATTCATCCCACGTCAGCGATAGCACCTGACGGTCGAGGTAGTTTACTGTTGTCGCGAAAAATAACATAGCGCAGATGGTCCATCTGTAGTTTGTCATTTTACCCATCGCATTTTGAATTGTACTCATGATAAATGATTTAAAATTATTAGTTCTGATTCTGGGGTCAAAAATACACATTATTTGATGTAAATCAACATATTTATTGTCTCTTTTGCTGTAAATTTTGTCTGAATACTACCAAAATTGTCCAAAAACGCTAAAAAACTACGTTATCGCACACGAATTTAATGTTTGCGCGCACGAAAACTTATAAATACACTATTTGAATCGAAATCTACACACCGTATAAAAAAAGACTCGCTATCTTTGTCCCATTAAAGGAATAAATCTAATTACCGATAACCAAAATGAGAATGAAGAAGAATTCGATTTGTAAAATTTTTGTCCTGGGAACTTTGCTCTGTTCTGTTTCTCTGTCTGCTCAGAAAGTAAGTGATAAACTGCCTTGGTCCGTTCGAATGACGGAGTCGGAGATGATTCGTTGTCCCGAATCCTGGCAACTCGATTTTCAGCCTAAACTGAAATGGGACTACTGTCATGGACTAGAGCTTCAGGCAATGCTCGATGTATATGATGCATATGGTGATAAAAAAATAGTTGATTATGCACTGGCATATGCTGATACGATGATTCATAATGATGGTAGCATTGTTACTTATAAATTGCATGAATACAATATTGACCGTCTGAATTCCGGGAAATTCCTTTTCCGTATTTATGAAGAGTCTAAAGATGAGAAGTATAAGAAAGCAATTGATTTGTTGCGTAGTCAGCTTGACACGCATCCACGCAATGAGGATGGTGGTTTCTGGCATAAAAAGATTTATCCCAATCAGATGTGGCTCGATGGTATCTACATGGCTTCTCCTTTTTACGCAGAATATGCTTTTCGCAACAATCAGGTGAAGGATTATGCAGATGTAGTGAATCAGTTTATTACTGTAGCCCGTCACACTTATGATCCGCAGAATGGGTTGTATCGCCATGCTTGTGATGTGAGTCGTAAAGAACGTTGGGCCGATCCCGTAACAGGACAATCGAAACATAGTTGGGGACGTGCTATGGGGTGGTATGCAATGGCTTTTGTAGATGCACTCGATTTCATTCCGAAACATGAAGCAGGGCGTGATTCAATGCTTGTTATCCTTAATAATATAGCAACTCAGGTGAAACGAATTCAGGATCCGAAAACCGGATTGTGGTATCAGGTGCTCGACAAGAGTGGTGAAAAAGGAAATTATCTTGAATCTTCCTGTTCGACTATGTTTGTGTATGCTCTATTCAAAGCGGTACGTATGGGATACATCGATCAGTCTTACCTGGATGTGGCATTGAAGGGGTATAAAGGGATTCTGGATAACTTTATCGAAGTAGACAATGACGGTTTGGTGACCATAACGAAAGCCTGTGCCGTTGCCGGACTGGGTGGAAAGAACTATCGTTCGGGAGATTATGATTATTATATTAATGAGACGATTCGTGATAATGACCCGAAAGCTGTAGGGCCATTCATTATGGCGAGTCTTGAGTATGAACGTTTACAGAAGAAATAATGAGAAGGTTAGTGAGAGTAGGTCTGTTGCTGCTGTTGGCTTGTATCGGAACGGTACAAGCACAGCAGAAACAAGATACGATTGTAGTGGCGCGTGATGGTACCGGAGAATATCGTACTATTCAGGAGGCGGTGGAGGCTGTTCGTGCTTTTATGGATTACACCGTTACTATATATATAAAGGATGGGATTTATAAAGAAAAACTGGTTATTCCTTCGTGGGTTAAGAATGTACAACTGGTAGGTGAGAGTGCCGAGGGTACTATTATTACGTATGATGATCATGCCAATATTAATAAGATGGGTACTTTTCGCACTTATACTATTAAGGTAGAAGGAAATGACATTACTTTCAAGAACCTGACCATCGAAAATAATGCAGCTCCGCTTGGGCAAGCGGTAGCGCTACATACAGAAGGTGACAGGTTGATGTTTATCCATTGCCGTTTTCTGGGAAATCAGGATACGATATATACAGGTAGAGAAGGGGCGCGTTTGCTGTTTACCAGTTGCTACATAGAAGGAACTACCGATTTTATCTTTGGTCCTGCTACTGCTCTCTTTGAGCGTTGCACTATCCATAGTAAGCGAAATTCTTATATAACAGCAGCTTCTACTCCTGAAAATGTAGCGTTCGGTTATGTATTCAAAAACTGTAAACTAACGGCTGCTCCCGGGGTAACTAAAGTGTATTTAGGGCGTCCCTGGCGTCCTTATGCATCTACTACTTTCCTCAATTGTGAGTTTGGAAGTCATATCCGTCCTGAAGGGTGGGACAATTGGCGCAATGAAGCAAATGAAAAGACAGCCCGTTATGCTGAGTTTGGAAATACCGGTGAGGGCGCTGTAACCGCCGGGAGAGTGAAGTGGGCAAAACAATTGACCCCTAAAGAAGCTTTGCGTTACACTATTGAGAATATTTTCACCGATAGTAGCAATTGGTATCCGTATAAATAGTTGAAAGAGCACAATATTTCCACATAATTAATCAGTTTCTACCCAACATAGAACGATATCTCCCATAGATTTGTATCCGATGATGGTATGAGGGTCCGTTGTTACCTTTTTGATAACTATAAGAAGCATAGAAAATAGAATTCTACTCTTATATACCTATATACCCCTACAATTCCGTATTGGTGGAAAATCAAAAAATGGTAATTATAGAATAAAAGAGAAGTCTCCCCTCCGCAGTAAAGTCGTGATGACTTACGGGGATGATGTTCTTTGCAGAAGAGGGTGTACCAGTTTCCCTGTGCACCCTCTATTTCTTTTTATTTTAGGAAGTCTGCCCGCATCGGACTGAAGCAGTCAATCAGTATTCCGGCTTCCAGACAAATGCATCCGTGCTCTGCATCAGGTTCAATATATATACCGTCTCCGGTTTCTACTATCTGTTTTTCACCGTTTACGGTGAATTCGAATTTACCGCTTGCCACGTATGTAGTCTGAGTATGGTAGTGAGTATGCGGTGTTCCTATAGCTCCCGCTTCAAACTTTACCTTTACCAGCATCACTTGTCCGTCGTATCCCATAATCTGGCGAACAACCCCTTCACCTGCCGGTTCCCATACTTTTTCCTTCTCTAAAATGAATGTTTTACTTCTTGTTTTCATAC
This sequence comes from Bacteroides sp. HPS0048, assembly GCF_964240755.1. Lineage (NCBI taxonomy): Bacteria > Pseudomonadati > Bacteroidota > Bacteroidia > Bacteroidales > Bacteroidaceae > Bacteroides > Bacteroides sp. HPS0048. The sequence goes on along the minus strand of NZ_CAXSVC010000051.1, from coordinate 9,917 downwards.
TTCAAATTTTAAAAACCTGTCCAAATATACAATTATTCCACCTAAAACAACGGTTTTTATACGGCATTCAGCTAAAAACTCTGTAAGTTTGCACAACAATATAAATAAGTTCGACAAAAATGAAAAACAAACTGGTAGCTCTATTGAGCATCTTCTTTCTCTTATCTGCTTTTAAAGCAGATAAACCAGTGCTTACCATATTTATGATAGGCGACTCCACAATGGCTAACAAAAATATCACAGGTGGCAATCCGGAACGTGGGTGGGGGATGATGCTACCCGGATTCTTCAGTGAAGAGGTACGTATTGACAATCATGCGGTAAACGGACGTAGTTCTAAAAGCTTTATTGATGAAGGACGTTGGGACAAAGTGATTTCCCAGGTGAATAAAGGCGATTATGTTATTATTCAGTTCGGACATAACGATGAAAAGCCCAAAGAGGACCGGCACACTGTACCTGGAACAACTTTTGACGCTAATCTGCGCCGTTTTGTAAATGAAACCCGGGCGAAAGGAGGAATACCCATCCTTTGCAATGCAATTGTACGTCGTAATTTTGTCCGTCCGCTGGATGCAAGTATAACCAAGGATACACGCCACGATGCCGGAGAAACAGAACCGGTTCAGGAGGGTGATACTTTATTTGATACACATGGTGCCTATCTTGAGTCTCCCCGCAATGTGGCAAAAGAGTTGGGAGTGGCCTTTATTGACATGAATAAGATTACTCATGATCTGGTGCAGGGGTTGGGACCGGTAGAATCTAAAAAACTATTCATGTGGGTAGCCCCCAATAAAGTACCGGCTTTCCCGAAAGGACGTGAAGATAATACACATCTCAATGTATATGGGGGACGTGTAGTAGCCGGTTTGGCGGTAGATGCCATTGCAAAAGCAGTTCCTGAGCTGGCAAAGTATGTCCGTCATTACAATTATGTGGTGGCGCAGGATGGCAGTGGTGATTTCTTCACTATCCAGGAGGCTATAGATGCGGTACCTGATTTCCGTAAGGATGTGCGTACTACTATTCTTGTTCGCAAAGGTATATACAAAGAAAAGGTGGTAATACCCGAGAGTAAGATTAATATATCACTGATAGGACAGGAAGGTGCTGTGATTTCTTATGATGATTATGCCAATAAGAAGAATGTTTTTGGAGAGACCAAAGGAACTTCCGGATCATCTACCTGCTATATTTATGCTCCTGATTTTTATGCGGAGAACATCACCTTTGAAAATACTGCCGGACCTGTTGGGCAAGCCGTAGCTTGTTTTGTTTCTGCTGATCGGATCTTTTTTAAAAACTGCCGGTTTCTTGGTTTCCAGGATACCCTTTATACATACGGAAAAAACAGTCGTCAGTATTATGAAGACTGTTATATAGAAGGTTCTGTCGATTTTATATTTGGTTGGTCTACTGCTGTCTTCAATCGTTGCCATATTCATAGCAAGAGAGATGGGTATGTTACAGCCCCTTCTACGGATGCAGGAAAGAAGTATGGCTATGTGTTCTATGACTGTACGCTCACTGCCGATGATGGCGTGAAAGGTGTTTATCTTTCCCGTCCATGGCGTCCCTATGCGCAGGCAGTATTTATTCGTTGCAATCTAGGCAAACACATACAACCTGCCGGATGGCATAACTGGGGGAAAAAGGATGCAGAGAAAACGGTATTCTATGCCGAATATGAGAGTTTCGGAGAGGGCGCCAATCCAAAGGGCCGTGCCACTTTCTCTCATCAGCTCAAAAATCTGAAAGGATACCAGATAGAAGAAACCTTAGTTGGAGAAGATGGATGGAATCCGGTAAAGAATGGAAATGCATTGGTAAAAGTAGTGCGATAATAAAAGTAAATGCGAATGTTGAAACGAATCTGCTTTTGCTTATTGATCTTTGTTTCATTAGCAAGTACGGCACAAGAGGTGTCTTCTTATGAAATAGAGAAAGATTATCCTGTTTTCCTCGATCAGATAAAACAGGAGCTTACCTATCCTATGGCTTGGGGAAATAGTCCGTTGAAGGATTTTTCCATTTGGCGGAAAACCGCTCGTGCTACTGTATTGGAAGCCATGTTAACTCCGCCTCCTGTTGCCAGCAAATATGATATGGAGGTAGTGTCTATAGAGCATCGTTCCGGATATGAAGCCCGTAAGATTCGTTTCAATCTTTCTGCCTATTCCCGTGTACCTGCCTATTTATTGGTACCTGAGGGGGAAGGACCTTTTCCTGCCGTCGTATTACTCCACGACCACGGAGCGCATTTCTCCATTGGAAAAGAAAAAATGATTCGTCCTTTTGGTGTCGATTCTCTTGTGTTGTCGGACGCTGACAAATGGGTACATCAATGTTATGATGATCAGTATGTAGGTGATTATCTGGCTTCCAAAGGCTACGTAGTGATTTCTATTGATGCCCTTTTCTGGGGAGAACGCGGGCGTAAGGAAGGCGTACGTTATGAAAGTCAGCAGGCATTGGCTTGTAGCTTTGAGATGTTGGGACGTAGTTGGAGTGGATTTATCTCTTATGAAGATATGTATACCACCGATTTTTTAGCTTCTTTGGAAGAAGTAGATGCCGGTCGAATCGGTTGTATGGGATTCTCGATGGGTGCCTATCGATCCTGGATGCTTTCGGCTCTGTCTGATAAAATAAAAGCCGGAGCGGCTGTTTGTTGGCTTACTACGACGGAGTATCAACTTTCTCCCGACTATGGGCGTGGTAAAGGAGATTCTAATTATGCCAATGTGCTTCCCGGATTAAGGCGTTATCTGGATTATCCGCACATTGCTTCTATAGCCTGCCCCAAAGCGATGCTTTTTTTTAACGGACGGAAGGATAAACTTTTCCCGGTTCCGGCTGTAGAAGATGCTTATGCACAGTTGCACCGGGTCTGGAAGAGCCAGTCTGCCGATGATAAACTGATTACCAGACTATGGGATTTACCTCACTTCTGTAGTAAAGAGATGCAGGAGGAGATACTGGCATTCTTTAATAAGCAACTTGCAAATTAAATTCCTGCTTAGATTCTGTGCACCGAGAAAAGAAACGTACCTTTTTGAGAAAGCACAAAGCTGTTTTTAGCTTGTAGCTTACCACATTACCTGCTCCTTCTCATGCTAATACCTTGTTAAAAAGTACACAAAAATGGAGTGAAATTCGGTTTAATTTGTATCTTTACAGCATGGAAGTTTATAAAATGATGAGAAGAATCTTATTTCTGATAACATTTTTGAGTATCGCGCTGGCGACTGATGCCCAGCGTAGCTGTTTCTTCACCCATTATTCTTCGGAGGAAGGTCTGTCTCAGAACACTGTAATGAGCATTTTGCAAGACCATAAAGGCAATCTCTGGTTCTCTACCTGGGATGGGATAAACCGCTTCAATGGATACTCTTTTAAAACCTATAAGGCACGCCAGGGAAGTTTTATCAGCCTGACTAACAATCGTGTAGACCGAATGTACGAAGACCCCAGCGGTTTTTTGTGGTTGCTGACTTATGATAACCGTGCTCATCGTTTTGATCCGCGTACGGAGACTTTCGAGCAAGTGCCTGCTGCCGGCCAACCGGGGAGTACTTCCAATGTAAATACGATCACTGTACTTCCTTGCGGAACCGTTTGGCTGCTCACCGAAAATGATGGTGCCATTCGTGTGACTACTCTTGCAGGGACAAATCATCTCTCGACTGATATTTATTCGGCAAAATCCGGCCTTTTCCCTGCTACGAAAGTTTTTAAAGTATATCAGGATGCTAACAATAATGAATGGATACTGACGGATAATGGTTTAGGGCTGATTCGTCCGGGAGAGAAAAATCCGGTTTCTTATTTTGTAGAGACTAAAGAACGGTTTTCTGATCCTAAACAGGCATTTTACGCTGTACAGGAGGATGATACGGAGATTTGTTTTGGTTCGGATAGAGGGCGCGTGTGGCGTTACCAAAAAAAGAACGGCCAGTTTGAGTTACTTGAACTTCCTACCCGTTCGCGTATTGCTGCTATCAGCGCGGTGGGGGGGGATAAGGTCGTTATAGCCACTTCTACCGATGGTTTTTTTACCTACAATCTGAAAACTAAAGAACACGTACATTATTCTCATATTACTTGTCGTAATTTGCCTTCCGCACCTATTATTTCAGCTTATGTAGACAAATCTTCAGAAGTATGGTTTGAACAGGAAGAACCCGGAGTAGTGGTGCATTTTAATCCGATTACCGGAATATTAAAACGGGAGCAGATACGTGTAGAACCTACTGCTGCCGATCGTTCGCGCCCTTCCTTTCATATTCACGAAGATACTAATGGATACCTTTGGGTGCACCCTTATGGTGGAGGTTTCTCTTTTTACGACCGTAAAGAGCAGTGTCTTGTACCTTTCTATGATGAGTTAGGAAGTAGCGATTGGCGTTTCTCCAATAAAATTCATTCTACTTTTTCGGACAAACAGGGTAATCTGTGGATATGTACTCATTCAAAGGGATTAGAAAAGGTTACTTTTCGATCGGTTCAGTTTAGTATGCTGACTCCCGAAGAACATAGTTATGAATCATTAAGCAATGAAGTACGTGCACTTTGTGAGGATAAACATAAAAATATATGGGTTGGATTGAAAGACGGGCGTCTTCGTGTGTATGATGCAAACCATAAATATTTGGGCTTTCTGACCGAAACAGGTAATGTTTCACTTTCCGGTGTACCAATGAAAGGTACGGTTTATGATATAACACAGGATTCCAAAGGAGTACTTTGGATTGCTACAAAGGGCGATGGACTGGTACGTGCCGAGTCGGTTGCACCCAATGGACTATCTTACAAACTATCCCGTTACCGGTATGATGAAGATGATATGTATAGTCTGAGTAATGATAATGTGTATTGCGTTTATGAGGACCATAACGGAAGAATTTGGGTAGCAACCTTTGCCAACGGAATTAATTATATATCAAAAGACAAAGCAGGTAATACTATTTTCGTTAATCACCGTAATAACCTAAAAGGATATCCGATTGATCTTTGCTATAAAACCCGTTTTATTACTTCGGATAACAATGGACATCTCTGGGTGGGAACCACAGCCGGAGCAGTTGCCTTTGATGAGAATTTTAAAACTCCCGAAGAGATTCAGTTCCATCACTTCTCCCGTAATCCGAATGATGCAAAGAGCCTGAGTAATAATGACGTGCACTGGATTATTGCTACGAAAAAGAAGGAGCTCTACCTTGCTACTTTGGGAGGAGGTCTCAACAAACTTCTTTCCATTGACAAAAATGGAAACGGAGTATTCAAGTCTTATTCTGTACTTGATGGATTGCCTTCTGATGTGCTGCTTTCCATTCGTGAGGATCAGAAGCAGAATTTATGGATGAGTACGGAGAATGGTATTAGTAAATTCATTCCCGGCGAAGAGCGTTTTGAAAATTATGATGACCGTAGCATCACTTTCCGTGTACGCTTCAGTGAAGCAGCTTCGGCTGTTACCTCCAAAGGAAAAATGCTTTTCGGTGCCAGTAATGGTATTTTCATGTTCGATCCTGATTCTATCAACAAGAGTCGCTTTGTACCTCCCATTGTATTATCTAAGTTAGTGATAGCCAATCAGGACATTGTTCCGGGCGAAGGATCAGTATTGAAGGTAGGTTTGGATGATACAAAAGAACTGGTACTTTCTCATAAAGAAAATATTTTTGCCATTCAGTATGCAGCACTCGATTATACGAATCCACAGAATATTCAGTATGCTTATATTCTTGAAGGTTTTGAACATCAGTGGACGTATGCCGACCGGCTGCGTAATGCCACTTATACTAACTTGCCGAAGGGACACTATACATTTAAAGTACGTTCTACCAATAGTGACGGTGTGTGGGTGGACAATACCCGGTTTCTCGACATCGTAGTACTACCGTCATTCTGGGAAACCCCACTGGCCTATTTCCTTTATGTGTTGTTTATTCTGCTTGTGATCTTTGTGGCTGTCTATATCCTCTTTACCATTTATCGGTTGAAGCATGAAGTGTCTGTAGAACAGCAGGTTTCGGATATCAAGCTGCGTTTCTTTACCAATATATCTCACGAACTTCGTACTCCACTGACACTTATTGCCGGACCTGTAGAGTATGTATTGAAGAATTCTAAATTACCGGAAGATGCCCGTGAACAGTTGGTGGTTGTGGAGCGTAACACAAATCGCATGCTTCATCTGGTCAATCAGATTCTTGACTTCCGAAAGATTCAGAATAAGAAGATGAAGATGCAGGTACAGCGTGTCAATGTAGTAGCTTTTGTGCGTAAAGTGATGGATAATTTTGAATCATTGGCCGAGGAGCACAACATTGATTTTCTGTTTGAAACAGAAAAGGATGAACTTTACCTTTGGGTAGATGAAGATAAGTTAGAGAAGATTGTCTTTAATCTGCTTTCTAATGCTTTTAAATACACACCGGGCGGAAAATTGATCCGTGTGTTTATTCATGAAGATGAAGGAACAGTTTCTGTAGGAGTACAGGATCAAGGTATTGGCATTGCTGAGAATAAGAAGAAATCTCTTTTTGTCCGCTTTGAAAACCTGGTAGATAAGAATCTGTTCAATCAGGCAAGTACCGGCATCGGCCTTTCATTAGTGAAAGAGTTGGTAGAGATGCATAAAGCTGTTATTTCTGTTGATAGTAAGCTGGGTGAAGGTAGCTGTTTCAAAGTGGATTTCCTCAAAGGAAAAGAGCATTATGACGATACGGTAGAATTTATTCTGGAAGATTCTGCTACTTCTTCATCCATGACTATTCCTGCTCCTGTGATGGATGCTACGGCTTCCGTAATTCCGATTGTTAACCCGGATGAGGATATACAGGATGAAGAGTCGGAGGAGACTTCCAATAAGGAGGTAATGCTATTGGTAGAAGATAACCAGGAGTTACGTGTATTTCTACGTACTATTTTCTCCTCAACGTATCGTGTGGTAGAAGCCGCAGACGGCATGGAGGGTTGGAGTAAAGCACTTAAGTTTGTGCCGGATATTATTATCAGCGACGTCATGATGCCCGAGAAAGACGGTATCGAGATGACTAAAGAATTGCGTGCCGATATGACTACCAGCCATATCCCTATTGTTTTGCTGACGGCTAAGACTTCCATCGAAAGTAAGTTGGAAGGGTTGGAGTATGGTGCAGACGATTATATAACGAAACCTTTCAGCGCTACTTACCTGAAGGCACGTGTTGAGAATCTGCTTTCCCAGCGTCGGAAACTGCAAAGTCTTTATAGAGACAATCTGATGAATAATACGCATGTTTCTTCTTTATCAACCTCAGAAGAAGCTGCTACGGAGGAAGAAAAGCTTCCGGATATGTCTCCCAACGACCGTAAGTTTATGGATAAACTGGTTGAACTGATGGAGGCAAATATGGATAACGGTGATCTGGTGGTGGATGATCTGGTGCGGGAAGTTGCAGTCAGCCGTTCTGTTTTCTTCAAAAAACTGAAGACACTGACGGGCCTGGCTCCGATTGAGTTTATAAAAGAGATGCGTATCAACCGTGCCGCCCAATTGATAGAAACAGGTGAGTTCAATATGACGCAGATTTCCTATATGGTAGGTATTAATGATCCGCGCTATTTCAGTAAATGCTTTAAGTCTAAACTGGGTATGACGCCAACTGAGTATAGAGACAATCTTGGGAAAAAGTATAATTAGTCGTTGAGTGGATTGTATGACTTCCTCTGAGACGGGGAGAAGTAGGATAAATTGTTTTTTATTGGTTTAATTGATATAGAGAATGTAGTTCATACTGAGAAAGGCTTTAATAAATAACTTAACTTTCGCAAGTGCTCAAGTCTGTAACTATTGAGTTGAGCACTTGCAAATCTTAAATCAAAAGAATAAAAGAACCTATTATTGGTATACGCCTTCTTTATAGTAAAAAGGCAGCTTTATATTGGTTATAATTTTTCTATTTCTTTCTCTGACAACCCGGAACTTTCCATGATAATAGCTGTAGAGATTCCTAATTTCTTTAAATTACGTGCCATATCCATACACCCTTCCATACGCCCTTCTACACGTCCTTCCATACGCCCTTCTATGAGTCCTTCCAGTTTTGCCCCATCCAATACGTCATTTTGTATCATCATGGCACTCAGATGTTCATCATAAGCATGTCGTTCTTCCTTAGGCATATTGTAGTAGATCAGTTTTTCACGAGCCTCTTCCAGGCCGGGAACTTTGGTATCGGCACGGATACATCCTGTTTTCAGATATTCAATCCACTCTTCCAAAGGAGTGACGGCTGCTTTATTGAATTCATTTACACGAATCAGGAAGTATTCCGGAAAAACTTCGGCAGGCAGTTTATGTACTAAGGCATCTTTCTCTTTAGTGGTCACCTCAAGGCGGTCTCCTGTATGCACTCCTGTGAAGATGTTCTGACCGTGGTACAGATAATCGTTCCCTTTACCGATGTCGAAGTACAAGATGCTGATAGAATAAATCTTTTTCACCTCATAATAGCGTTCACCAAGGGAGATATGTTCTGTGATCGCTTTTGCTACTCCATAGAGAATGCGTTCCAGATAATAGAGCTCACGGGTGTTTTGAATCTCTACAATGATAATCTCATTCTTGCTGTTACGTGCTTTGATGTCTACACGGTTGAACTTATCATCACTGGTCTGCTGATTGCTTTCGCTTTCCAGTAGCTCGATGATTTTCACCTCTTCACCCAATAAAACGGTTAAAAAACCTTCTAACACACCGAAATTGGCTTTTTGGCGGAGGAGTCTCTTTATCGCCCAATCAAACCGTATATATTTGTCCGGCTGTACCATATCATTCTGTTTTTTAAGTTATTGCAAAGCTACGACTTTTTTTTAGATAATGTGGATGAAAGTAATTTCTTTTCGCTATATTTGCAGTGATACTCTTGAATCGAGTATCATACATCATTATTTGGTTTAACCGTCTCCCGGAAAGCAGCAAACTTAAAAGAGATAGCAAGTTAAACCGAACAGCCATTCGTATGTTCTACAACTACGATATGCGCATCCGTTCGGTTTATGCTATCTGGGTTGTTTGCTGCACCTCTGGGGACTAAATTGAATTGGGTGCGTTTTTTTGTGCCCATTTCTAACTTTAAAAACAAACAATATGAGGCACAGCTTTTCTTTATCGGGAGAACTTCACATCGTTGGCATAGTAGCTATTCTATTATACTTTATGTTATTGTCTGTCATCGCCATGATGTGGATACGTATTGAGCGACAGGATGAAACAATCCGGAATCTCCGAATAAAAATATCTGAAACAGAGTGTTGTAAAATAGCAGATAAAGAAGCGGTTCGTATCATGTGTCTGCATGAGTTGTTTGAACGGATAGACTACTCAGACAAGGAACATTCCACTATATATCAGATGCCATGAAATGGATTTTTGATACTCATGATTGTCCCTGTCTGATGAAAACAGATATGGAAAAGTCCGGGAATGTTTATGATTTCTTGAGAGTCTATTATGAAGAAATAGACTCTGAGGAGGATTGGAAAGACCTTTCTTTTTCAAATCTGCAATGTGGCTATTGTTTGCTATGTTCGGCTTTGGAACTTGCCAGGGCAGATGAAGAAAAATACGGGAAAGAAACGATTACTAAATTAGCTGTTGCGAAATCCATTGCATCAAAGAGGCTTTTTAAATATAAACCATTAAAATGGTTTTATATATGGATAAAGAAACGAGGAAAAAGAAGTACTTTCCGTTAACATTGTTAACGGAATATTTTAACCTCTGTCTTTGTAGATGCAAAAGTATATACTTTTGTATACATAAAGTACGTACTTTTGGGGTATAAAAGTGGTTCTTCTTCAATTTAGTTGAAAAGTACATTTTCCATAACCATCTTTATTTTGAGTAACTCTAATCCTGCCCT
>NZ_CAXSVC010000050.1:0-26395 GCF_964240755.1 Bacteroides sp. HPS0048 | reverse complement strand
GTTTGGGAAGAGGATGTTTTCATGATGCAAAAATAAGAATTTTAACGCAATCCCCCAAGGTTTCAGACTGAGCCAATCGACTCCCGATACCATTGTGCTGGATAAAATGTTCAAGCAGTACCAGCCTGTAAACGGAAACATCGTCTTCAAGAAAGCGGATGAGGATGCCAAAATGAAGGAACTGGTGTTCGAAAACGGTTACGTGGTAGAGTATGAGGAGGCACTGAATGTGGCTAACGCCTATCCGATGACAGTCAAGTTCGCCATTTCCGCACAGACCGTGAAAATGGACGAGGCTACGTTTACACAGGATTGGCCGGAAAACAACTAACGGTTGTTTCCTAATCAAAGTTTTAAGGTGCCGGAATATACCAATTCCGGTTATTTCGGCACCAAAAAACATACCGACTGGTCGGTTTAATAATTGAAATTCATAGTTTAAGATAGTATGGGAGCAAGTTTTCTGAATTTGGTGGCTACTAAAGTGACCGTGAAAGGAGAAGAGCAGAAGTTCGTTTCATTGTGTCTCCGTCAGGGTTTTAACCGGCATCACACCTTTACCGTGGTGGTGAATTATCTGTCGCCTAACAATACGTTCCAACAAACCCCGGAAAAATTCATCGGTTACATCGGGGAGACCGCCAGCATTTCGTTTGCCCACAAGCAGACGGGTGAAAGTTATGATTTCGAGGGTGTCATCACTCGGGTGGAAATGGTTGGAAGCATGGGTGAGACAGGCGGAGTGGCCATTCATGGAGCAAGCCCTACGATACTCTATGAGAACAACAGGACACTCGACTCATGGATGGACCAGTCCCTTTCCACCATAATAAAGGAGGCGACACAGGAATATGGAAAGGTCAACCTGGTTTCCAACCCCAAGTATGCGACGCCTATACCTTATATGGCGCAGTATAATGAGAGCGTCTTTGACTTCATGAACCGCCTCTCGGCACTCTATGGGGAGTGGTTCTATTATGATGGGACAAAAGTGTATTTCGGAAAGCCGGAGAAGGACAATACGGAGAAAATCGTTTACGACATGGATCTGGAAGAAGTGCGTTTGGTTGCCAACCTGATACCGGGAAAATCTGCAAGATACGATTATGTAGCGCAGGAGAACAAACAGCATAATGCAGATACGCCCGCCAAACCGGATGGTATGAACGATCTTCAGTCCATTGCGCACGGTTGCTCCGAAAAGGCATACGCCGCAAAAACAACCTCGGCAGCCAATCCTCATATAACGGACAAGGCAGGATTGGACGAGCAGATGAAAGTCGTCAGAAACGAATCTGGAGCCAATCTGTTGAATATAAAGGGTATAGGAAAGACTTGTCGGATCAGGATCGGCGAAATCATTGATGTCTCTTTCCCTGACAGGATGGGTCTGTCTCCTTTAGGAAAGTTCCGCATTGTCGAAGTCGTGCACGAGGTACGCCGTGACGGACACTATACGAACTCCTTCGTCGGTATTCCGGACGGTACGGTACATATCCCTGTCCCCGATGTGAGGCTTCCGCTGGCGTTGCCGGAACTGGCTACGGTAAGGAAGAACGATGATGAGAAGGGGCAGGGACGCGTGAAAGTAGCTTTCGACTGGCAGAAGAATGATAAGACAACCAATTGGATCAGGATGCAGAGTCCGAATGCGGGAGTAAGCGATGCGGTTCCCAAAAATCGCGGATGGGTATTTGTCCCGGAAGTCGGAGACCAGGTCATGGTCGGCTATGAGCACGGCAATCCGGATCGCCCTTATGTAACGGGAGCTATGTTCCATTCCGCTTCGGGAAAAGGTGGCGATGAGAACAACAAGACCAAAAGCATCATCACACGCAGCGGTAACGCCATCGTTTTCGATGATGAGACGGGAAGTATCGTCATTACTGACCGGACGGGAAAGCAGCTGATTCTGCTGGACGGCACGGATGCCATTACCGTCATGGCGAAAAAAAGCGTTACCATTACCAACGAGGATGAATCGGTCATCATAATGGACGAAAAGTCGATAGGCTTGCAGGCGGATACCATTTCCATTGAAGGCAGGAAAAGCGTGACGTTGTTGTCCGGCAACGAGAACATGGTACTCAGCAGCGAGAAGAATATAATCAGTGGAAGCGGTACCAATATAAAAATGGAAGCGGCCAAAGAATATGACCTGACCACCCGGACTGGGACGCTCAACGGTACGAACCTCGTAATAGAAGGCACGGCGGATGTGGCGGTTTCGGGAGGAATGGTAAAAATCAATTCGTAATCCGGTTGGTTATGGGAGCATCTGCATCTGTTATACAGGAATATTACAAAGCGGTCGATTACTGGGCGGATATAGCCGGTAACAGGGACTGGAAACTGTCTGTATGGATTGTCGGTCAGAATGATGTGGACCTGGTGGACAGGTTTCTGGAAATAGAACGTTCTCCGGTAGGACGGTTCGACGATATATTCTTTCGTTTTGATACTCCGTATAAGGGGGATGACGAGGAATACGCCGAACAGCTCTGGCAGGAATATGCGGGTTGGTTCTCGGAAAAGGTTGAGGAGAAGTATGATATTCTCAGGGCTCTGCGGCACGACGGGCTGTTGAGGGAAGAATATACCCCCGATGTGTCGGTTGAACATACGGCGGGCAACTTGTGGAGAGAGATGTTGCGTTTCAAGGCATGTATCTCCCGGTTGGATGATGCCTTTTTCTGTCTGTACTTTCCTCCGGAACAGGAAAGGGGGTGCTCCCGGACAGGATGGTTCGGCAATGTGCTGAAAGAGGGCGTCCCGCAGGGAATCCGGATGACAACCATTGATTTGAGAGGGAACAGGAATGTCAGGCTGGACGAGTCCCGGGAGGTGGTTTGCATACGCCCCCGGTTCGATATGGCGGCGGCATTGCATAACCGGATGGCACGGTCGGATAGCGGTAATGACCTGATTGCGCCTGAAAACCGGTTCAAGCAGCAGGTGACGGTTGTCATGGATTGTACACAAAAGCAGGATTGGAAATTATTGGACAGGGAAATCCGAAAACTATTGGATATTTCCAAAGAAATGAAGGATACGAATATCCGGACTTCCGCTCTGTTCATAGCGTCTGAGGCGTGTTACGCGATCCGGGAATACAGGCATAGCATGAAGTACAGTGATGCGACCATCAAAGAGGCAGAGAAGGCGATGGAAAGTGGCGAAGCGGCAGGATACAGTTATTGGAAAATGGCCGTATCCATGAAAGCGGCGATTCTGACAGCCGGGAAAAAACGGGAGGAGGCGGTTGCCTTGTATGAAGGGATGGCACGGAAAGCCATCACGCAAAAAGACCCTTATTATGTCATGGAAGGCTACCGCATGTGTGGTTTCCTGCGCTACGAGGATGGGAAGATGGAACAGGCTTTCGAGTATTTTTTGCTCGCCCTGTCCGGGGGGAGTTACCTTTCCGGGGAAATCAGGCGGAGTTCCACGTTCACTTACGCGGCACATCTGGCTCTTCACACAGGAAGACAGGTACGTTCCCCGCTTGATGTCTCGATTTTGGAAGGACAGCTCCGGGAGTGGCTCGGGGACGACTGGAAGGAATTGGTGGACAATCCGGACATGCAGCTGGCGAAGGCCAGAAGAAAAGGGGGTATTTTCAATTGACAGAGATTTAATTAACATATATTTTTAATTTAAAATTGAATAAGTATGGACCTTGGAAATTATGGAATCGGCGGAAACGAGGTGAAGATTGACGCTTCCGAAGGTATTGCGGAAATTCCACAAAACCGAACGTTATTGGTGGAACAGTTGACAAAAGACGAACCGGTGGCTCCCGAAGTGATCGCAGGCTTGACCAACATCGACGAAGTGTTTGCACATTTCCGGCCGGAAATAGATATCGAGTTCTCGGATGCGGAGGGGGCTCCCGTAGAGGAAAATTTCCGTTTTCAAAATGTCGGCGATTTTTCTGTCAAGAAGATGACGGAACAGAGTCCTTTCTTGTCCGGGCTGAATGCGGAGAAACAGTTTGCGGACAGGATGGAGAAGTCATTGCGCTCCAACAAGGTGTTGCAACGGGTACTGGAAAATCCGGAGACACGCGGGGCTTTCGTCAATGCGATTTCCGCCATTCTGGACGATTTGAAGAACAACGAGAAGTCTAATCCTGCTAATGAATGATAGTTATGAGCGAACAGAATACACAAAGAGAAGCTGCCGTACAGCAGCAACAGGCTGTGGCGCAGTCCAGAAATCTGAATGCAGAATTGCAGGTTCTGGCTAAGTTTGGAGGTTTTAATGTCCTGGAATCTTCCGTGGACGGCATACAGAACCTGAACCCGGAACGTAAGGCGCGGCGGAACATATTCCTTTCCGATCCTGAACGGGCGGGTGAGCGCAAGGAACTGAAAAAACGGCTGGAAATGTGGCTGGATATGCTGGAGGGTAACAAATCCATCAGCGAGATGGTGGAATTGTGCCAGAAGAAATCGGCGGCGGTATCCGGTCTGCTTTCCCAAAACCAGTTGAAGGCGGTAGAGGAGGTCAAGCAGTTGGAGAAGTCTTACCGCACGGTCATGCTCTTCTACAAGAATACGGATTCCGACAAGATCAAGAACATCTCCATCGTGAACGCTTCGATGGACCAGCTTACCGATTTGGACAATTCTTTCTTCATTGATGCCATTGCGAACGAGCTTCGTGCGAACTATGACCGGTTGGACTTGCGTACCAACTACTCTCTTTTGGTTATTCCCGGGTATTTGGGTTCCAACAAGGTGATTGAAAAATGGGCAAAGATAGCACATGACAACAAGGTAATGATTTACACCGATTTCGCTGATTTGGAAAAGCCGGATGACGTTATAGAAATGTTCTTTGACTCCAACCTTTCGGGAGGCGATGTGTACAAGTCCAATGTATGTATGACCTGCAATTACCTGGTGGGACGCGGACGTTATGCGGAACTGGGTGAAACGGAAGATTTGTTGATTCCTCCTTCTGCGGCGTTGGCGGGCAGTGTGTACAAGACGGTAATGGCACAGGTTACCGCCGGAAAGAAGTACGGTTCCATGAGTGAGGTGGACGGGGTTGCATTCAACCTGAAAAAGAGTGAGATCTCTGAAATCGAGAAGATTGGCCTGATTCCGATGGTGAAGGAGTACGGCAAGGTGATGGCTTTCTCTGCCAAGACTCTGTTCAATGGGGATAACCTGGGATTGCAGACCTATTCCGTGGTCCGTGTGTTCGACTGGGTGACGAAAGTGCTGATGGACTTCCTCAACCGCCGTGCCTTTGAAAACTGGAACAGCAAGGCGGAAAGGGATTTGCGTGGTCAGATCAGCAAGTTCCTGGACAGCATACAGGGACCCGGACGCTTGATTGAGAAGTTCAAGATTCTTCGTTTCGAGCGTGACCCGAAGCAGAAAGACCGCATTTTCCTCGACATTCACCTGACTCCTTATTTCCCGGCAAAGAGTTTTGTCATCAAGCTGGAAGGTACAAAAGGGGATGACGAGAACGACTGGAACAGCGATTATGCGCAGGATGCATAGATAAAGTCCTTTCTTAGACGGCCGGAGTGTTCCGGTTGGTGACTCCGGCTGTTTCCTTTTTTACATTCTAAAAATTTCTCACCATGTCAGATGTGTTCAAGAATATAGCTGACGCTACCGGCGATAGTAGTGTCAGACGGGGCTTTGCCGACCTTTTTGCAGACTCCAAGGCGGCTTTGGACGAGATTCAGGCAGGTTTGGGCGGAATGCTTCCTTCCATGCCGGGTATGCCTGTCGCCAAGTTCGGCGATCTGTCCATAGGGATAGACATGCATCCTACCGTTACCCCTCCCTCCCCCATCATGCCTGTACCTCACGTGGGTAAGGTGTACGACCTTATGGCGGACATCATGGCAGGCATAGCGGCGGCTATTCCGCCTGTGACCGGCGGAGTGGCGGGAGTGGCATGCAGCATCCTCAAGAGCATGGCCCCGTCGGTAAAGGTACACAACCAGTGGATTGCGCAGGCGGGTATCGGCATTGTGCATCTGCCTG
Source organism: Bacteroides sp. HPS0048 (assembly GCF_964240755.1). Lineage (NCBI taxonomy): Bacteria > Pseudomonadati > Bacteroidota > Bacteroidia > Bacteroidales > Bacteroidaceae > Bacteroides > Bacteroides sp. HPS0048. Next base: position 20,381 of record NZ_CAXSVC010000050.1, on the reverse strand, counting down.
CGTTCGTGCTGCATCCGGCTCCGTTGGTCAGCGGAATGTCCGAGTCGGAAATGTGGATGGGTAGTTCCACAGTCCTGGCGGACGGTGCGCCCTGTTCCACCCTCACACATCCGGCGCTCTCCTGCAATATCGTAGGAGTACCCACAATTCCCCGCAAGGGAAAGCCCAAGAAGGTGAGCAAGGCTTTGCTTGCTCCCACTTCCATGCTCTCTACCATCACATCGGTAGGCAAGCCTGTGCTTGTGGGCGGACCGCCTACCATTGACATATTCGCGTTGGCAATGAAGTTCGGGCTGAAGGGCTTGGGTAAAATGTGGAAGAAGATAGGTGACCAATTCCAGAACCTGATTGACAGACTGAGAAAGAACGGTATGAACAAACTGGCGGACATCCTCCAGCCCATAAAATGCAAGACATTCGGCGAACCGGTGGATGCTGCCACAGGCAGGGTATATCACACCAACGTGGATTTCGAGCTGCCCGGTCCCATCCCTATCGTTTGGGAACGCACCTATTACAGCGATGCCGCCGTGGACGGTCCGTTGGGGTATAACTGGCATCATAGCTACAATCTGGGAATACGGCAGTTGGAGGAAGGAGCCTTTCTGTTCCGCCATGCTGACGGACGGGAGTCTTTCCTGCCCGTACTGAAACCCGGAGATTCCTATTTTGACCGTAAGGAACAGTTGTCCTGGACGCTTGACGCTCGGGGTTATCAGCTTACAGACATCCGGGGACTGCAATACCGCTTTGACGGTCCTGAAAACCGTTTCGGCTACCGCATGGTGTCGGACATTTCCACGAAGGACGGGTTCCGGGTCCGCTTCGAATATGCTTCGGGGGGAAGGCTGGCAGGAATTATATCCTCACGGGGAGAATTTCTGAAAGTGGAGACCGACGAGTCGGGACGGGTACTCTGCGTATCTGTGGATCAGGACGGTGAGGAGGTGAAGCTGGTCCGCTATCGTTATGATGACCGGGGCGACATGGTGGAAACCATCGATGCGCTGGATGTCAGCAAGCATTTCATCTATTCCGGTGGGCACCTGCTGGTACAGCTTACCAACCAAGGGGGTATGTCCTTCCATTGGGAATATGAAGGTAAGGGGGAGAATGCCCGCTGTGTGCATACATGGGGCGATGGAGGCGTGATGGAATATTTCATCCGTTACGGCAAGGGATATACCCATATCCGCAACGGGGAAAATGCCGAAACCGAATATTATTACGGTGAGGACAAACTCATCTATAAGATAGTGGATGCCAACGGAGGAATTACCCGTCACCAATACAACAGCTTTCAGGAACTGGAGGTCACGGTCAATCCCGAAGGCTATACCCATAAGACCGCCTACAATGAGTTCGGCCGGCCGGTGCGGATAACGGACGAAAACGAGGAGGACACCTTCTTGGACTATGACAAAAACCGCAATTTGGTTTCACTCCGCACACCGGGAGGCAAAAGGCTTTCATGGGACTATGATGAACAGGATCGGGTCATCAGCCGTACCACGTTGAGCGGAGAAACAGTGAAATATGCCTACGAGGGAGGCGTGTTGCGAACCATAACGGACGGACTGGGGCGTGTCTATACGCTCACATTCAACGGACGTTACGATTTGGAGCTGCTACAGTTCCCCAACGGGCTGTTCCGTCGGTGGGAATATGACGGCAGGGGCAGGCTCATACAGGCGGTGGACGTCAAAGGCAATGCCACCCGTTATGCCTACGACCGCGCGGACAACCTGATACGGCTGGAGGAACCGGATGGCAACGTGCACCGGTTTGAGTACGATGCCATGGGGAACATGGTACATGCCAAGGACAACATCCGTGAGGTAAAGTTTACCTACGGGGCGTTGGGGGTATTGAAAAGCCGTGAGCAGGACAGGCACTGGATTACGTTCGGCTACAACAGTGAGTTGCAGCTCCGCCGCATCGGCAACGAGGCGGGCGACAACTATTTCTTCGAGCTGGACGGACTGGGGCAAGTCGTTACGGAAATAGGTTTCGACGGCTTGCGGCGTGAGTACGAGCGCGATGGTGCGGGACGTGTTACCCGTGTGAATCGCCCCGGGGACAAATGGACGGAATACTTGTATGACGGACTGGACAACATACTGAAGGAGGAACAGTATGACGGAGAGATATCTCTTTACACGTACGACAAGGACGGCATGCTCATTAAGGCGAAGAACAGCGAGAACCTGCTGGAGTTCACCCGTGACAGGAAGACGGGACTGGTTACAGAGGAAAGGCAGGGAGAATACACCGTCAGCCGCACCTATGACAGCGAAGGCAACTGTACCCGCATCACCAGCAGTCTGGGAGCGGACATCCGTCATACCTATGACCGGGAAGGCAACCTGCAGACCATGCAGGCAGGTGAAAGCTGGCAGGCATCCTGGGTACGCGACAATACGGGGCTGGAGGTGCAGCGCACCTTCTCCGGTGGCGTAACAGTCTGCACCGAGCGCGACGGTTTCGGGCGCGAGGTGCGCAAGTCGGTCCGGTCGGGAGGCATCGAGCGTGGAGCATACCGCTATGAGTGGGGGATTGCCAACCGACTGCTTTCCAAGGAGAACGAGCTGACGGGAACGGTCATGCGCTACGACTACGACCGTTTCGACTTCCTTATCCGGCAGGAAATTACCCAAGGTTCGGAAACGGACGTGATTTATCGTGTGCCGGACTTCGTGGGCAACCTCTTCGGAACCCCGGACAGGAAGGACCGCAAATACGGTGCCGGTGGAAAACTTTTGGAAGACCCGGATTGTTTCTACCACTACGACGACGAGGGGAACCTCATTTTCCGTGAGTTCAAATGGTTGCAGGAAACGGGCGTAAGGTACGATCGCAAGCGCATGGAGAAGGAACGTAGCATCCACTGCCTGGCTACAGGCATGGGATGGCTCTACGAGTGGGCGTCCAACGGTATGCTGAAGAAAGTGATACGCCCGGACGGCAGGCCGGTGGAGTTCCGCTACGATGCGTTGGGACGACGCACAGCTAAGCAGTATTTCGAAAAGGTCACACGCTGGGTGTGGGATGGAAACGTGCCTTTACATGAGTGGAGCTATAAAACCATTGACTTACAATCAGACGAAAAGGGAAACACCCTTCCAAAAGAACCGGTAGAAGATATTACTACCTGGGTGTTCGAGGCAGGTACGTTTGTACCTACGGCAAAGATACAGGAGAGCAAGCAGTATTCCATTGTGTCCGACTACTTGGGTACACCCATCCAGATGTACGACGGACAGGGAAATAAGACTTGGGACTGCACGCTGGACATTTACGGAAAAGTGCTTGCCGTTGATAAGGGAGCGGAGTTTGATTGTCCGTTCAGATTCCAGGGACAGTATGAGGATATTGAGACTGGATTGTATTATAATAGATTCAGATATTATGATGCAAATATTGGATCTTACATTTCTCAAGACCCTATTGGATTATTAGGAGGAAATCCAACGCATTATAGTTATGTGTCTGATAACAATAGTTTAACAGATGTATTAGGGCTGTCATGTACCAAAGAACTGAAAAAAAACATGCGCAAAGCACAGAAGGAATTAGAGAAAAAAGGAATGACGAATAGAGCTTGGCATAAAGAAAAAGGTTCTGCGGCACATCACATTGTAGCTGGTGATGATCCTCGAGCACAAGACGCACGTGATATTTTAGAACTATATAAAATAGATATAAATTGTGCTGAAAATGGTATTTATCTTAAACATATTGATCCTAATAGCAAACAATCAGGAGCATATCATAGAATAATACATACAGACCAATACTATAAAACCGTAAATCAACGAATTTTAGATGCTTCAAACTTTGGTGGAAGAACTGGAGTTCTTAATGAGTTGCAAAGATTACAAGAAGATTTATTATTTAACAAACAAATTTGGTAGCTATGAATATATATAAAATTGAACAAGACTTTGATAATTATAAGTTCTTTGTATTCAAGAAAGATGACGAATTACATAAAAACAGATTGAATTTTAAAGGTCAATCACTCGCCAATGAATGGAAAGGATTTAGTTTAGAACTTTTTAATGATAAAAGAAAAAAGAAAGATAAACGAAGTGAAGATTTCGATGCATCTTGTTACTTTTCTGGCTGTTTAATAGTAAATAAAAGAGTCTCTTCATTGTTTGCTAAAAAACTGAGTGGACAAATAGAAATTTTGCCTGTCAATGTAAATGAAAACACTTCAGATTATTACTTTATAAATGTTTTAAATACAGTAAATGCCTTAAATACAGAGTTTAAAAGCAATGAAGAAATATTAAAGATGATGAGAGATAATAACAGTGATTTTAATCAAAAAAATATCGGATCATATATCATATTTCGGGATAATATTTTTTATAATAATTACTATTGTACGAATGAATTTATAGATTTCATACAGCAAAATGCAATTACTGGGCTGAAATTTACATGCGCAGGTATTGCTAAATAATTGACATGACTGTTTTTTAGGGTGTCCAGTTCTACTTTCTCATTTTTGATATTGATTTAACAACTTAATCTATTGATTATCATTGGGAATAGTATTGCTTTTAAGTTCAATTTTAATAGACGAAAAAGTATTGCTAAATCATTAGGTCAATTTGATTTAAAGAGATATGATTATCAGCACTTTGGAACTTGTATCATATCTTTTTTGAACTAAAAGCTAGAACATCAAACCGGAACCTTGACTATTTTTAACAACCACCAATCCCAACGGATATTAATCACCCATCCCGGCGGAGTAATCCGCCGGTTACTAAGTATTAGGATTTATAATCCTTGAAATCCCCTCTAAAAGTATATGGAGATAAGCAGGATACCAATCTTTATAAATCTGCGATTGTTTGTTTAATTAGTAAAAGGACTTAAAATAAAAAGGTATAATCAAGCTGTCCAAGAACTCTTATCTAAAACATAGCATAATGCACATAACAGGATATGAGTTTTTGGACAGCCTACGACTATCCTTATTAAAAATAACGCTGTACAAAGCATCACCTCACATCACTCAACTCATGGCCCAAATCAAACCTCAACACATAAAAAATACCATTTTCCACATAGCCAAAACACCTGTTCCGCTGAGTGATTCTGAATTTCTTAATGCCTTTCTTCCATAAGTCATCCGAAAAATAACGCTTGCTTTTCTTATTCTATTATACGTTTTATAATCCAATCCTTTGTCCGTTGCTATGGCAATCCAATTCTTCAAATTTGTGGAATGAATCAATAAACTCGTTTTGGTTCTCATCGTCAATAAGGGAAAATCCATGAATGTCATCTATAAGGCTGAAATCAAGTTTCCCTCCGCTGAAACGAGTCGTGATATACTTCTTGAGAAGCAATTCCCCTTCCTTTTAAACAAGATGGAAAACAATTACTTCTCTTTCCATATATTCCCCACCGGAATAGCGACTTCGTCTTTGGTTACAACAACCGGATGCTTCTCATACAAGGAGCGTATAAACGACAGAAGGCAGACCACACGGGCGGTGGCTTCGGCAACGGAACTGCCGGATACATCCGCTTCGTCTGCCAGGCAATGCGCATTCGGTTCCTGCTGGGGGCATCGTGCCAAAACGGATTACAAATGGCACGTGCCAATGTACTCTTGTACCGTTTCGCTTCGTCTATGATACGGGCTTCCGGTGCTGTCGGCAAATCATTGATAGTTCTAAAACATAAGCCTAATAATCATAACTTTTTTAAAACCGGGTTTGTCGCTTCCGTTTTTTAAATTACCTTTGTAGTTACTTAGTATAAATGAAACATATTCAATGATTAACAGCATATTATTAACTGATTTTACAGGCTTTGCAAATATCCGGTTTGATTTCACCAAAGGGATAAACGTCCTTATTGGCAAGAATGGTACGGGCAAGACGCACGTTCTCAAATGCTTGGCAGCAACTTTGCAGGCACGCCATGACTTCCTCGGCAAGAACTCAGCTTCCAAGGAACAGTTTGAGTATATCTTGGCGGAAGACATGATATTTTATTTCAAGCCGGATGTCATAGGCAACTTGGTCAACAAGGGAGTGCCTTCAGGCAGGGCGAACATTACAGTCACGATAGACGGCAAACTGTTGCGATACAGCTTCTCATCCGCTTCCAAAACAACTGTAAAATTAGAAACGGACGAAAAGTGGGACGACCGCCACTTTATCTATATCCCCCCACGTGAGATGTTCTCTTTGTTCGAAGGTTTTATCGGTTTGAGCAGTAAGCGTGAAATTTCATTTGACCAAACGTATATCAACCTGGCACACGCGTTGTCACTCCCCATATTGCGTGAGTCGGAAGACAATCCGTTGAAACCGGCTATCGAGTTGCTGGAGCAGGAATTGCAGTTCAAGGTTTTGCAGATGAACGGACGTTTCTATATACAGACAGAAAAAGGGAACATGGAAGCGCACTTGGTGGCGGAAGGACTCCGCAAGCTGGCTTCCATCTTGTACCTCATACTGAATGGGGAAATCAATGCGGACACCATCCTGTTCTGGGACGAGCCCGAAGCCAACCTGAATCCGGCTCTTGTGAAAGTCGTGGCAAAGTTTATCCGCGTGCTTCAGGAATGCGGCTTGCAGATTTTCGTCGCCACTCACGACTACCTGCTTACACATACGCTTTCTCTCTATTCCGAATACAAGGAGCACACGAACATATCCGTCAAGTTCTTCGGCTTGAAAAAAGAAGATAAGGGAATTATGGTAGAGGAAAGCGAAACCTTGGCTGGCATACAGAACAATCCGATATTGGAGGAATATGCGGCATTTTACGATTTGGAACAGCAATTCATCAACAGATATGAGTGATTTTCAGGAAAGCGGTATAAGCTTCAAGTTCAGCTCTCCCCAATGGGCTGTTGTCAAGTATGATGAACATTTGGCACACAAAAAGGTAAGCAATGCCTTGCAACCTACCAAGGCGGTGGACTTCTTGGGCATTCACGATAACAGACAGCTGTTTCTGGTCGAGGTGAAGAATTACAGGGGGCATACGCACGATGCGGAAACTCAAGAGGTTCTTCAGGCAAAAGGCGACGAATTGATGCGCAGGATTGCTGTCAAAGTCAGGGACACGATTGCCACGGCAACCAATGCGGCACGTTTCTCAACCAACGATGAAGATTTTTTCACCCGGATTAACCGGTTGCTGCTTGACGGGCAGAAAAAGATAGTCATCATTGCCTGTATAGAACTGGATGTGGCAGATGAAAAAGGACATAAGGTTCGTATGAGTATTTGGATGCAAAAACTAAAGCAAAAGTTGTCTTGGTTACATGCCGCTAAAATTTCCATCAATCCGGTTGAAAATATTTCCGATGTATTGCCGGATACGGAAATCTCGTTCTTATAGTCTCCCGTCAGATTCTGGTATCCTTTGCCACCATTCTTTTATGCTCCCTTTTTATTGCGGATTGATTGCATAGCCTGTTTATGTATTGTTTTCTGAAAAATAAATCCTGTATTTTCCTCTTGTTTAAAGGGAAAAAGATATATTTGCAAAAACAGACCCGTTAATCGGTTTGTTGCCGAACGGAAAGTGTTTGCTCGAATGAAAATAGAATATATTATTGAGGTTGCAGTGATTTTCGGCGAAAAACGGAACTCCGGTACGAAACTTGATGCCTACATTTGCACTGTTAACAAAATGTTTCACTTAAAACCAATTGTTTATGGACTATACCCAAAAGATTAAGTTGCTGAACGAACTGATGCTCAATGCAACGCCGCAAAATGTAGATTTCACGCCGCAAAATGGCAATTATTGTGTGACGCTGATAGCTACGCGCCCTGTTCACACCTGGGGATATCAAAAACGTAATTTCAAGATTAAGGGACGGCTGGAAGAAGGCAAGACAATCTCTGCCGACTTGATAGCGGAAAATGAAATGCTTTTTGGAGTGGAAAATCTGCCTTACGTGGCACACGAGAGTGACCGTACCCCTATCTTCAAGATTATTCGTGCTTCCATTTTCTGCGCTTATGCGGGTTTGCAGCTTACGGACCTGCATCGGGGAATGCGGAAGATTGCCTGGTCAGATTATCCTTTCAAAAAATCGGATAAGGAAGAACAGGCAAAAGCGGAAATCAGATTCATGAAAAGGCTGGCATCGGTAATGACTGTTCCGGATCACTGTATGATAGGACGTTCCGTGGTGACCCATCTCACTTCCACCCGTTTGCGGGATGTTATACTGTACAACAAAGAGTACGAACCATCCTTATATGAAAAGATAAAGGATTCCATTGAATCCTTGTCTCACTTCATTCCGGCAAAAGACCATGCCGACAATGTGGTTCCCGATGTGTTTGTCTCCCAACAGGATTGGGAAAATCCCCGTGACACTTATGGGCATCAGGTCGTCATACTCAACGCCAAAAGCAAAAGGAAAGAGCAGTTCTGGTGGGATTACCTGAAACTCAATATTTTCTTGAGCGATTTGGAGTATTATTTCGGTTACTATATCTTGATGAACCGCTGGCAGATTCCGATGATCCAAAAGTGGATTGCCGAATACCGTGAAAAAGGTCTCTTCGAGTCCCAGCGTGCGAAAGATTATCTTTTGTTCTATTTGAAAGCCGGAGAAAAGACACCGGTTCGTGTCTTGAACTCCCAAGGAATACAAGTCAAAGTCAAGATGATTCCAAGATAAACAAGTAGCACACTGCCTCTTATTGGGAAAAGTCAAACATACATTGCTATCAGTATTTCTCTGCCGACAGTAATGTACAAATGTATATTTGATTTTTCCCTTTGTTTTTATGGGAGATATTTATATTTTTGCGCTTAAAAAATACCGTACGGTCGGTATTTTTTAAGCGCAAAAATATAAATATGGAATTGATTACTGGAAAATGGAGTAAAAGACATAGAGGAACATCTCTGTTTGAAATTCCACTTTCTGTTTGGGTTCCTCTATGTCGAACAAACCGACTAATCGGCTTATTTGAAAACAAATATAAGAAAACTCGCTCACATACGGATGGATTTCAGAGGAATAATGCAAAGTGCTTGGACGAGAAAGGGATAAGTCGTTTTGTTCCACATTCTTCCATTTGAGGTTTTTGACCTGTTTTTGGGGAGTTAGGCAAACAAATCGCTACTTATCCGTTGCCTTTTCGGGATTGAAAATAGGTATGAAATTTACTTCCAAAACTGTTTTTCTACCCCTGTTCACCACCGCAAGAACGCTGTTCTGTCTGTTTTTTGCTAATGCAAAGTTAGTCAAAATTTTCCGTATCAGGAAAAAATACAGTCTCAGATTGGAAGTCAAGGGGGCTTTTTCTATATTCCGCTATATTTTTCATGCCATTCATTTGCTCGCTATATAATAATTTTGCAAACAAAGGAATAGGTTATGAATCAGGCAAATGTAAAGGTGTCGTTCTACCTGAAAAAGAGCGAGGCGGATGCCAATGGCGAATGTCCGGTAATGGCTAAGTTGAACATCGGAAAATACTCTGAAGCGGCATTCAGCGTGAAGATGAAAGTGCCGCAATCCCGATGGACTTCGGGGCGTGCGTCTGGCAAGAGTGTGACGGCAAAGGAAATCAACAACCGGCTGGATGAGATCCGTGCGGTGGCGTTGAGTATCTATAACGAGCAGTCTGCCGTCCGTGACGGTGTGACCGCTGAGGAAGTGAAAAGCATTTTGCTTGGAATGGCAAGCGGGCAGGAAACACTGTTGAGCTATTTCAGGCAATTCATCAACAACTTTGAAAAGCGAGTTGGAGTCAACCGCACAGCCAAAAGTTTGCAGGCATACCGCAATGCCTATAGGCACATTGAGAAGTTTCTGCAAGAAAAATACAGGCTAACGGATATTCCTTTCTCGGCATTGGACCGCTCCTTCATCGACAAATACGACCTGTACCTTCGTACCGAACGCAATCTCGCTCCCGGAACCGTCATCAACCTGACCGTCCAACTGAAAACCATCGTGGGTGAGGCTATCGCTGACGGTATCATTACCGTTTATCCGTTCATGGGTTACGAGCCGGTTCGTCCGAAAGCGGTGCAGAAGTATCTTACCGATGAAGAGCTGCAACGGCTTATGACCACTCCGCTCCATAGGCAGACACTTTACCTTGTCCGTGACATGTTCCTGTTTTCCTGCTTCACCGGCATTTCATACAGGGATATGCGCTCGCTGACAAAAGAAAACCTGTCGCTTGCGGAAGACGGCACATGGTGGATTAAAAGTGCCCGCCAGAAGACCAAGATAGAATTTGAAATCCCCTTGTTGGACTTGCCGTTACAGATTCTGAAAAAGTACAGTGATGCCGTTTCTGATAACAGGCTGCTACCGATGTATTGTAATTCCAACATGAATCTCTACCTGAAAGAGATTGCCCGGATTTGCAACATCAACCGTCCGCTGGTATTTCACGTGGCCAGGCACACCTACGCCACGGAAATCACCCTTTCGCATGGGGTTCCTCTTGAAACCGTCAGCAAAATGCTCGGACATAGCCGGATTGAAACCACACGTATTTACGCGAAAGTGACCGATGACAAGATTGATTCCGACACAAGGACTTTGAACCGGAAAATATCGGAACGTTTTTCCGTCGTGATTTGATTACCTCTTAAAAAAACAAGAACATGGAAAAGAATATAGAAAACCAGAATATCAAGCGGCGTAGTACATTTGCCGTATTGTTCTATATAAACCGCACGAAAGTCCGCAAGGACGGAATGTGCCAGTTATTGTGCAAGGTAAGCATCGATGCCGAATGGGCACAGATAGGAACCAAAGTATCCGTCAATCCCTCTATTTGGAATCCCGACAAAGGACGCGCCGACGGACGGAGTGAAAATGCAGTTACGGTGAACCGCGCCATAGATGACCTGACAGACGAGATAACCGGACATTACGACAGGATAAAGAACAGTCTGGGGTTCATTACAGCGGAACTTGTCAAGAATGCAGTCAAAGGCATCGGGCAGAAACCACTTACCCTGCTTGCCTTGTTCAGGGAGCATAACGAGGAGTTCAAGAAGCGTATCGGGATAGACCGCATACAGGAAACATACGACTCCTACAAGCGTTCCTACAAGCACCTTTCCGCTTTTGTTCAGGAGAAGAAAGGCGTGGAGGACGTGACATTGAGAAGCCTTGACCGTGCGTTTTATGACGACTTCGAGTTGTTCCTGCGCACGAACCGCAACCAAAAACCCAAGACCGTACATGAACACCTGTACCGCCTGAAGAAGCTGACAATGCGGGCGGTCAGCCAGGGGACATTGCGCCGTGACCCTTACTGCCGCCTGCATCCCGAACTGCCAAAAAGAAAAAGCCGGCACATGAAATTGGAGGACTTGAAGACACTGATGACCACCCCGGTGGAGAAGCCTCAACTGCAATTCGTAAGGGATATGTTCATTTTCTCGACATTTACCGGATTGGCGTATGCGGACTTGAAAAAACTGTCGGTCAATGATGTCACGCAGGCTGAGGACGGCACATGGTGGATTCACATCCACAGGCAAAAGACGGATATGCTTTCGTCTGTCCGCCTGTTGGATATTCCCCTTCAAATCATCGAGAAATATCGTAGCCAAAGAACCGGGGACAAGGTATTCAATGTTTACAATCGTGGATATTTTATAACATTGACACGAGAGCTGGGACAGGTATATGGCTTTGATTTGACCTACCATCAGGCCAGGCATAATTTCGGGACCCACATCACCCTCTCGCTCGGTGTGCCGATAGAGACGGTCAGCCGCATGATGGGACACAACTCCATTTCCACCACCCAGCTGTATGCCCAAGTAACGGACACCAAAGTGGACGAGGATATGAAACGGCTAAAGTCCACAGGTTTCGGGAAACAGATACAGCTTTGCGAAGAAGATTTCATCGTCAAGAAAAAACGGGGAAGAAAGTCTGAAATGGCATAAAATAAAAACGGAGAAATGCCCTTTGTAAAAAGGAAATCATTTCTCCGTCTCTTTTAGTGAACGATGCTATACCCATCGTTGTTCTTCCCGGCAACGCTTGTAGGAATCCTCCAGTATCTTCAGAATATCCGATTCCTTATACAGAGTCTTGCCCTGCACCATGTAATAAGGAACCACCCCGAATGTCCGGTACTCCTGCAATGTGCGCCTGCTTACCCGCAGGACTTTGGAGAGTTCCTCGTCAGTGAGGAAGCGCTCACCGTTAAAGAGGGATTTCGGCATCTTCTCAATCACGGAGAGCATCTTCTCCATTTTTTCCAGCCCTTGAAACATCACGTCGATCCGAGGGTCTTTGTCGTCCAAGAAATGATAGCTCATAATCTGCTTTTTATTAAAGGGTGATAATTCAAATCCAACAATCTCTGTACGTCTTCAGGCTTGTAGAACAGCTTGTTCTTGATACGGCTGAAAGGCAATATCCCTTTGTTGCGATATACCTGTAGTGTCTTCTTGTTGATGCGAAGCACATCGCACACCTCCTGATTATCCAGCCAGTTTTTCAAGCCGAGGTCCTCGGCCGGACGGCATACCCGCGTCATCCGTTCCTCAAAATCACAGAACCGGACACGCAATTCTTCAAAAGTCTGTTTGTCAACACATATTATTTCCATAATCCTTGCTTCATTTTAATTAAACATTTGGCTGATGTCTGAACCTCGCCGGCAATGACTTGCCCTTTTGGTTGAGGAACGCCTCCACTTCGGATGCCTTGTAGTAGGTTCTCCCGTCAATCATGTAATAGGTCACGAGCTTCTTCTGGCGGTAACGCGCCAGCGTGCGTTTGGTGATGCCGAGCAGCCGGCACAGGTCGTAGTTGTCCAAGAGCGTGTCGCCGTCCAGGCATTCCTTCAGCTTGTTCATACGCTCCAATGCCCGCTCTATCCTGTCGAACCGTTCCATGATTTGGGCGAACATCTCGCTGTTTATCTGTAACATGAGTAATCTGTTTTAAGTGTAACTTATCGTTTGCTTACACCTTGTTGCGCAACAGGTTATATCATATTATAAGGCCAACAGCGTACCAATGACACCGATAGACACCAAGAGGAACTGATATAACATTGTATATCAGTGAAATAAAAATCTGAGGCTGTAAAAATGAATAAATGGCGAATCTTGCAAATTGCAAGATTTCCTTGCAGGATGCAATGGACTATCGCGAGGATTTGCGATAAATGAGACGGACAATCCCGTTTTTGAAAGCAACTGTCCTGTAAAGTTTCCAACGATTGACCGGAAGTCGATGCAGGCAGTCCGTACCGTTGCCTGTTGTCAGAGGAAGAATGTAGATGATGATTTCGTCAATGAGGTGGTAGATGGAAAGCCCGTGTAGCAAGTCAAGGCTCTTTGGGTCGGATATTTCTGAGGTAAAGGTAAAGGAGTCCGGTTTCTCGTCCTTTTCACAAATCAAGTCCAGCATGGGATAGCCGGGAAACAGCGTGAAGGTACTCCTCTCGTGCCAGAACGGGAAACCTTGGCTGTCCGTCTTCACCCATTGCAACAACTCTTCATTCGGGTCGGGAAGATAACCGTCCAATGTCACTGCCGTTATGATTTGTATTCTTGCCATACCTGTCCGTCTAAAAAAAGAAGCGTGGTAGCCACGCACTCAGACAGAGGCTCTGGTAAAGCCTAAAGGAGAACACGCAACACCACGCTATGACAGAGCATAGCATAAGCATTACGCAATCATTCTCCTTTAACGTCAATTTACCAGATTTCTGTCCGAGAAGCTTGCGCTCTTATGTTATATAATCAGCAGAGGGGTTTTCCCTCCACCGGTTTTCTTCTATGTTTCAGACCGGCAAGGCTATACCCTGCCAAATCTTTTGCAAATTTACAAAATTTCAGTCGGATTGAAAAATCATTTCAATATATTCTGTGTCAACACTGTTGCCGGAAATAGATAGAATATCGGGGATTATCTTATCCCGTATTTCTTCATCTTCCGGTACAGTGTTGAAGAGTTTACATTCAACAATCGTGCGGTCTGTTCACGATGCCCGTTGCACGCTTGAAGGGCATTTGCAATGGCTTCCCTCTCGCTGTTTTCGTCTTTCAAAGGCAATATGTCCGGAGTTTTCTCCGTAATCCGAATATCAGTCTGACTGTCTGCGTTCAAGTCCGGCAACTCCAATACAGGGGTTTCCGTAAGCAACACCGCCCGTTTGATCCGGTTCTGCAATTCCCTGACATTGCCCGGCCAACGATAAGAACGAAGTCGGTATATGGCATCTTTTGAAAAGCCTTTTGTCTCTTTCTTAAGTTCTTTGGAAAACCGTTCACGGAAAAATTCCGCCAAAGGCAAAATGTCATCAGCACACTCGGCCAAAGATGGCATCCTGATTTCCATCTCTGCCAGACGGTGGTACAGGTCTTCCCGGAATCGTCCTTCCTTGATGGCCCGTTCCAGATTTTCATTCGTTGCCGCCACAATCCGCACGTCTGCCATCCGCTCCCTGTCGCTGCCGATAGGGGTATAGGTATTCTCCTGCAACACTCTAAGGAGCATGGACTGTATGTCAATAGGCATCGTGCCGATTTCATCCAGGAAGAGCGTACCGCCTTTTGCCATGTCGAAATATCCGTTCTTTGCCGTATCCGCACCGGTGAAGGCGCCTTTCTCGTGTCCGAACAGGAGGGATGCCGCAAGTTCGCGTGGCAACGCTCCGCAATTGACCGCTACAAACTTGCCGTCACGTCCGCTGTTCGCGTGAATGCCCTGTGCCACGGACTCCTTGCCGGTACCGTTGGCACCGAGTATCAGCACCGACATATCCGACGGGGCTACTATCCTCGCGTATCTCTCCACCTCAAGTATTTTAGGGCAGGTACGTCTGAACAGGTCTTTCGGTTTCGTGCGGACAGTCGCGAGCGGACGGAATATCTCTTCCGCCAGTTCAAGCAGGTGTTCCCGGTGTACCGGCTTGGGCAGATAGTCTTTTGCCCCCAACTTGATGGCGCGTACCGCATCCGGTATAGACCCGTATTCCGTTGTCACTATGAATGGAATGTCTTTCTTCTCTTTTGTGAGCCACTCTAAAAGCGATATTCCGTCACCTTCAGGCAAGCGCACATCGGACAATATGAAGTCGAACCGATGCTTGCGTATCAATGCACGTGCGGCCGGTTCATGCATGGCGGTCATTACATCGTACCCCGCCTGTTCAAGCCAGTCTTTCTGGCGTTGTGACAAACTTATATTGTCTTCAACTATCAGTACCTTCTGTTTCATCGCTCATTTTCTTTATTTCCTTTTCAGCTTCTGTTATAAGTCCGGAGATGTGTCCTATCAGCAGCTTCACCTGTTCATTGACGGTATTCATATCGCATGCAGAATCGTTTAACGTGGTGCGGAGTTTTACCAGTGGAGCATCGGCCCGTAACAACTCCAACGAGGGCTTTATCTCGTGGGCTATGTCATGGAGCTTTTCAATGTCCCCTGTCTTTATTGCCGATTGCAAGTCTGCCATATTTTGTTCGGACTGGATAATGAAAGTTCTTAGCAGTTCTCTTTTATCAAGCACATCTGCCGTGAACGTGGCAAAATCCGGTGTATGTGACTCTTCCACATCGCGTGACACCACAGAAGAGACCATATCCAACAGTTCTCTCATGGAAAACGGCTTGTGGATGGAGTCCGTGAATCCGCCCTTTATGAATGCCTCTTTTTCTCCTTCTCCTCGTGCAGTCATGGCTACTATCGGAATTGTGTGTGAATTTCCGATGCTGGATTTGCGAAGCAATGCCAGAATTTCAAAACCGTTGGTTTCCGGCATCTGTATGTCGCTTAGCAGCAAGTCGTAATCCTGCCTGCGCATCTCATTGACCAGTTCTTTGGCATTGGAACAGGTGGTACACGATACTCCGTTGCGTTCAAGCATTTCCTTGGCTATTTCCAGTTGTAATGTGTCATTGTCTATAACAAGTACGCGCTGTGGCAATGGCAGACGGTCTTGCGGAACTGCCGACGCTTCACTATTGATTTTCTCATTGGAAACCGCTAACGGCAGGGATACACGAAATGTGCTGCCATGCCCGATTTTACTTTCCACATCAATGCTGCCTCCTAAAAGTTTGACCAATCCTTTTGTGATGGGCAAGCCCAACCCGAAACCTTCGGCATTCGCCTCAGACGACAGGCGTTCAAACGGACGGAAGATACGCGAAACGGTGTCTTGATCCATACCGATTCCCGTATCCTTTATTTCTATATAAAGCATTCCATTTTCATATCGGACATTGAACTGTATCATACCGGCGTTTGTAAACTTCACAGCATTCGTCAGTAGATTGTCTATAATTTGAGAGATACGATCCATGTCACCGCACAGTACGACATCCGTATTTTGGGAATCATGGTGGAATATGATTCCCTTATTATTGGCAATATGTGAAAATCCGGTCACAATACGTTCCAACAGATCATTAAGGTTGAACGGTACATTGTTGCAGGTTTCCTTGGACTCGTTCAGGCGGTACACGTCCAGCAGATTGTTCAGCAGGTGCAGGATATGTTTGCACTCCGTTTCGATATTTTCCAAATGGTGATTCCTGCGTTTCCTGTCCCGGGTATCTTTTGCCAGTTCGACATATCCGTAAATGATGTTCAGGGGGCCGCGTATGTCATGCGAGATAGTAAGTATGACGTTTTTACGCGTTTCCAGCAGTTCATTATTCCGGTCAATGACACCCTCCATCTTTTTCCTGAGCAGCGAATCCCGTTTCAGATGTTTCTGGATAATCAGGTACGAGAACACCAGCAGGAGGATGGCGGCGATGATCAGCCCGGTGATGATGGAGGTGGAGCGTTGGTGCGCTTGGGCTATCTGCTCTTCCCTGTCCCGGAAGGCGGCTTGTGCATGGTCGCTGATGTTACCGAGCAGGGCGAACAGTTTGCGGTTCAGTTCCCTGTTGCGGATGCGCAGGCTGTCGGTGTAATTCTCCATGTTGCGTATCCGCTCCGCTTGCAGGGCGATAAGCTGTTCGTTCAGCGAGCGGAGCTTGTCGGACGAGGCGGGCACTTGCACCGTTTCCTTGCCGCCGAACCATCCGGCTATGCCTTTCTTCTTCTGCACGACGGTACGGGTCTGTGTCGCTTGCCTTGCAGCTTCTGGCAGATGGTTCACCAGCAGGCTGTCGGCTTTGTCCTGCCGGTGGAACACCTGCATGATTTGGTGCAGGTGTGTCTCCTTGTCCGCCAACAACTGTTGCAGGGTATCTATCTGCGACAGACCGAATATGTAGCTATGGTTCGTTTGCAGCATTTGCAGCAGGCTGTCCACCCTCAGCCGTCTCGTTTGGTAGGCATGGTAGTCCTCATCCTCCCAAGCGATGACGCTCTCGCCCAATGAGGCGAGTACCGTGATGTTGCGGTGTATCTCGGATATGTCACGGCGTGCCTGTCTGATTTCGTAGGTGTCGGCCTCGATTTTCCGAAGGCGTGCGTGTTCATGGAAAAGAATAGCGGCCATGCTGATGATGACCGCCATTAACATCATATAGCCGAAGAGGATTTTAGCTTGCAGGGGTATGTTTCTGTTCATATATAACAAGGTCATATTAAACATCTGTATCGTAAATCCTCTTTTGCAGCAGGTCTATAAAGTTCATGGCATCCATAGGGGTGGAGCGAGAGAGGTCGAACGAGAGTATCATAGCCTGCAGGCTGTTGTCATACGAACTTTTGCTGCCCTTGCGGTCTTGCCCGCCCTCCGTTTTTTCGGGGATGGAGACCAACGCCTCCGCTTCGCTGCCGTCTATGCCGGAAAAGACGAAAGAACCGTCGTCCTGCCGGTCGATTTTCCCTCCGGCGGCTATTATCTGTTCCATCACTTTCCCTACATGGCTTTCCGGGAATCCTGTGGTCAGCACAAAATTTCCGCCTTTACGCTGCCGGTGCATGACACGGTAGCCTGTGGCGCGTGCCAAGGCGAAAGCCCCGCAACCGTAGGCGGAGAAAAACTTGCCCGACCGGGTCACGAGGAAACGGCTGTCGCCGAGTTCCTGCTGTTGTTGTATCAATTCGCGTTCTGTCATACAGTCCTCCTCAGTTCTTTGATTTCATTACAAATCTCCTCTTTTTTGCATTCAATCTGTCTGTACCGTTTTTTCAACACGACTTTCTCCAAGTGTCCGGCAAAATAGATGACCTGCCACCATTCCTTACCGATACGGCTCATGACCTTGCACCGCAGGTTGTAGGAGGAAAAATGCCGCATCATTCCCAAATAGGAGTTTATCGTACTGACAAACTCCTCCCCGTGGGTTTTCACGTAATCGGGCGAGCCTGCCGCCAAGCGGTTCAGGCGGTCGATGGCATCGTAGCAGAAGCCGACTGTGCGGTTGCTCAGGTATTTCCGCCCCGGAAGTATCATCCCTCCGATAAACAGGACACCTTTCGTGTAATGTTGCAGATAGATCTTGCGCGGGTGCAGCGACAGCCCGTGTTCGGAGAGCCAGCCGGCAATTTTCGCTTTCACCTCTATCAGGTGCTCTTTCGAGGGATGGACAAGCACCATGTCGTCCACATACCTGCCGTAGTGCTTCACGCCCCATTCTTCGCTGATGAGATGGTCCAGTCCGTCCAGGAAGTTAAGGGCGAGCAACTGGCTTGTCAGGTTGCCGATAGGCAGTCCGCACGAGCCGTCGGAATGGAACAGGCTCTTGTCTTTGGGCAATCCGCGCCAGCTTTGGGGAGGCGTCTTGCGGATGCAGTTCTTTTCCGGACGGTTGAATATCGTCTCACGGAGCAGATAGAGCAGTATCGCCAGGTCGTTTCCCCCGTAGCGTTCGTGCAAGAGTTCTTCGGTCAGGTCATACAGCCGCCTCTTCGATATTTTCATGAAGAACGAACGGATGTCTATTTTCAGGATATAGCAATCCCGCGTGTAGTTCTCGGAGCAGAGCCGGATATGTTCTTCCACCCGTTCTATGCCGTAGAGCGTACCCTTTCCCTTGCGGGTACTGTAACTGTCATCGATGAACTTCTCTTCCAAAAGCGGAACGAGCCTGTGGGCTATGAGGTGGTGTACAACACGGTCGCGGAAGTCGGCGGCGAAAATCTCCCGTTTCACGGGTTTGTTGATAATGAAAGCGATGGAACGCGAAGGGCGGTATGTGCCGGCATTGATTTCCCGCCACAGTTCCACACACCTCGTTCGTAATCGCTCTCGAAGGCAAGGGCATTGCAGGTATTGCGTTTCTTTTTACGGCACTCGAAATACGCCTCGAAGACATCCTCCAACGGAATGCCTCCGAGTTCCTCATCTGTAAAAAGACTTTGTTGCAACTCCATATCGCTATACCATTTTGTTTATCGTAAAGTTTTTATTGAAAAAGCCAAGACCGGACGCACGTAACTATTTCTGTTGTTCTTATTGTTGTTGTTCACGTTGCCGTTGTTCACATTCACATAAAGAGCGTTGTTCGCCGGATTGTTGTAGAACTCCGAGGAGGACCAGTAAATGTTGTCTGTTTTTGTCTTTGCGAGCCTCCCTGCACGAGGAAAGCCTGCCGACAACCCTTTTTCAATAATAAACAGTTCGCTTCGGGAAGCCTTGACCGCCCGAATCCCGACTGATAAATCATTGCCTTTTATCTTCCTGTTTCTTCATTCCGCGTTCGTTATATTGTTTCCAGCTCGTAGCCTGCTTGCCTATCTTCTCCAACAGCAGCCCGAACGAGGCGTATTTGCGCTCGGTAATGACCTTCTGCTCCACACATACGCGGAAAAGCATCTGCAACATGCGGTAACGGTCGAGAAATTCGGTCAATACGCCCACTTTTTCATAGCTGCTGTTCGCCTTGTAAATCAGAGAAAGCATATCCAAAGTCAAATCCACCATACGGCTGCCCATACTGTAGCGGAAGAAGCGCGGAAAATCCTGCGTCAGGATCAACAGGTTGTTCAACAACCGGTAAGTGTCGCGGTATAGGGGTAATTCTTCGGATAATGCCATAACTCGATTTTTCAAAAATTTTTCCGACCCGCTTCGCGGGTATTCAGCCTTTATCAACGAGCGGCTACGCCGCAAATAGATAAATAGATTGAATAGGTAAATAGGTCAGAAAGCCAAGACCGGACGCACGTAACTATTCCTGTCGTCCTTACTGTAGTTGTACACGTTGCCGCCGCTCACACTCACATAAAGAGCGCCGCTCGCCGGAAGGTCGCAGAACTCCGAGGAGGACCAGTACCAGTCAGACTTTAAGCCTGATACCACTGTCTTGCCTTCAAACAAAGAAGCGCGGTTTTGATAAACATTCCACATCTGGCCGATGGAGGGCAAAAACCAGCCGGTGCTATTGGCAGGGGACGGGACTTTGTGCGCATAATCCACAACGGCATAGTAGGTGGCAGGATAACCGGAATCTTCGGTGGC